>JAHZMC010000009.1 GCA_022599515.1 Betaproteobacteria bacterium
ATTAAAGATGATTTAACAGCGATTGAAAACATCCAATTCTCATTATCACTCTCTGGTTATACCGCTGATCGCTCACAAGTGATTGGTGCGCTGGAAACATTAGGCGTTGGGCGTTGCGCTCATTTACCAACCCGTGTGCTATCCCAAGGGCAAAAAAGACGCATCGCGCTAGCGCAGTTATGGCTACAAGATACGCCAGAACATACGCCGTTATGGATATTGGACGAGCCTTTTACAGCACTTGATAGCGGCATGATTAATATCTTAACGGAACATATTGAACAATATGTGAATAATGGCGGTATGGTGATTTTCACATCCCATCAGCTACCCAGTTTTAACGTGAGTTTGATTGAAAACTTACAGTTAGGCGATGCATGAATAAGCGCCCAATTAGCACCCTTTCTTTAATGCGCCGCATTTTTATGCGCGACATCACTGTGGCTTGGCGACGACGCTCAGACATCATGAGCGTGTTCTTTTTCTTTATTATCGCAGCCAGTTTATTTCCATTAGGACTAGGTGCTGACCCTCAATTACTACATGCCATTGCGCCTAGTGTTTTGTGGGTCTGCGCCCTACTTTCTTGCATGCTGTCTTTACCACGTATGTTTGAGGCAGATTATGTTGATGGCACCCTAGAACAGCTTATAATATCGAACCAGCCAACTTTGTTGATTGCATTGATGAAGATTTTGGCACATTGGGTATTATCTGGCTTGCCATTGGTATTAATCGCCCCTTTAATTGGCCTGCAATTTAACTTAACAAACAATGAGTTACAAGTGTTGGCCTTTTCACTATTATTGGGCACGCCAACATTAAGCCTGATTGGCAGTATTGGCGGCGCATTAACGTTGGGGTTGCGTGGCGGTGGCGTTTTAATCGCGTTATTGGTATTGCCGATTTATATCCCTGTGCTGGTTTTTGGCGCTGGAGCAGTCAATTCGATATCCATTGGCATGAGTGCTCAAGGTGGTTTATCGCTATTAGGCGCTATGTTGGCATTAGCTATGATCTTTGCGCCACTAACGGCAAGTTATGCGTTAAAAGTGGCGGTGGAATAGTCAATTGCATTTTTTAAATAATAAACAGGTCATCTTGATTGTGTTGGAAGCGTTGTAACTGTATGAATTTATTTAAATACTCATCACCACAAACCTTTTACCCGCTGGCGGGAAAGCTAATTCCTTGGCTAGCTGCAGGCGCCGCAATCCTGATTGTTTATGGCTTGTATATTGGCTTACTGGTTGCGCCAACTGACTTTCAACAAGGTGATGCTTATCGCATTATTTATGTACATGTACCTGCGGCTTGGTTCTCCATGTTTCTATACGTGGTGATGGCTGGCTATGCTATTTTAGGCTTAACGCTGAATGCCAAACTTTCTTATATGATGGCAAAAAGCATCGCGCCAACTGGTGCTATGTTCACTTTTGTTGCCCTCGTTACTGGCGCTTTTTGGGGCAAACCGACATGGGGCGCTTGGTGGGTGTGGGATGCACGATTAACTTCTGAACTTATCCTCTTATTTTTGTACATAGGCTATATGTCTTTGCAGGCAGCGATTGATGATACACGGCGTTCAGATCGCGCGAGTGCGATTTTAGCTATTGTCGGTGTGATTAATGTGCCCATTATTTATTTCTCTGTTAAATGGTGGAATACCTTACATCAAGGCTCTTCAATTAACTTAACATCGTCTCCTTCCATGGCAGCCATCATATTAAAAGCTATGTTAATCATGGCCTTAGGATTTTGGTTATATAGTGTGGCGGTTATTTTGATACGCGTACGAAGAGAAATTGAAGATAGAGAACGTAACACCGCATGGTTAAACGAGTTTAAGGAATAGCAATGTATTGGAAAAGCATGAGTGACTTTATACAAATGGGCGGGTATGGCCTTTATGTTTGGGTATCATTTGGCATCACCTTTGCGTGTATGGCAACAGAGCTATTTCTTTTGCGCGCTCGTCGATTAAGTAATGAAAAAATAAAGGATTTGTTGTAAATGAAATCACGTCATAAACGCATTGCAATTATTGTGGCAGGTATCGCATTGCTTGCTATTGCCGCAACCTTATTATTGCAATCTTTTCAAAGTAATTTGGTGTTCTTTTTCTCACCAACTGAAGTGGCAGAAGGCAAATCGCCGCAGCAAGGTAATTTTCGTATTGGCGGACTGGTTGAAGCTGGCAGTATCAAAAGAAACGGCACTGAAGTTCACTTTACGGTGACGGATACAATCAAAACCATGGACGTTGTGTACACAGGCATTTTGCCTGATTTATTTAAAGAAGGAAAAGGCGTGGTAGCTCAAGGAAAACAAGGTCCAAACGGTGTGTTTATTGCAGACCAAGTATTGGCAAAACATGATGAAAACTACATGCCGCCAGAAGCAGCCGATGCTTTAGAAAAAGCACAACAATATAAAGCAACAGCGGGAGAAGTGAAATGATGCCAGATATCGGCCATTACGCCCTCATTCTCGCCTTAGTCGTTGCTGTGTTGCAAGGTGTTTTACCTTTGGCAGGCTTGCCAAAAAATAATGAAAAACTATTCGCTTTTGCAACGCCAATGGCGCGCGTACAGTCATTGCTCGTCATTCTGTCATTTATCATTTTAGATTATGCCTTTTATGCCAATGACTTCACAGTTTATTACGTTGCAACCACGTCAAACTCTAACTTACCGCTGATGTTTAGATTAGCCGCAATTTGGGGCGGTCACGAAGGCTCAATGTTGTTTTGGGTGTCAATTCTAGCGGTATGGACGCTAGCGGTTACCTTCTTTGCTAAAGAGTTACCATTGCGCTTCAGAAGCAGTTTATTGGCTGTTATGGGCTTGATATCCGTTGGGTTTATCCTATTTATTTTATTTACATCAAACCCGTTCGAGCGCATTTTCCCAGCACCGTTCGATGGTCGTGATTTAAATCCATTACTACAAGATCCAGGTATGGTGTTCCACCCTCCTCTGCTTTATATGGGTTATGTTGGCTTCTCGGTCGCGTTTGCATTTGCCATTGCCGCCTTATTAGATGGTCGCTTAGATGTCACTTGGGCGCGCTGGACACGTCCTTGGACAACCGCTGCTTGGGTGTTTTTAACATTAGGTATTGCTTTAGGTAGTCGCTGGGCGTATTACGAGCTTGGCTGGGGCGGCTGGTGGTTCTGGGATGCGGTTGAAAATGCATCCTTTATGCCGTGGCTAATTGGTACTGCACTCATTCACTCACTAGCCGTGACTGAAAAACGCAATGCGTTTAAAGCATGGACGGTTCTATTATCCATTTGTGCTTTTTCATTGAGCTTACTCGGTACATTCTTAGTGCGCTCAGGCGTGCTGACTTCTGTTCATGCCTTTGCAACAGATCCAAGTCGCGGTTTATTTATTCTATTATTCTTAGTGATTGTTATTGGCGGTGCGCTAACATTATTTGCTTTACGCGCACCATCAGTTGGCTTAGGTGAGAAGTTTGATTTAGTCTCACGCGAATCGCTATTATTGACCAACAACGTGGTGCTATTTACGGCGACTGGTGCGGTATTACTTGGCACACTGTATCCGCTGCTGATTGATGCGATGAATATGGGTAAAATTTCTGTAGGCCCTCCTTATTTCGATACCGTTTTTGTGGCGATTATGGTGCCAGGTATTTTCTTAATGGGTATTGGGCCAATTGCTAACTGGAAAAAAGCATCAGTACCAGACATGGCTAGCAAACTTAAATGGGCCTTAGGCATTAGCGTCATTAGTGCATTGATCGTGCCAAGCATCATGGGACGATTAAGCCCGATGATTTTTGTTGGTTTGTTGATGGCTTTTTGGGTAATGAGCTCTGTATTTACTTCGATGAAATTGCGTTTAGATGCCATTCCATCCGGCACATTAACGCAAAAATTGAAAACGTTTGGTCGTGCTTATAATGGCATGTTGCTGGCCCATTTTGGTCTTGCTATTTTTATTGTGGGCGTCACCATGGTAAAAGGCTACGAGCGCGAACATGACATCACTATGCAAAATGGTGAAACCAAAGTAATTAATGGTTATAACTTTAAATTTGAAGGTATTTTACCTATCAGAGGTCCGAACTATATAGCTAAGCAAGGTCAGTTTTACGTCAGCAAAGAAGGCAAACAGGTTGCGTTATTAACCCCTGAAAAGCGTTTATATCCAGTACAAGGCGCAGTGATGACCGAAGCATCTATTTCAATTAATCCGGTGAGAGATATTTATATTTCGCTAGGAGAAGAGTTGGAAGAAGGCGGCTGGAGTATTCGCGTTTACTTTAAACCATTTGTGCAGTGGATATGGTTAGGTTGCGTTTTAATGGGATTAGGCGGCATACTAACCATGACCGATAAGCGCTACAGAATTAAAAAAGTGCTTAACGAACAGAGTATTACCGCATGAAATTAAAATTTCTAATTCCTCTTGTCTTGTTTTTTATATTGGTTGGCTTCCTTGGAAAAGGCTTATTTCTCGACCCTAGAGAAGTGCCTTCACCATTAATAGGCAAGCCTGCACCTGCTTTTGAGGCGCCTGTATTAGGCGACCCAAGTAAAACATTCTCGACTGCAGACATGAAGGGTAAAGTCTGGCTGCTGAATACATGGGCATCTTGGTGTGTCGCTTGCCGTGAAGAGCACCCTCTTTTAGTTGAGATGCTAGCGCACGACATTCCTCTATATGGGCTTGCTTATAAAGATGTTGAACAAGATGCGCTAGATGTACTCGATAAAATGGGTAATCCTTACATTATTACGGCTAATGATGCAGATGGCAGAATTGGTATTGATTATGGCGTTTATGGTGTGCCAGAGACTTATGTGATTGATAAAGCAGGCATTATTCGTTATAAGCAAATTGGGCCAATTACCCCAGAATCGTTACGCGATAAAATCTTGCCATTACTGAAGGAGCTTGACGCATGATAGCGCTGCGCCATATTTTTATTGCATTAGCATTGTTTGTGAGTGCATTCAGCTTTCATACAACAAGCTTTGCGCAAGACCAATTCAGCAAATCCCCTGCAGTAGAAGCACGATTAAAAAAGCTATCGACTGAGTTACGTTGTCTCGTCTGTCAAAACAGCACTTTAGCTGATTCAGACGCGCCGCTGGCACAGGATTTACGTAATGAAATTCGTAAGCTAATTGAAACTGGAAAGACAGATGAAGAAGTGGTGGCTTATTTAGTCGCACGCTATGGCGACTTTGTGACTTTTCGTCCACCTGTGAATGCTAGCACCGCTCTACTATGGTTTGGCCCATTTATAATGCTCATCATTGGGCTAATTACCTTAATTGTTGTGCTGAAAAAACGTGCCAAATTATTAGCGGCAGAGGAAGTCTCTTAAACTTCTGTGCCGCTTTAATGCTTAAGCAAGGTTTTGCTTAAGCATTAAATATTCTCAGTTACTTGATTTAAATAATCGCCATAGCCTTCTGCCTGCATATTTTCTTTTGCAATAAAGCGCAAACTTGCAGAATTGATGCAGTAGCGCAAACCACCCATACTGGCAGGACCATCCGGAAACACATGGCCAAGATGGCTATCACCATGTTTAGAGCGCACCTCGGTTCGTCTCATCCCATGTGACTGATCATGCAACTCTGCTATATTTTCATGGTTAATTGGCTTGGCAAAAGATGGCCAGCCACAACCCGAATTAAACTTTGTTGATGAGGCAAATAACGGCTCACCAGAAACAATATCGACGTAAATACCAGGTTCAAAATGTTCGTCATATTCACCTGTAAATGGCCGCTCAGTGCCATTCTCTTGTGTTACTCGATATTGCTCTGCAGATAATTGTTTAATCGCCTCTTGTGTCTTTTGATACTGCATTGAATCACCTATCACCTGCGTGTAAAGAAATTATCTAAACTCAGTTTTCCAGCACCACCGAATAGTAGTGGTAAAAACATCATTAAATAAAGTAATGGTAATTTGTAATTACCGAAACCTTTGTCTGTGATTGCATAACCCTTCCAAAGTTCAGCGAACGTGCTCCAGCTATCTGGCCAATGTACAGCAGCAATTGCAACAATGGTTAACACAATCAAGGATGCAGAGAAAAATCGTGTAGCCAAACCAAGCACCAATGCAAATGCGCCAACAATTTCAAAAAAGGTGGATAAGTGCCAGCTAAATTCTGGCGATACTAAGTTGAAAGGAAAAGGAAACGTAATGTTAGCAAACCAATTTTCACCATGTAGTTTTTCAAAGCCAGCTTCGCCAAATTCCCATGCCAGAACTAACCTTAAAAACAGTTGCGGCAACCAAGTATTAAATTTTTCTAGAATACGTACTGCCCAACAGTAAAAACTTTTAGCTTGCTTAAATACTGCCATGTCACTCCCCTTTTAAGTTACCTATTTTTTGTTCGTCACTGATATTACATTTGTTTTATATTTAAAATAAATCCGAATGCCAAATAACAACAGTAATACTGCTGTGTAATAAAATGGCTCGGTTAAATCTTTTTTGACCAGTAATAAGAAGTGTACGACAGCCAATATTGCAATAAGGTAGACCGTTTTATGCAAAGTTTTCCACTTGGTCTTTAGCTTTCTCATCATGACATTATTTGAAGTAACTGCTAAAGGAATCGTTAATACAAAAGCGGCGAATCCAACTAAAATGCGCGGATGTTCCAATACATCTTTGACCATTTCATCGAATAAGAAATTGAAATCTAACCATACGTAAGTGATGATATGTAAACAAGCGTAGAAAAACATCCATAGCCCAAGCAATCTTCTTACTTGAATCTGCCACACTTGCCCAGTTAACAAGCGTATTGGCGTCATAGATAGGCTCACAAGTAAAAACACCAATGCCCAAGTGCCAGTAGAATGCTCAATAAATTCAACTGGATTTGCCCCTAGATCATTGGTGAATTCTAACCAAAATAAGCGCACGACAGGGATTAACGCCAATAGCCAAATAATAGATTTCACAACGATAATAAGATTTTTATTCATAGTATTTTGACAATTAGAAGTTCTTTTTCAAATCCATGCCAGCATATAATTGCCCAACTTCTGATTCATAGCCATTAAACATTTTGGTTCTAATGCGCCCACCAAATAAGCCACCACCAATTGGTCGCTCCGTTGATTGTGACCATCGTGGATGATCAACATTAGGATTAACGTTGGCATAAAAACCATACTCTGAAGGCCCTGCTTTCATCCAAGTAGTGCGTGGCATTTTTTCAACAAAACGAATGTTGACAATCGATTTTCCGCCTTTAAAACCATATTTCCATGGCACCACTAAACGCGCTGGCGCGCCGTTTTGATTGGGCAACAACTCACCATAGAGGCCAACTGCAATTAATGCGAGTGGATTCATCGCTTCATCCATACGTAGCGCTTCGGTATACGGCCAGTCTAATATAGGCGAGTTAACGCCTGGCATATTTTCTCTATCGTTAGCGGTAACAAATTCGATATATTTCGCATTGCCGGTCGGCTCAGCCCATTTAACCAAACTTGCTAACGGCAAGCCTACCCAAGGAATGACCATTGACCAACCCTCAACGCAACGCATACGATAGATACGTTCTTTGAGCGTGGTTAACTTCATTAAGTCTTCTAGGCTAATCGTTTTAGCTTTTTTGACTTCGCCTTCAATGCTAATCGACCAAGGTTGTGGTTGAAATGTCCTGGCTTGAACAGCAGGATCAGATTTATCAGTGCCAAACTCATAATAGTTATTGTAGGTTGTGATATTTTTATAAGTATCAATTTCTAAACCTTTGCCATAAGCAGATTTTTTAACGCCTGCTATTTTTTGGCGAGGATTATAAATCTCACCTTTTTTCAATGCTGCTATTGGTTGCGCTGGCGCATTTGCACGGCCAACCAGTCTTGCATCACCACTCGTCACCCCGCCTGAGATATTGGCTGCTTTGGCTTTTAGACTCAGCAAGCCAGCACCAGCGAGTAAGCCAGATCCAGCTGCTAATTTGATGAATTGGCGACGATTATCAAATACTGTTTTAGATGTGATTTCAGAAGATTGAATATCACTCGGATTCTGCTTAGATTGGTTAACAATAATCATTGATTACCTTAAATAATAGGTTTCAGATACCGTTTAGTCGCAACACAACCAAAATCCTTACAGTGAAACGACTAAATGTTTAGTTTTTTCTGCGCGGCTTCTATTTCTGCAACTAATTGCTTAGCGCCAATTTTTTTGGCTAACTGATCTGCTTCAACAAATAGTGCTTTTGCTCCCGCTTTATCACCATTGGCAAACATGGCTTCTGCTAAACGGTAATTGGCTTTGGCTTCGTAATAAGCCCCACCATTATCTTTAGCAAATTGTGCCAGTCTTTTATAGTTTCTTTCTGCATGTGAATATTCTTTTGCATCATAAAAGTATTGTCCAAGTAATAAAGTTGAATCAGCATAATCGGTTAAAGAACCCGCTTGCTTTTGCATGACAGTCGCTTTCAGCTGGAACTCAATTGCTTTGTCATGATTACCCAATGCATGATACGTTTTTGCTAAGTTCTCAAAGCTTTCGCCGCGTTCGTTATCGTTGTTGGCTAAGCTCATGCTAATTAAATAATTGTCTAAAGCAGGATTGTTATCTTTGGCATCAAAATAAGCATCGCCAATTAGGTTATAACTCATGCGCGTGTATGTTTTATTCGCCTTCTGTTCACTTAACGCTATGCTTTTCTTATAGCTCGCCACTGCGGCTTCTGTTTTATTGTTAGCCTTGTGTAAATTACCAATGAGGATATAAGAAACTGTTTTAGCAAAAATATCTTCAGTTGAATTCGCTGCCAACTCCATTGCAGCCAACGCATCCGTGTAATTACCTTGCAAACTTAACGCTCTGCCCTTGCATAACAAACCTTCATAATCAGTGGCGTTTTCTTTTAAAATCGCTTCTGTTTGCACTAAAGCGCCTTTTGCATTACCTTCATTCACCGCATCATTACACGCTTTAATTTCCGCAGAAACTTCTGCAGAGCTCACATTAAAGCTGATTAAAAACAAAGAAGTACAAGCGATTGCTAATGTATTTTTTAATTGCATTTTCATCCTAAAATAAATCCTTTTGTTGACTTTCTGTTTGATGATTCATGTCTGACTCGCTATCAGCCACCTTAGTTGCATCGCTGTCTTTTGCAAGCAACACTTTTAAACCTAATTCATCTAATATCGTAATACCTAAACTGACTGCAGTTTCTAACTTACTCCCGGCTTCAGCACCAGCAACGACATAATGTGTTTTTTTAGAAACACTACCGCTTACCTTACCGCCAGCCGCCTCAATTAAGGCTTTTGCTTCATCTCTCGACATGGTTGGCAACGTGCCTGTTAATACTAATGTCTTACCTAGCAGGATACCACTCGCCTGCTGTTTGCCGTCATGCTCTTCCCATGTGACGCCACTTGCCATCATCGCCTGAATGGCGTCTGTATTATGTGGCTCAGCAAGAAATTGCAATATCGACTCTGCAACAATCGGCCCAACATCATTCACAGCTAATAAATCTTCTGTATTCGCTTTCAGCAGCTTATCTAAAGCACCAAAATGATTGGCTAGATCTTTTGCTGTCGCTTCACCTACATTGCGGATACCTAAGGCATAAATAAAGCGCGCTAGCGTCGTTTTTTTGCTATTTGCTATAGCATCCACTACGTTTTGTGCGGACTTTTGCGCCATGCGCTCTAAATCGGCTAATTGTGTAACGGTTAGCTGATAAATATCGCTGACGGAAGTTAACAGCTCAGCATCGACTAGCTGACTCACTAACTTATCACCTAGGCCTTCAATATCCATCGCACGTCGTGATGCAAAATGGCTAATGGCTTGTTTGCGTTGCGCAGGGCAATATAAGCCGCCAGTACAGCGCGCAACTGCTTCATCCTCTGGTCGCTCAATGTGCGAGTTACATTCAGGACAGTGCGTTGGCATGATAAAGCTTCGCGCACTTGATGGGCGCTGCGCTAACAAAACAGAAACCACTTCAGGAATCACATCGCCAGCCCTACGTACAATCACCGTATCGCCAATGCGAATATCTTTGCGCAACATTTCATCTTCATTATGCAAGGTTGCATTAGTCACAGTAACGCCACCCACAAAAACTGGTTTAAGGCGCGCCACAGGCGTAATTGCACCTGTCCGACCCACTTGCACCGTAATATCTTCTACCAGCGTTGTTGCTTCTTCTGCGGGAAATTTATGCGCGATTGCCCAACGTGGCGCACGTGATACAAAACCTAATTCATTCTGCTGGGCAAAAGCATTCACTTTATACACCACACCATCAATATCAAACGCCAAACTAGCACGTTGGTTGCCGATGTCATCATAATAGGTTTTTAAGCCATCATAAGCAGTAACAGTCGCACGTAAATCACAAACGGGAAAACCTAATTGTGCAAGATAATCCATGGCTTCTGCATGTGATTTTAACGTTGGAATGCCCTTCGCCTCGCCCAAACCATAAGCAAAAAAACTTAATGGTCTAGTTTCGGTTATTTTTGCATCCAATTGACGTAAGCTACCCGCTGCAGCATTGCGTGGATTAGAAAACAGCTTGGCGCCAGCTTTTGTTTGCGCCGCATTTAATTGCTCAAAATCTTGCTTAAACATCAGCACTTCACCACGAATTTCTAATAATGCTGGCGGGTTATCAATCGCTAATTTGGCAGGAATGGTGCTAATGGTACGTAAGTTATGCGTGACATTCTCACCTGTATAACCATCACCACGCGTAGCACCCTGTACAAAGTTGCCATTTTCATAAGTTAAAGTAATGGCTAACCCGTCAAATTTAGGTTCAACGGCGTATTGAACTGAGGCAACACCCAAACCCTCACGAATACGCTTATCAAATGCAAGCAGCTCTTCATCTGAAAAGACATTATTGAGCGACAACATCGCTTGTCGATGTTGTACGCTACTAAACTCCTCTGACGCGCCACCACTGACGCGCTGAGTGGGTGATTCAGGTAAAATTAACTGCGGGAATTGTGCTTCTAAATCAAGTAATTGACGATAAATCCCATCATATTCATTATCTGTAATAGATGGCGAATCAAGTAGATAGTATTCGCGGTCGTATCGTGCGATTTGAGCAATCAGCTCTGCTATCTGCTGACGCGCTGCTTCAACCGTTAACATGCTTAGCTAAATAAACGCTGACTAATGTTGCTACCAGGTGTGATTTCACGTTCGACCATTGCCGTATGAATCACTTTAAGTTGTTGTCTGATTTTTTCTATTTGTGTTGTGCCCAATGGCCGTTGATTGTCATCCACCATTTGCGCACCGATGCTATTGGCCATCTGTTGGGCAATTAATACCACGCGATTAAACGTCTGCTCACAATTAACCAATTTAGGCACTTCAATTTGGAAAGTTGCACCTCTCACGATATTCAGTCTCAAACTTTCAGCGGTAAACGGCTGCTCATCAGCATTAATCAATGTAAAGAGAACTGGGCCTTTGCCTTTATCATCAAAACAATAAAACTTACCATTATTTAATTGCATATCATTGGCTTCGGCTAAGCCTTTGAATTTAGTGCCATGAATCGGTGTTTTGCCTTGTATCAAATGCAAACTCACCAATTGGTCAACCTTCATACAAAACGCATCTAAATCAATAGCGCGTTGTGCCGCATCGCCCGCCTCTTGCCAATCAACATAAGCTTCAAATTCAACCCCAATTGCTTCCATTGCAAATTGGAATTTATTAATGACTGCTTTAGAAACTGGCCCCCTTCGGTCGGCAAGCTGAAGACTGCAAACCACTTTTTTAAACGACTGATTCTGATCGCTGGTGTCATCAATGCGATGCCAATTATTCCCTAAATCTGCACCGTGCAACATGGTCAACGCACCAAGATCTTTTAATATTTCTTGCTTCATCGAGAGCAATGCTTGGGCACTCATCGGTTTTGTAGCAGTGATTAATGCAATTAAATCAACTTCTGCATGCACCTCTTTTGGCAACGAGGCCGTATCCGTCATATCGAGTGGCGATGCAACGTCTCTTTCTGCAGCAGGTTTTTCAACCATGCTCACTTCGCCTTGAACTGTTTCCTTAGTCGTTACTTCAGCAGCAATTTCATCCACCTTTTCATTCACTTCTGCAGTTTCAATGCTTTCTGGCGATTCAACGATGCTTACAGCTTCATTGTCTACTGTAGGCTTTAGTTCCTCTGCAACCTTTGCTTTCGCAGTATGATTAAAAGTTTGAGCTTGCAAAGCCTCTGTATCTACATAAGCATCATCGACTAATACATCTTTTTTAGGAACGATAAAATCATTACTAATCTTGGTGCGTAGCTTTTTTTCTTGTCGTCCGTTATAAATAATAACGGCAACAATAATAATGATTCCAAGGACAATAAGTGCAATTTGTAAGTCTGACATTTTCTAATTTTACTTCGAATTTATTTTAAATAGTTAAACAATATGATTAATGATTAAGCCGTTTGCATTTGTATAGCCGCATCAATATCAACATCGACAACGCGTGAAACACCTGATTCCTGCATGGTAACACCAATCAATTGCTGAGCAATTTCCATTGTGATTTTATTATGACTAACAAACAAGAATTGTGTTCTTTCTGACATTTTTTTCACCATCGCGCAAAAACGTTCTGTATTGCTATCATCTAGCGGCGCATCCACTTCATCCATTAAACAAAATGGCGCTGGATTGAGTCTAAACAAAGCAAAAACCAAAGCCAAAGCCGTCAGTGCTTTTTCACCACCTGATAATAATTGAATCGTCGTATTCTTTTTACCTGGCGGCTGCGCAAATACTTGCAAACCAGTATCTAATATCTCTTCACCAAGCAACTCCAACTTAGCCTGACCACCACCAAATAAGGTAGAAAATAGCTCGCCAAAATGTCGATTCGCTTCATTAAAAGTCGTTAACAATTTATCACGGGTTTCCCGATCAATTTTATTAATCGCACTTTCTAAGGTTTTACTCGCCTCAATCAAATCTTGCATTTGGCTGTCCAGATACGTTTTTCTTTCCGATTCGCTATCCAACTCTTGTATTGCCGCCAAATTGACAGGGCCCAAACGGTCAATATCACGCTGCAATTGACTGGTTTTATCGGCATACTCGCTCGCTTTTGCCTGCTCACTCAATCCTTGCATGAGTGTTGTTTCATCCATGCCGTTTTCTTGCAAGCCTGATTGGCATTGCTCAAAATATAACCTTGCTTCCTGCTCGCTTAAACGTCCCTGCTCCAACTGATCTCGAATCGGATTCAACTGCTGTTCATTTTGCATACGCAAGCGCTCTAAATCCTTTAGCTCAGCTTCTTGCGCCTCCAAATGGTTTCTTGCTTCCGACAACGCCAGTTCTCGCGTTTGCTTTGTACTTACCGCTTGCGATAAGTTAGCTTTAAGCGTTTCCATTGGCGTAATATTCAACGCTTGCTCTGCCTCAGCCTTACGTAAAGAAAAAGCTTTTTCTTCTTCATTTATTACATTAATTTTATTATTTAATTCATTGATATTATTATTAATTATTTTAATATCAAAACTAAGCTGTTGATGTACTTTCTCAGCATCAGTGATTGCATCACGTAATGCGTTGAATGCCTGCTCAGCTTGCTGTCTAGCACTTTCATCAGTAGTTTTTGTCGTTTCAAGCTGATGAATACCTGCTGAAACCTCTTGCAAGTCTGCTTGCTTCAACTTTATATTGCTTAACTGTTGCTCATAACGTGTTTTTACCGCTTCGATATCAGCTTTCAAGCTCTTCTCACGCGCAATGGTTGACTCGCGTAACTGCTCCAATTTAGAAATTTCTAATTGGTGCTGATGTAACGTTTGCATCGCCAATTTAAGCTGACTACTTTCTTGTTGTTGCAACACCCTATTCTGCGACAACTCAGCTTCCGTTTCTTTTAGCTGATTAACCGTCTGTGTTACCGCTTGTTGCAAACTTGGTAATGATTTTTTCAAATCAGCAAGCCGTTGCTGACGCTCAATCACACCATGTAAATTGGTATTTTTACCGTGATAAATAACGCCACCAAGGCTAAAAACATCGCCTTGTTGATTCACCAGCTTTTCGCCTGGCGCGAGTGTAGCACTCGCTTTAACGCCATCCACATCATCAGCCAGCAGATAAACGTTTGCCAACCAATCATTCAGTAGCGTTTGAAATTCTGACGAACAGTCTTTAACCATGCTGATTAAAGGCGTATAACTTGAGTTTGTCTGTGCAGTTTGAGAGGCGCGACCAGAAAACCCAACCACCAAAGCACTTGGTGGTCGATTATTCACTGGTGATTCAGCCAATAATGCATTTAAACGCTCACCTAAAACAGCTTCTATTGCGAGACTCCAAGCATCATCAATCTTCACTTTTTCCCACAAACGCGCATTATTTTGCAACCCTTGGCTACTTAACCAGTTTGCCAATCCGCTTTCAGCATTAAGCGATTGTTGAATTTTTTCCAAAGAATGTACTTCTGCTTCTGCTTGACCAAACACGCGCTGCGCTTGTTGTTGCTGCTCACGTAATTGGACAATTTTTGCCTGCACTTCGCTTTCAGTGCTGCGTAACTTTTGAATGCTTTGCTCAATATTGGCAATCGCTTGCTGTGCTTCTGCCAGCGCCTGTTGTGCTGCGCCTATCCCGTCCTTATCAGGTATATCTAACTGTTTAAGTGCCGTTTCAAACCGTTCAATTTGGTTAACACTCTCTTGAATCGTTTGATTCAAATGTTGAATATTATTACTATCAATTTGGATGCGTTGATTAGCCGTTAGCAAAGCTTGTGCACTAGCCTGCATTTTATCGACTGCGGTTCGATAATCCGTTTGCAGTTGTGGTAATTTACTTTTTAACTCATCCAAGGCTTTGCGCGCAGCCTGCTCTTTCTCATTAGATGCTGTTAACGCAATATTCAATTGGGCTAACTTATCATTCGATTCTGCTTTGGTTTTGGCATTACGCGCAAGAGACTCATCCAATTGCTGCAACTGCAAGGTCATGCGATCACGAGCTTCTGCATTCTGTTTAACTTGGTTCTCCAAGTTGGCGACCTCTGCATTGGCTTCATAATAGGCTGCCTGCGCCTTGTTAATCGCCTCTCCTGCATTATAAAAAGCTTGGCGACTTGTTTCTAAGCCCGTCTCGCTTTTACGCAGCTCTGCAGTTTGTGCCTCTAATTGAATCACCAACTTTTCAACGGTTGCTTTTGCTTTTTCCCACGCTTGGCTGGCATCACGCTTTTTTAGTAGCCAGTACTGACCTTCTGCCAATTTAAGCGATTCCTGCATCGCGTGGTATTTCTGCGTGACAACAGCTTGCGATTGCAGTTTAGTGATTTGCTTTTGCAATTCACGGCAAATATCTTCTACTCGCGTTAAGTTTTCTCGGGTATCGCGCAAGCGTAATTCAGTTTCTCGGCGTCTATCTTTATATTTACTAATCCCAGCCGCTTCTTCGAGGAAAATACGCAACTCCTCTGGTTTAGCTTCAACAATCCGTGAAATCGTATTTTGACCAATAATCGCATAAGCGCGACCGCCAAGCCCAGTGCCTAAGAATAAATCCGCCACATCACGACGACGCACAGCGGTATTATTAATATAGTAAGTTGAGCCTTTTTGACGTTCAATAACGCGTTTAACAGAAATCTCAGCGTATTGGCTCCATTCACCACTGGCGCCACCAAGACTGTTATCAAAGATTAATTCAACACTGGCGCGTGAAATTGGCTTGCGATTAGAGGACCCATTAAAAATGACCGCGTCCATGGCATCCGCGCGCATTTCTTTAGCAGACGACTCACCTAACACCCAGCGTACAGACTCCATCACGTTAGATTTACCGCAACCATTTGGTCCAACAACGCCAACACGCTGCCCATGTAAGTGAACCGTTGTCGGATCCACAAAGGACTTAAAGCCAGCCATTTTTAAATGAGTTAAACGCAAATTGAATATTCAGAATTAGGATTTAATTTTAAGCGTTATAATAACGGTTTTTACAGGCAAAATCTGCATTTTAATCGATACAACATGATGAACACTCAAACATTAGGCGGCAAGCCAACAGCACAACCTACCAAAGAATTGGAAACCTTTCCAAATCCAAATCAAAACCGTGATTTTCATATTCATATGGAAATACCAGAATTTACCTGCTTGTGCCCAAAAACTGGCCAACCAGACTTTGCAGTTATTTATATTGACTACATTCCTGACCAACTTTGCGTAGAGCTAAAAAGCTTAAAACTTTATATGTGGTCATTCCGTGATGAAGGTTGCTTCCATGAAGCAGTAACCAATAGCATCCTAGATGACCTAGTGGCCTCAACACAGCCTAAGTTTATGCGGATTACCTCTAAATTTTATGTACGTGGTGGCGTGTTCACCAATGTCGTGGCAGAACATCGCAAAGCAGGCTGGCAGCCACAAGCACGCGTTGATTTAACCCAATTCGAATCCAATTCAAATATTCGTGGTTAAGCGAATAAATCTGTAAAGATTATTAGAAAAGCATTGACAAGCACCGCGCCCGTCTTTAATATTGCGCCTTCTTTGAATTGACGCCAATTTAAAGGGCGCCGAGTTTTAGTATTTGGTTGTAGTAATCGGGGGTATAGCTCAGCTGGGAGAGCACTTGGATGGCATTCAAGGGGTCAGCGGTTCGATCCCGCTTACCTCCACCAAAACACTGCAATATTGAGTGAAAAACTTAGCAAAATTGCTTAGAAATTTAAGCAACATGTAGTAAAATACTCTGCGTTGTAAAGCAGTAGTAAAAATTCTTAGGTCCCCATCGTCTAGAGGCCTAGGACACCTCCCTTTCACGGAGGCGACAGGGGTTCGA
>JAHZMC010000010.1 GCA_022599515.1 Betaproteobacteria bacterium
ACCATTGTTTGCTGATGTGCAGGTGGTTGCGATTAATGGTTTGGAAGAGCCAGACTATATGCTTTATATGCTGAAATATGATTCAGTGCATGGGCGGCTAAACTTTGATGCAAGAATAGAAGGTGATTATTTAATCGTCGATGGTCGGAAAATTCTGATTTCATCAGAAAAAGATCCTGCCAATATCGATTGGACTGCATCAAAAGTGGATGTGGTGGCCGAATGTACTGGCGTGTTTTTAACCCAAGAAAGCTGCCAAGCACATATTGATAGTGGTGCCAAAAAGGTAGTGCAATCAGCGCCAGGTAAGGACGATACGCCGATGTTTGTTTATGGTGTTAATCACTTGGATTATCTAGGTGAAGCGATTGTCTCGGCGGCTTCTTGTACCACCAACGCTTTGGCGCCAATTGCTAAAGTACTCAATGATGCATTTGGCATTAAACGTGGTTTAATGACCACGATTCATGCGGCAACGGCTTCACAACAAACAGTCGATGGTGTTTCGAAAAAAGACTGGCGCGGTGGGCGCGGCGTGTTTGAGAATATTATTCCTTCTAGCACTGGGGCAGCAAAAGCGGTTGGCAAAGTGATTCCGTCACTTAACAAAAAACTAACGGGGATGTCGATGCGCGTTCCTAGCGCGGATGTCTCGGTTGTTGATTTAACGGTAGAGCTCAATCAAGAAACAAGCTACGAAGAAATTTGTGAAGTCATGCGTGTCGCTGCTTTTGGACGATTAAAAAATGTATTAGCGTATACGCAAGACAGTGTCGTCTCCACCGACTTCCGTGGCGATCCAGCAGCCAGTATTTTTGATGCAGGTGCAGGCATTATGTTAGACCCGACATTTGTTAAAGTAGTGGCTTGGTATGATAATGAATATGGCTATACCTGTAATTTAATTCGATTAACGCAACATTTGTTTAAATACAAATCAGTTATGGAATATCTGCATCTTGAAGAATTGGCTTTTGCCGAGACTGTATAATGATTTATTAATTTAAAGTAGAGCAATTTTTTGACCATACGCAGAACCAAAATAGTTGCAACCTTAGGACCTTCCTCCTCCAGTGAAGAGATGCTCTCACGTTTAATTAGCGCGGGTGTTAATGTGGTGCGGCTAAATTTTTCTCATGGCACAGCTGAGGAGCATATTGCTAGAGCGAATATTGTGCGCAGTATTGCGCTTAAATTGAATCGGCCGATTGGTGTTTTATGTGATTTGCAAGGCCCAAAAATTAGAATCGGCAAGTTTGCAACAGGCAAAATTACCTTAAAAACGGGTGATGTTTTCATGCTTGATGCTAACTGCGTCCTCGGCGACCAAGATCACGTTGGCTTAGATTACAAAGAGCTGCCTAATGAGGTTGAAGAAGGCACCATATTATTGCTAGATGACGGGCGTATCACCATGCAGGTAGACCGTGTTCTTAGCAGTAAAATTTATTGTGTCGTGTTATCTGGCGGCGTGCTGTCGAATAATAAAGGCATTAATAAACAAGGCGGTGGTTTAAGTGCCGAAGCGTTGACGGAAAAAGACAAGCAAGATATTAAAACTGCGGTTGCATTAGAAGCCGATTATGTGGCGATTTCGTTTCCGCGAGAAGCTGCAGATATTCATTTGGCGCGTAAGCTAGTTTTAGAGGCTGGTGGTAACGCTGGCATTATCGCTAAAATTGAACGTGCAGAAGCGATTGATGCGGCAGAGGAAATTATTTTGGCATCCGATGCCATTATGGTCGCACGCGGTGATTTAGGCGTTGAGGTTGGTGATGCAGCTGTGCCTGGTTTGCAAAAACGGTTAATCAATATGGCTCGCATCCATCACAAGCCCGTAATAACAGCGACACAAATGATGGAATCCATGATTTATAACCCGATTCCAACCCGAGCAGAAGTGTCGGATGTGGCGAATGCAATTTTAGATGGCACCGATGCGGTGATGTTGTCGGCAGAAACCGCTGCGGGGCAATATCCGTTAGAGACGGTTCAAGCCGTGCATCGTGTTGCAGTCGCGGCGGAAAAAGAATATTTCACGCGGTTCGACTCTAGAATCAGTCGCAATGAATTTAATGCGTCGGATGAATCCATTGCCATGGCAACCATTTATATTGCACAACGGCTTAAAGTCAAAGCAATCGCAACCTTAACGCAGTCTGGCAATACGGCACATTGGTTGGCGCAAAAAGACAATATGGCATTAATTTATGCGCTATCGCCTGACCGTGTCGCGCGTCGTAAACTAACGCTATATCGCAGTGTATTTCCTTTCCCAATTGAGCAAGAAGGCAAAAATCGAGATGAGATTTTGCACGAAATGGAAGAAGTCTTGCTAAAAGAGAAAGTGGTTGAGCATGGTGATAGAGTCATCTTCACCTTTGGCGAACCCATTGGTCACCCAGGCGGAACCAATACGATGAAAGTTGTAGAAATAGGTCAAAGCACAGCAAGCTAGTTTTTCATCTGATTGGCAAGACAACTCAACGTCATCAGATTATAATGAGATGATTATTTAATGATAGTTCAACATGACTAACCCTCCATTACTCAAAACCAATATTGCTAGTTTAAAATTGCTTCACCAAGGCAAAGTGCGCGATATCTATGATATTGATGCCAATCATTTGCTCATGGTCAGCTCCGACCGTTTATCAGCATTTGATGTTATTTTGCCAACAGGCATTGACAATAAGGGTGCAATGTTGACGCAAATGGCTAACTTTTGGTTTGAGAAGTTGGGTCATATTGTGCCGAATCATTTGACTGGCATTGCCCCAAGTTCAGTGGTGAGCGACCCGCAAGAGCTGGCGCAATTGGGTGAGCGTGCTGTTGTGGTGAAAAAATTAAAACCATTGCCAATAGAAGCCATTGTGCGCGGCTATTTGGTTGGTAGTGGCTGGAAAGAGTATCAAGCAAAAGGAACCGTGTGTGAGATTCCATTGCCGGCGGGATTAAAACTAGCGGACAAGTTACCGCAGCCATTATTTACACCGTCTAGCAAAGCAGCTATTTGTGATCACGATGAAAATATCAGTATCGATCAAGTGGAAGCATTAATTGGCCAAGAAATGACCGAGAAAGTAGCGAAAGTCGCGATTGAGCTATACTCGCAAGCGGCAGAATATGCCTTAAGTAAAGGCATTATTATTGCTGACACCAAGTTTGAATTTGGTTTAGATGCGCAAGGTGTATTACATGTAATGGATGAAGTGCTAACACCAGACTCATCCCGTTTTTGGCCGCTTGAAAGCTATCAGGTTGGTAACAATCCACCAAGCTATGATAAACAATATGTGCGTGATTGGTTAGAAACGAGTGGCTGGAACAAGACGCCACCAGCGCCAGTATTGCCTGCTGAGGTTGCGCAGAAAACCAGTGAAAAATACGCTGAGGTGTATACAAAATTAACAGGTAAAACGCTGAGTTAATACTGTTAATGTTTGAGCGATTTAAAAGTCTTGCAAAGCAGCTAAAGCAAGAGTTTGACGTCTATCGATTGGTCGCTAAACATCCAGATACCCCTTGGTTGGCAAAAATGTGTTTGGGTTTGGCGATAGGCTATTTATTATTACCCTTTGATTTAATACCCGATTTTATTCCTGTATTGGGACAGTTAGATGATGTGGTGATTATCCCACTATTAGTCTATATTGCGCTTAGACTGACGCCTGCTTCAATCATCGCTAGCTGTCGCCAACAAATAAATTAATGCTGTTCGACACACTTTTTTAACAAGCTCTTGTTATAATCCGCGATTCAAAAATATTGGAAGTTATGACATGTCATTGAATTTAGTGCCTTCAGGTAAGGATTTACCTAACGATTTTAATGTCATCATTGAAATCCCAGCCAATGGTGATCCAGTTAAATACGAAGTTGATAAAGATAGCGGCTCACTGTTTGTTGACCGTTTTATGGGTACGTCGATGCAATACCCATGTAACTACGGCTATATTCCGCACACCTTAGGTGGCGATGGCGATCCTGTTGATATTTTAGTAGTCACACCAGTGCCATTATTGCCAGGTGTTGTTGTGCGCTGTCGTGCGCTTGGTATGTTGAATATGCAAGACGAAGCTGGCGATGATGCAAAAGTATTGGCGGTGCCAATTGAAAAAGTGTGCCCGCTATATGCTTTCCAAAAATCATATAAAGATGTTTCACCTTGGCGTTTAGAAATGATTGCTCACTTCTTTGAACATTACAAAGATTTAGACAAAGGTAAATGGGTGAAGATTTTAGGTTGGGAAGATATTGATGCTGCCCATAAAGAAATTATGGATGGTGTTGATCGTTATAACTCGGCAAAAGTAAAACCAGCATTCTAAAATAGTCTGAATGTAAAAAAGCGCGGTTAACCGCGCTTTTTTGTTGCCCTTATTTAGCCCGTTATTACGCCAAATAAATTGCCTATCATGGCAGTCGCTAACATTGCTAAGCTTCCCCAAAAGGTAACTCTAGCAATGCCAATGACGACATTCGCACCACCTACTTTAGCGGATAAAGCACCAAGTAGCGCTAGAGAGAATAAGGTTGCGATGCTGAGCGTTACTATTATTTTATCTGGCGTGGCAAAGATAGTGAAGGTGAGTGGTAGTGCTGCGCCTGCTGTAAAAGCGATGCCAGAAGTAAACGCCGCTTGTAATGGTTTCGCACTATTGGCCTCTGTAAAGCCAAGTTCATCACGCGCGTGAGCGCCTAGTGCGTCATGTTTCATTAATTGGTCTGCGACCTGATGTGCTAGTTCGGCTGTTAAGCCACGCTCAATATAAATATGGGTAAGCTCATCTAGCTCACTGGCATGATTAGTCGCTAAGGCATGACGTTCAATGGTTAAATCAGCAGCCTCAACATCGGCTTGCGAGCTAACCGACACATATTCACCCGCAGCCATCGACAAAGCGCCCGCGATAAGGCCAGCAACGCCTGATAAAAGGATGGTCTCATGTGCTGCATTAGCGGCCGCTACGCCAATCAGCAGGCTGGCAGTTGAAATGATGCCGTCATTCGCGCCCAATACAGCTGCGCGTAACCAATTGGAATGTTGAGAGCGATGTTGATGTTCAGTTGTATGTTTCAATCAATGTCCTATTTTTTTGTTAGATATCCAAGAGTATTGAAAGTGGTCATCAATCTCTTTTTTGCCTGTGAATATGGCTTTAACCAATTTCTCTTTATCAACTATGCTGGGCATCATAATGCCACCAATATGCAAAATTACAAGCAATAGCGTGATGTTAATGAAAGTTTCATCTATCCTTTCCAGCGTTTTCTATCAGCCTCGCTGACTTTATGCGCTATGCTGTAATTGATTAATTCTAATATTTAGCTATTTTGTGCTGTGCAGCAACGGCTAAAGGACGTCTAGTCAACTAGTGGTGATTCACGATATAAGTGGTCCCATACGGCTATCGTTTTCATTTTAGTCATGCTTCTCTCCTTTTGTAAGGTAGTGATTCAAAATTAAATGCAATTGCATTCGATAAGGTTATTTTGGGATAAACTGGCTAATCAGACATCCGCCAAATGACATAAGGTATTGCACATATGAAGAAAACAAAGCAACAAGATGAGCGTAAACAGCTAAGCCAATGGGCAATTGCCATTTGTGGACTAGTTTTTACATTGATTATTGCTGATATTTTAGGTGACTATCAAGTGGGTATTGCTTGGCGTCATATTGTTATCGAGGTGGGCATACTGCTTCTCTCACTTACAGGGATTGTCTATTTTGGATGGTTTTATTATCAAGCAACGCAATTAACAATTAATTTACTGGAACAAAATGTATATGCCGCTAATCAGCAAGCGCAGCAATGGCGCGAAGCGAACAGAGAGTTGGTTGCAGGACTGTCAAAACAGATTCTAAAACAATTTCATATTTGGAATATGACGCAGGCTGAAATGGAAGTAGGGATGCTAATGTTGAAAGGATTAAGCCATCAAGAAATTGCGGATGTTAGAGCAACTAGTGAGCGGACGATTCGAGATCAGGCGCGCGTGGTTTATCGTAAATCCGGTTTGGCTGGACGTTCTGAGCTATCTGCATTTTTTCTAGAAGACCTGTTGCCAGCGCTTGATATTGATTGAAAAAGCGATAAAAAACCAGCGACTAGTCGCTGGTTTTAAACTAGACAAAAATATTAATTTAGCCTAACAAAGGTGTGCCTAGCAATGGCACAATTAATAAGGCCACGATATTAATAATCTTAATCAGTGGGTTAATCGCAGGCCCGGCGGTATCTTTGTATGGATCGCCTACAGTGTCGCCAGTGACTGCGGCTTTGTGTGCCTCAGAACCTTTTCCACCATGATTGCCATCTTCGATATATTTCTTCGCATTATCCCAAGCGCCGCCGCCTGTACACATAGAAATAGCTACAAATAAGCCTGTGATAATCGTGCCCATTAGTAAGCCACCAAGTGCAACAGGACCTAATATCAAGCCAACTGCAATCGGTACAGCAACAGGCAGTAATGAAGGCAACATCATTTCTTTAATCGCAGCTGTTGTTAGCAAATCGACCGCTTTGCCATACTCTGGCTTACCAGTGCCTTCCATAATGCCTTTGATGTCGCGGAACTGACGGCGCACTTCTTCAACAACTGCGCCTGCAGCACGACCAACCGCTTCCATTGCCATCGCCGCAAATAAGAAAGGAATTAAGCCGCCAATGAATAGGCCGATAATCACCATCGGATCGCTTAAATCAAAGTTTGCCACAATGCCTGCAGATTCTAGTTTGTGCGTATAGTCTGCAAATAAAACCAATGCCGCTAATCCAGCAGAGCCAATCGCATAGCCTTTGGTCACTGCTTTTGTTGTATTGCCAACGGCGTCCAATGGATCTGTTACATCGCGCACACTACTTGGCAGTTCTGCCATTTCAGCAATACCTCCTGCATTATCTGTAATTGGACCATAAGCATCTAATGCAACCACAATGCCTGCCATACTTAACATAGAGGTAGCCGCAATTGCAACGCCATATAAACCGCCTAAATAGAAGGATGTCCAAATGGCTAAACAGACAGAAAGAACAGGCCAAGCAGTTGATTTCATTGAAATACCAATCCCTGCAATAATGTTGGTTGCATGACCTGTGGTTGAAGCTTGTGCAACATGTCTAACTGGCGCGTACTCTGTACCTGTGTAGTACTCGGTAATCCAAACTAATAGACCTGTTAATACCAACCCAACTGCACACGAGCCAAATAAGGCATTGGCAGATACAGTTTTTGTATCAATCATAATGCCATCTGGAAACATTTGCATGGTGACAAAATAAAACGCGATAAGCGATAACACGCCAGCAACAGTTAAGCCTTTATACAGCGCAGGCATCACGTTCTTCATGGTTGGTTTTGCTTTTACAAAGAAACAACCAATAATAGAAGCGACGATAGAAACCGCGCCTAACATGAGTGGAAACAAGACCCCATTTGAGCCGCTGTTATGTACCATTAAGCCACCCAACACCATGGTTGCAATCAGCGTAACAGCATAGGTTTCGAATAAATCAGCCGCCATCCCCGCGCAGTCGCCAACATTATCACCCACATTATCCGCAATCACAGCGGGGTTGCGTGGATCATCCTCTGGAATACCTGCTTCAACTTTACCAACCAAGTCAGCCCCAACATCAGCACCTTTGGTAAAGATGCCACCGCCTAAACGCGCAAAAATAGAGATAAGTGAAGAGCCAAATGCTAAGCCAATTAATGGATTCAGATTATCAGCATTCTCTGCACCTAAATACCAATAAAAACCAGCAACGCCTAATAATCCTAAACCAACCACTAGCATGCCAGTAATAGCGCCGCCCTTGAACGCGACATCCATTGCGGGCACGATACCGTTGGTCGCAGCTTGTGCTGTACGTACATTCGCTTTAACAGAAACATTCATACCAATAAAGCCGCATGCGCCAGATAAAACTGCGCCGATTACAAAGCCAACTGCCGTTGTTACATCTAATAAGAAAGCAATTGCGATGGTTAATACAACACCAACCATCGCAATGGTTTTGTATTGGCGGGCCAGATAAGCGGCTGCACCTTGTTGAATCGCACCTGCAATTTCCTGCATGCGAGCGTTGCCTGCGGGAAGACCAGAAATCCATTTACTCATGACTAAACCATATAGCACTGCTAAAACTGCGGCAGCTATGGCGATTATGATTGCAATTGACATAACTTCTCCTAATTTTTTAATGCATCTTAACTATAATTATTTTGGTAACTTGATTGGTGCAACCGCGATTACAAAGATGTAAATGATTTGTAACAGCTGAGGCATTATGGCATTAATAAGACATTGGAACAATACCCATGAATGCAAATGTGTTTCATATGAAAATTCCAATTAAATCAATTAATTAAATGGATTATGATGGTAAGTCTGTATTTTAAATATGGATGGTAGTGTCTAAGCATTGTCTGCTAATTTATTTAGTTTTTCGGCAAGTGTTGAATCGCCAAGCTCTAGCGCGAGTTTTCTTAGTGTGGTTGCTGCGCCACTAGATATCGTGCGAGGCGTTGGTTTTAGGCGCTTTTGTTCAGATTTTACTTGCAATTTTACCTTAATTGCAGTAACTTTACACAGCTTATAAAGCGGGTCTTCTTGTTGTAAATTTTGTAATTGAGTCAATAAGCTAGCGCTAGTTAACTTGATTTTTGTGGCGACGCCACTATTGTGCGCGTGAATGGTCAGTAGTCCGTCCTTTAAGCTACTGGCAAAGCTAGATTGGCTAATGGCAATCGGTGCTATCGCCTGCCAAAATTGTTGAAGACTAAGGTGTGCATCTGTTTGTGCAACCAATCGATTAAAATGGTTGCCAGATTCGCTTTTATTTTTATTAAGTAATGCATTAATTTTTTGCATGCGTTTATTTTAAAGAATATCGAATTAATATACGATGAATATTATCCTAGTTTCTAACAATATGACCAAACCGAGAAGTTTGTCAGGTTTGCATGTTGCCGTACTGTTAATCGGTTTTTTTATAGTGGCTAGCTTGATGACTGCTGTTGTTATTTCAGAAAAAAGCAATATCAAGCGTCAAGTTGTAAAAGTCATGTCTCCCGCTCAGTTTGAAAAATCCATCAGTTCTTCTCAAATGCATTTAGATGCATATGCTAAACAAATTGGTGAATTGCAAGCACGTATTATGCGACTAGATGCGCAAAATAAGCGATTGGTGAAGTTGGCAGGTATTGAAACGGATAAGAAAGTAGCAGAAAAAGCTAAAGAGATTGATCTTACCGCAGTTGATGGATTAGTGACTCCTGGTGTTGGTGGGCCATTAGTGAATGCAACGCCAATGACTGAACCTGATTTACGGGCAGCTATTGCAGAGTTGGCATCTGCGGTTGGTAATCGTGATGAGTATATGAACTATGTTGAGGCAGATGTGTTGCAAAGTAGCGTGCTAAAAGACATGCTGCCAAATTCCAAGCCTGTTAGTGTTGCTTATCGTTCTTCCAGTTACGGTTGGCGAATTGACCCATTTAATGGTAACAGAGCGTTTCATGAAGGGTTGGATTTTACGGCTGCTACTGGCACTAAAATCAGGGCGGCTGGTGATGGTATTGTTACAGCAGCAGTACACACTCCCGCGTATGGTAATTTGGTGAAGCTGAATCATGGTGCAGGATTAGAAACACGCTACGCCCATGCTTCAAAGTTGCTTGTAAAGAGTGGTGATCGTGTCGTTAAGGGGCAGGTTATCGCCTTAGTTGGCAGTACTGGACGTTCTACAGGACCACATCTGCATTATGAAATTCGCTTAAATGGTAGTCCACTAGACCCAAGAAAATATCTAAGCAGTAATTAAAATTAGTTTTGATTGTGCTTGAATTAACCATTATTATCCCCAATTTAACTAAATTCTAATCTAACTTTTGAGGTTTCCGCTTGTTCGGAAAATCGGTGTCATTTCATGTTATCTAAGATGTTCAAAAAAATAGTCGGTAGTCGTAACGATAGGCTGGTCAAAAACTATACCCAAATTGCTAAAAAAATCGGTGAATTAGAGCCCAGTTTGCAAGGCTTGTCTGATGAGGCATTACGTGCCAAAACAGCAGAGTTTAAACAACGTTATAGCAATGGTGAATCATTAGATCAATTGTTGCCAGAGGCTTTTGCTGTCGTGCGTGAAGGTAGCGTGCGTGCCTTAGGGATGCGTCATTTCGATGTGCAGTTGATTGGCGGCATGGTATTAAACGCGGGCAAAATTGCTGAAATGCGTACGGGCGAAGGTAAAACCTTAGTAGCTACCTTGCCAGTTTACTTGAATGCATTAACTGGCAAAGGTGTGCATGTAGTCACTGTCAACGACTACTTAGCTAAACGTGATGCTGAGTGGATGGGCAAGCTCTATAACTTCTTGGGTTTGACGGTTGGCATTAATTTATCGCAAATGAAAGCTGAAGCTAAGCAAGCGGCTTACGCGGCTGATATTACTTACGGCACGAATAATGAATTTGGTTTTGACTATCTCCGTGACAATATGGTCTTTAGCGCAGCGCAACGCTCGCAACGCACTTTAAGCTATGCCTTAGTCGATGAGGTCGATTCAATTCTAATTGACGAGGCGCGTACGCCATTGATTATTTCAGGCCAGGCGGAAAGTGATGTTGATTCATATATTCAAATTAATGCCGTTGCTAAAAGGTTAGTTAAGCAAGAAACCGAAGAAGGTGCTGGCGATTTTTGGGTAGATGAAAAAGGGCAGTCAGTTAATTTTTCTGAAGCTGGCCATGAGCATGCTGAGACTTATTTAGAAGAGGCTGGGTTGTTGCCAGCAGGTTCTAGTTTGTACGAAGCCGCTAATATTGGTTTGGTTCATCACTTAAATGCAGCCTTGCGTGCATTGAATTTATTC
>JAHZMC010000011.1 GCA_022599515.1 Betaproteobacteria bacterium
AGGAACTTTCCAAAAAAATCAAAACTAGCATGAATAATATTTACCCAAATGAAACAATAATTTCATTTACGTTGCCAAAAGAATAAGACTATCTTTAGACCCATACAGGATAAGGATTTAATTATGAGAATCGCCAACAACACTGCCGAACTAGTCGGCAACACCCCTCTCGTTAAACTTAACCGCGTAGCTGCTGGTATTGATGCGACCATTGTATGCAAGTTGGAATATTTTAATGCGGCGCATAGTGTCAAAGACCGTATTGCGGTGGCGATGATCGATGCGTTGGAAGCAGCGGGTAAGATTAAAAACGATACGACTGTAATTGAAGCGACTAGCGGTAATACGGGTATTGGTTTAGCCATGGTATGTGCGGCGCGTGGTATTAAGAGTGCGTTTGTGATGCCTGAAACCATGAGCCGTGAGCGGCGTTTGTTGTTAAAAGCCTATGGGGCTGAATTGATTTTAACGCCGGGCGCTGAAGGGATGAAAGGCGCCATTGGCAAAGCGGAAGAACTAGCTGCTAACGATAGCCGTTATGTGGTGGCAAATCAGTTTGATAACCCTGCTAATCCTGAGATTCACCGTAAAACAACAGCAGAAGAGATTTGGCGCGATACCGATGGGCGTGTAGATATGTTTGTATCTGGCGTTGGCACTGGCGGCACGATTACTGGCGTGGGGGAAGCATTAAAAGCGCATAATCCAGATATTCAAATTGTTGCGGTTGAGCCTGATGCTAGCGCTGTATTGTCTGGTGGTGAAAAAGGCCCTCATCCGCTGCAAGGTATTGGCGCTGGTTTTATTCCTGCGATTTTAAATACCAAGATTTATGATGAAGTGGTTCGGGTAAAAAATGATGATGCGATGACGATTGCACGCCGTATGGCGAGCGAAGATGGCTTGTTAGTTGGCATCTCATCTGGCGCTGCTGTGTGGGCGGCAATGGAAGTAGCCAAACGCCCTGAAAACAAAGGCAAGTTAATCGTGGTGATTATTCCCTCTTTTGGTGAGCGTTATTTATCAACGCCTTTATATAGCAATCTTGAAGTTGATTAATCTTTTATCGTTTTATCAACGCAAGCCATCATTCCGATTCCCACTGTCATTCCAGTCTTCGTCGTACCGACAAAAGTCGGTACCCAGCGTCGTTGATTTATATCTTAATGTTAAAGACACTGGATTCCGACATTCGTCGGAATGACGTGAAAACTGGAATGATAAACAAAACCATTTAAACAATACTCGCATATAAGTCGTTCCAATATGGGTTGGATTTTTCAATTAGCGCTATCTTCCACTGACGTTTCCATTCTTTAAGTTGTTTTTCACGGTTGATTGCATTTTCCATGGTGTCATGTGTTTCGTACCAGACTAAATTATGCACTGTGTATTTTTTGGTAAAGCCTTCGATGAAATCGGATTTATGCTCCCATATCCGTTTTACTAAATCTGAGGTGACACCAATATAGAGCGTACCGTTACGTTTGCTAGCAAGGATATAGACGCAGGGTTGCATGTTAAAAAGTGAAAACTGAAAAAGTTAAATCAAAATCGCTGGATTCCGACTTTGCGAGCATCTGCTTTGCAGATTGCCTGCTTAAACCACTTCGTCGGAATGACGTAAGTATCATCATAGAAAAATGGGCAGTTTTACTTAATCAAAGCAGCATATTTTGCACGTATCTTAGCCGCCTTTGGCGCAGCAACTGCCATGCAATAAGGATTGCCAGGGTTCTTTGCAAAATAATACTGGTGATAATCTTCCGCAGGATAAAAGGTGCTAGCGCCATTCACTTCTGTCACGATAGGTGCATCGTAAATGCCTGCTTGATTGAAAGTATTAATCATATTCACAGTTAGCTCCATTTGCGCATCATTTTGACAAAACACGGCTGAGCGGTATTGTGTGCCAATATCATTACCTTGACGATTCGGCGTGGTTGGATCGTGTGACACTAAAAACACTTCCAGCAAAGTTTCAAAACTGATTAAGTCTGCATCAAAAGTAATGCGTATGCCTTCTGCATGACCAGTATCGCCATTGCAAATAGTTTTATAAGTTGGGTTTTCGGTATGACCGCCAATGTAGCCAGATTCGACTTTAATCACACCTTTTAGTTGGCTAAAAACGGGTTCTGTACACCAAAAACAACCGCCTGCAAAAATCGCAATTTGTTCGTTACTCATATTGGGTTTACCTTTAAAATAAGCTTATTCGTTAGTCTATCTTATCAGCAAATCATGACAGTCAATTTGCTGAATGATTCAAAAAACAACCTTACACAACCATGTCATTAAACGCGCTATATGTTGATTTTAATTCCTACTTTGCCTCGGTAGAGCAGCAATTACAGCCACAATTACGTGGCAAACCAATTGGTGTGTTGCCTGTGATGGCAGAAACGACTTGCTGCATCGCGGCGAGCTATGAAGCAAAAGCATTTGGCATTAAAACAGGCACTATTGTGCGAGATACGCGTAAGCTATGTAAAGACATTGTCTTTGTTGAAGCAAGGCCGCCACTGTATGTTGAGCATCATCACAAGCTGATTGCGATTGTTGAAAGCTGCACGCATGTGGAAGAAGTGCGCTCGATTGATGAGATGGTTTGCAAACTGACTGGCAGCCAGCAAGTGAAGGAAAATGCGCTTAAACTAGCCGCCAAAATTAAACGCGAAATTAATAAACAATATCCTTATATCAAATGTTCTATTGGCATTGGGCCGAATACGTTTATCTCTAAAGTTGCCTCAAACATGCAAAAGCCTGACGGTTGCGTGGTAATTGAACAGCATGAAATTCCTGAGCGATTATTAGCCCTTAAACCTCGAGATTTAAACGGTATTGGTCGTCAAATGGAAGCTAGGCTTACTCACTATGGTATTGATACAGTTGAATCGCTTTACGCCGCTAATAAAGACCAACTACGCACAGCTTGGGGCAGTGTTGAGGGTCAGCGCATGTATGACAAGCTGCGTGGATTAGAACCGCATTATGTGAAGAATGCGCGGAGTAGTTTGGGGCATAGTCATGTATTGCCGCCCGAACAACGCAACATTACAGGTGCAAAAGCGGTATTGCATCGTTTATTGCAAAAAGCAGCCATGCGAATGCGCAGTTATGCGTTACTCACGACGAAAGTGAGCGTTAAAGTGAAATTTAGAGAACAGGCTAGTTTTTATGCTGAAAGCAAATTATCGGCAACCGACGATACCAGAACGCTAACCAGCACATTAGAAGTACTATGGAAACAATACCCCCGACATCAGGATGCACCGATTGCGATTGGCGTTAACTTCTCTGGCTTAGTTAACGCATGTGAAGTGGCGCAAGATTTATTTGCGGATAAACCTGCTGCGACAAAAGAAAAACTCAATAAAGCATTAGATAAATTGAATTTGAAATACGGCAAAAACACGGTTTATTTAGGCGGTGCGCACGAAGCATTAAAAGATGCGCCGATGCGAATTGCATTTAATCATATTCCTAATTTGGTGATAGAAAATGATGATTAGCTAATTTCTAGCACCTTTAGCAAATTTACAGTTGCATCACACCAACAATAAGATACAGCGTGTAGCCAATATAAATGGCGATTAAAAGGCTACCGCCTAAGCGACTGATGGTTTTTTCGCCAGATGCTTTGCGTGTATAGCCAAGTGCAAATAACAAAATGGTTAACCCTAGCATTACAGCCCAATCACGCGTTAACACCTCGGCAGGTACTTGCATCGGATGAATAGCGCCCGCTAAACCAACAACAGCTAAAGTATTAAATAAGTTGGAGCCGATGACATTGCCAACCGCTAAATCGTGTTCACCTTTGCGGGCGGCAGCGATAGAAGAAGCAAGCTCGGGTAATGATGTGCCAATCGCAACAACGGTTAATCCGATGATTAAATCACTCACGCCAAGGCCGTGCGCAATATTAACGGCTCCCCACACCAGCATACGGGAACTGACAACTAATAATACTAACCCTACAACGAGCATGACCCAAGCTTTCGATGTTTTAATACGCTTAAGCTCTTGATTAAGCTCAACTTCTAGTTCGTCTCCATGCGAGGACTCTTGACGGCTTTGCATGGTCATCCAAGTGAATACGGCCAATAAAACCGCCAACTCTATCAATCCTTCTATACGTGTAATTTGACCGTCTTGCAGATGAAAAAAAGCAAGCAAGGTAACGCCTAAAAGGATAGGCAATTCTCGTTTAAGCAGTTGAGAACGCATTAACACAGGACTAACCAAGGCCGTGAGACCTAGAATTAATGCAATATTGGTGATATTAGAACCATAGGCATTACCCAATGCCAAACCTGGGTTGCCCTGCATGGCGGCTAAAACTGAAACCGTCATCTCTGGAGCAGAAGTACCAAAACCAATAATCACCATACCAACCAACAGCGTTGACATACCAAAGTTAAGCGCGACAGCAGCAGCGCCATCAACAAACATATCCGCACTCCATACCAACACGGCAAGGCCAATCACAATCATGACTATTGATAACAACATGGTTTGGTTTCTTTAATTAAATTGAGTAAAAATGAATCAGGTGTCTATTATAAGCCACCTAATACATAGCCAATCACCAAGCCAATAATTAATGCAATGGTGATGCCGCGATAAGTCAGTACATCCTTGGAATATCCGCGTCTGATGGCAATATAAGCGACCAAATAACCAACGGCATTAAGTAACCAAATAAACGACATGGTCAACACTTTGACCAGTAATGGCCCAATAATTGGCACCATGGTAATAACACCAAGTAGCCAGCCAACTAAACCCGTATAAAAACCAGCTAATACAACGCCACTGGCTGCTAGTTTCGTATCGACATTGTATTGATACGCGAGAAAAGACCCAATCGCCAACAACACAAAGACTGGGAGCATTATTTTCCAACGTCCACGTGGTGGTAAATGAATAGACTGCTCATCAAACACTCGTTTTTTAAGCGCTTTTTTTAATAACCAAACATGCTCAACAGCGGCACATTGTCCTTTCAACCCACCTTCGACCTCTTCGCTCGCAAGTAAAGTAATATCATACGCTTGTTGATAATGCTGATTGATTTCTTGATTGGTAATGGCAAACGGCGGACCATTTTGCAATCGCTGGTCATATTCAAATGTAATGAGTAATTGTGGTGCACTATCCGTTATTGCGATTAACTGTTTACTGTAGCGTTGCCGCATTTCTGATGGCAAAGCAACAAAAGCTGCACGATCATACACAAGATCCACATCCCCCAAGATTGCTTTGGTCAGCTGAAAAACATCACCCACAAAAATATCAATATTGTCAGCACTGTAATGAATAAAATCTGCTTTTTGGCTAATAGTTGGCGTTATGCTGAGTTGCTCAAATAACTGTTTCACTGCAATTTCGCTCAACTCTACCCCTACCACTCGATGACCATGATGCATTAACCAGGCAATATCAAGCGTCTTACCGCACAAAGGCACAAACACACGGTCAGCTTGCGCGAGTGTCAGCGCTGCAAAATGATTCACCAATAAAGGATTGGCCTCATTTTTATGAAAACCAATCACATTACTTTCCCACTTTTGATGCCAGAAGTCTGGTTCCATGCTTGCCCTTTTGCCAGTTTTTGATGTTGTTATTCTACATAAAACAAAAGCCGCTAATGCGGCTTTTGTTTATCTTGCTTCGACTTTAGTTAACTGACTCTGTAATCGGAATGACTTTTTTACCGCTACTTAAAGTATCTAATGCCGCTTTATATTCAGTCATTTGATCAAAATTCAAATACTTATAAATATTATCAACATCTGCCAAATTGTCGCCAATAGTCTCTAAATACTCGGAATGTGTCGGTATCTTGCCTAATTTAGCACAAACAGCCGCCAACTCAGCAGAACCCAAATAAACGCGTGCATCTCTACCCATACGATTATCAAAGTTACGCGTTGAAGTTGAAAAAACCGTTGCCTTATCTTCTACTCGCGCTTGATTGCCCATACACAATGAGCAACCTGGCACTTCTGTGCGTGCGCCTGCTTTACCAAAAACCGAATATACCCCTTCTTCACGCAACTGCGCTTCGTCCATCCGTGTTGGTGGCGCTATCCATAAGCGTGTTGGAATATTGCCTAAACCATCTAATACTTTTGCAGCGGCACGATAATGTCCAATGTTGGTCATACAACTACCAATAAATACTTCATCAATTTTGTCGCCATGCACTGCTGATAAGGTTTTCACATCATCCGGATCATTAGGACAGGCAACTAATGGCTCGGTAATCGTGGCTAAATCAATTTCAATCACATGTGCGTATTCCGCATCATCATCCGCTGTCATTAAGCTAGGATTGGCTAGCCATGCTTGCATACTTTCAATACGACGTTGCAAAGTACGTGCATCTTGATAGCCACTTTCAATCATATTCTGCAATAGCACGATATTGGAGTTTAAGAATTCTTTTACGGATGCTTCGCCCAACTGCACAGTGCAACCGTTCGCCGAACGCTCTGCTGATGCATCTGACAACTCAAACGCTTGCTCGACTTTTAAATCAGGCAAACCTTGAATTTCTAATACGCGTCCGTTAAAAATATTCTTCTTACCTTGTTTCGCAACCGTCAAAGTGCCTTCTTGAATCGCCGCATATGGAATCGCATTGACTAAATCGCGCAAGGTAATACCTGGTTGCATCTCACCTTTAAAGCGCACCAACACAGACTCTGGCATATCAAGTGGCATTGCACCCGTTGCCGCAGCAAAAGCCACTAAACCTGAGCCTGCTGGAAACGAAATGCCAATGGGGAAACGCGTATGAGAATCGCCACCAGTACCAACCGTATCTGGCAGAATCATGCGGTTTAACCATGAGTGAATAATGCCATCACCAGGCTTTAGCGTAACGCCACCACGGCTAGAGATAAACTCTGGCAAGGAGTGTTGCAAATTAATATCGACTGGCTTTGGATAAGCCGCTGTATGACAGAAGCTTTGCATCACCAAATCACTACTAAAACCTAAACAAGCCAATTCTTTTAGCTCATCACGTGTCATGCCGCCAGTGGTATCTTGCGATCCAACTGTGGATGCTTTTGGCTCACAATAAGTGCCAGCACGTACACCTTGACCCTCAGGCAATCCGCATGCTCGACCAACCATTTTTTGCGCCAACGTAAAACCTTTATCTGATACTCGCGCTGGAACCGCATGAATAAAGGCATCGCTAGCTGGCAAATCTAATGCTTCACGTGCATTGGCCGTTAAACCACGACCAATAATCAATGGAATACGTCCACCAGCACGTACTTCATCCGCAATCGTCACTGGGTTCATCTTGAACTCAGCAATCACATCCCAAGCTTCATTAAACACTTTACCTTCGAATGGTTTAATGGTGATGACATCTCCCGTATTCATTTTTGAAACATCACACTCAATGGGGAACGCACCTGAATCTTCTGCGGTATTAAAAAAGATAGGCGCGATTTTATTGCCAATTACCACACCGCCTGTACGTTTATTTGGAATATTAGGAATATCGCGTCCCATCCACCATTGCACAGAGTTAATTGCTGATTTACGTGAAGAACCAGTGCCAACGACATCGCCCACATAGGCGACTTGATGTCCTTTTTCTTTAAAACGATTGATTGTTTCTAACGCGTCTGGAATTCTGCTAACAAGCATTGCATTAGCATGCAAAGGAATATCTGGACGACTCCACGCTTCTTGCGCAGGGCTTAAATCATCGGTATTGGTTTCACCATCAACTTTAAATACCACCACTTTTATTTCTGCTGGCATTGCAGGTTTGTTAGTAAACCACTCTGCATTCGCCCAAGATTCGATAAGTTTTTTGGCATGCGCGTTACCAGCTTTCATCTTAGCTTCTACATCATAAAACGCGTCATACATTAAAATCGTTTTAGAAAGCGCTTTTACTGCATGTTCTGCTAACGGCGTATCCAGCAACTCAACTAAAGCCAACACGTTATAACCGCCTAACATGGTACCAAGTAACTCAATCGCTTTTTCAGCGCTAACTAATGGCGATGTTGCTTCACCTTTTGCAAGTGCAGACAAAAAGGCTGCTTTCACATAAGCAGCTTGATCAACCCCAGCTGGTGTGCGGTTGGCTAACAAATCAACCAACAAATCTTCCTGACCTTTTGGTGGCGTTTTTAAAAGCTCAACCAACTCAGCGACTTGCTGCGCCGTTAATGGTAGTGGTGGTAAATTCTCTGCTGCACGCTCTTTAACGTGTATTTGGTATGCTTCTATCATATGGTTTATTTAACTTCCTAACTTTAAATTTTTAAAATATATTGTCTTTACTTCACTAATTCTTCTGCAAATGATGTGCCACAACTTCTTGTGTTGGCTGCAGTTACCCATCGATCTAGCAATGCTTTTTGATAGCCAACCCCATGTTTTTTCTCTAAAAAAGCGCGCACTTCTGCTACATCTGCAAAACCGCTATTATCGGTATCCATTTTTGCAATATTGTCCTCAACACTAGGGCCGGCATATTTGCCATTAGCATCCGTTAAGTAGTCGAGCATTTCTATTGCTCCCGTTAAAGATGCACTCATTAACATACAAACCAGCAATGTAAGTTTCACTAATTTCGTCATATTTCACCTCGGTTCATACTACCATTTTGACCGAGATTAATCCATTTAGTGCAAATGCATTGTGACTTAAGACACAGTGCTTTTTATTCAATTTAGTGCCTTAATAGCGATTGTTTTCTGTGCAATTTTTTCTTTCCACAACGCGGGACCAGATTGATGCACAGACTCGCCATTCGCACTTACTGCAACTGTCACTGGCATATCCACTACATCAAACTCATAAATCGCTTCCATGCCCAAATCTGCAAACGCCACCACGCTTGCCTGCTTAATCGCTTTACTGACCAAATAAGCCGCACCGCCAACTGCCATTAAATACACCGACTGATGTTTCGCAATAGAGGCTAGCGCCGCTTCACCACGCTCTGCCTTACCCACTGAGCCTAATAAGCCCGTATCTAACATCAAGTCACTATAACTATCCATCCTCGTTGCCGTTGTTGGACCTGCAGGCCCAACCGCTTCATCACCTACCGCATCAACTGGCCCAACGTAATAGATAAATCGATTATTAAAATCGACTGGTAACGCTTCACCATTTTCTAATAAGGTGGCAATACGCTTATGCGCAGCATCACGACCCGTTAATAATTTGCCTGACAACAACAAGGTTTGTCCTGCTTGCCATGTATGCGTCTCTTCTTTCGTTACCGCATTTAAATCAACCCGTTTTGCATTGGCATCTGGCGCCCACTGCACAGTAGGATACAAACTTAAATCTGGCGGCGTTAACGCGGCTACACCGCTGCCATCTAATGCAAAATGCACATGTCTAGTTGCCGCGCAATTGGGAATAATCGCCACAGGCAAACTGGCTGCGTGAGTTGGATAATCCAATATTTTCACATCTAACACCGTTGTTAACCCGCCTAAACCTTGCGCACCTATGCCTAAATTATTCACTTTTTCATACAACTCTAAGCGTAGCTCTTCAATGCGATTACTCGCGCCTTTTTCTTTTAGCTCATGCATATCAATCGGCTGCATCAATGATTCTTTTGCCAACAATATCGCCTTTTCTGCACTACCGCCAATCCCAATCCCTAGCATGCCAGGAGGACACCAACCCGCACCCATTTGGGGCACTACTTTTAATACCCAATCGACAATACTATCGTTAGGATTCAACATCGCTAACTTTGCTTTATTCTCAGAACCACCGCCTTTAGCCGCAACGGTCACATCAACTTTATCGCCAGTCACCAAGGAAACATGCACAACCGCTGGCGTATTATCCCCAGTATTGGCGCGCTTACCAGCTGGATTATTCACAATAGAAGCTCTGAGTTTATTTTCTGGCAACAGGTAAGCGCGTCGCACACCTTCATTCACCATCTGCTCAACGTCTAAAGCACTATTCCCTTCACTGCTCTCCCATTGCACATCCATGCCTACTTTTACAAAAGCAACAACGATGCCAGTATCCTGGCAAATGGGTCGTTTACCTTCAGCACACATTTTTGAGTTCGTTAATATCTGCGCAATCGCATCTTTTGCCGCAGGCGACTCTTCACGCTCATAAGCTGAGACCAATGAACGAATATAGTCTTCAGGATGATAGTAGGAAATAAATTGCAAAGCATCTGCGACACTTTGTATAAAATCTTCTTTTTTAATCACTGTCATGAATTATCTTGAGCTCTTTGCTGTGGCAATCGTGGGCGTAATGTCTTTTCGTAAAATTTTACCATTTTTAGTCCGTGGGAAATCATTGGCAAAATACACCACTTTTGGCACTTTATAAGCGGCCAAATGTGCTTTACCAAACGCAATTAAATCATTTGGCGTGATGGTCGCATTCGGTTTCAAAATCGCATAGCAAGCAACTAGCACCTTATCTTTTTCTAACTCTTCACCAATCGCAGCGCAATCAGCAACATCAGGATGGCCTTTGTAAACCCGTTCAATTTCATAAGGTGAAACGCGATAACCAAAGCTTTTGATAATGTCGTCTTTACGGCCTAAAAACCATATATAGCCATCTGCATCATATTTCGCATAATCGCCAGTAAAAAAGTAACCATCATGCTTATATTTTTCAGTTTCTGTATCCAAATTCCAGTAGCGTAAAAATACACCCGGGTCACTCAGCGGAATACTAATCATGCCCTCCTCACCAATCGGCACTTCAGTTAATGTTTCAGGATCTAGCAATTTAATCGCATGTCCAGGCTGGGCAAAACCTGCTGAACCCGCGCGAATGGGGCGATAAACACTTTGTGATAGATAATAGGAAAACTCACTCATGCCTACTGCTTCATAGATATCTAACTCAAACCGCGCTTCCCATTGATTCAACACCTCATCGGACAAATGCTCACCTGCGCTCATAAAATGGCGAATGCTCGGTAAATCTTGTTTAGCTGCGGTTGTCTTTTGTAAGATTTGACGATAGATGGTTGGCACACCAATAAAAATAGTCGCCGCATGTTTTTGAATCAAATCTAACCATTTTTGCGCATCATTTTTACCTTCATGCACTATCACCGTTTTGCCCAAATACAGCGGATCCATCAAGCCTGAACCTAACACATAAGTCCAATTAAACTTGCCTGAATGCATAATGCGATCTTGAGTATCAGTTGCATAATTAAACCAATATTTAGCGGCAGGTTGCCTCCCTAATAAAGCACGATGTGCATGCAAGACACCTTTTGGATAACCTGTCGTGCCTGAAGTGTAGACTAAATAGGCAGGGTCATCTGCAAGCGTTTTTGCGACAGGTTCAATGTCTGTCACTGTTTCTAATGCGGCCTTTAAACTTAATACATTCAGCGTGTCATCGGCCTCAATAGCGTCAACCTCAGTTACAAAAATATGCTTTAGATTTGGCGTATCTTGTAGATTCTGTTTAATTTGCGCTGACATTGCGTTCCATGCTGTTGCATCAGTCACCAACACGCTCGCACCGGAATCCTTAGCTAAATAAGCAACCTCTTCTGCGGTTAGCAAGGTTGAAGTTGGCACTGCAATTGCTCCCATTTTCATGGTACCTAAAAAGGCAATTGGGTACGCCAAACTATTGGGCAAACGCACTAAAACACGGTCACCCTTACTGAGGTTGAGATTGCGTAGTAACTGAGCAAATTGATTGGTTTGATGCGATAACGCAGTAAACGTAATTGTATCCGTCCCGTGCGTATCATCCTCAACAATCATCGCTAACGAGTCTGCAAGATTGGTGTTGAGTTGACTATCCGCGCAGGCCGCACCAATATTAAAAAACTCAGGAATTTGCCATTCCCACTGCTCGAACGGTTGAAATGGTTCTAATGTTTTATGCATCATAATAATATTCCATATGGCCAGTTTTGACGGATGACCTGTTCAGGCAACATTTCGAGCACTTCTAACGCAAACTCGGTGTCGCTATTTTTTAAGGTCCTTAGCGCATGCGCTCTTAATAAGGTTTGTAAAGCTTTACCAAACATTGGCGGGTCTAACATTTCACCTTCAAACTTAATCGCGCCACCCAATAAGGCATCTGCTTCAATCGCTGCTTTTAAAATATTGACCTTTTTGGTAATTTCAGTCGGCGACGGCGTATACGCTGTTTTACATAAATGAATATGGCCAGGATGAATGGTCTGCTTACCGGTTAAGCCCATTGCCGCTTCTTCACAAGCGTGTTTGTACACAATGCGCGCTTGGTCATCGCCATGTAAATCTAACCAACGGCGTACATCATGTGGCTCTACATATTTTTCTGGCATGATGTTGGTACCAATAAGGGTTTCTACCCCACCAATCACGCCAACACCTGCAATACGCGACTCAAACAATAAAGCGTGCATATAATATTGCAGCTCAGCAATCCAGTTCTCTGGCGTAATATGAATGCCCATCGCTTTCGAGAAATCGTGAATACCAAACACCACATGCTCAACGGTTTCATATTGCATTAACTCTGGCGCGATTCTTAAGGATTTAGGATGCTCAATAATTGGTTGAATCGTAATATTTTCGTTCACTTCAAGTAGTAAGCTCGATAAATCGCGCACCTCTGCAGCACCATAAGCCTCGCCAGCTTTGGCTAACATCACCACATTGATATAGTCACCCATATCACGCACCAACTTCATATCTTCCTCATACTCATCGGTACGGAAAGAATTTACACGCACCGCTATAGTGACGCGCTCGTTCATTTTGCGTAGTAAAGGCAACTCTTGACGCAACAACTCACGACTCATTTCTTTTTGACGGCAACCATCTTCCAAGTCAAAAATCAGGGTGTGTGCATTGGTAAAGTGCGCATGTTTTTTCATGCGAGCAGATGCCTGCGCCATGTCTTCATAAATGCCAAGACTAGGCGCATATTTAATTGGCGGGTAATAAAGCTGTATCCCCGGCCAATAATTACCTAATGGTTTACTATCTTTATGTTCAGCCATTAATACTCCTTTAACGGTTGCTGACTGGCAGTGTTAAGCTTGTTAATAATGCTAGCTAACACCTTATCTTTATGTGGTTTGTCTGATTTAACTAAGTCCCAAAACTCATTGTCTGGCAGATCTAATAAGCCATCAAACACTTCTACTTCTTGCAATGACAGCTCACTAAATTTTTCTTTAACAAAGCGCTGCAATACGATATCCAACTCCAATAAACCACGGCGACATCGCCAAGCTAGCCTACGCTGTTCTGCTTCTTGCAATACTGCTGCACTTAACATGACAAGCTCCTCATAATGATTTAATTGAGAAAAGCTTTTTCGGTTTTTTTTCTTTTGCTCGCTCAATTTTTAAATCTTTAATTTTAGAAATAGCATCATTTGGATTGAGCTTTTTAGGGCAAACATCCACACAGTTCATGATGTTATGGCAACGATATAGGCGATAAGGATCTTCTAAGTTTTCTAAGCGCTCTTCTTCTGCGTGATCACGCGAATCAACAATAAAGCGATACGCCTGCAACAGTCCAGCAGGGCCAACAAACTTATCTGGATTCCACCAAAAGCTTGGGCAAGAAGTTGAGCAAGCAGCACACAAAACACACTCATACAAGCCATCTAATTTGGCTCTATCCTCAGGGCTCTGCAACCTTTCCGTCTCTCCCATTGGCTCATCGTTCTGTAAATACGGTTTTATTGAGTTGTATTGCTCATAAAACTGCGTCATATCGACTACTAAATCGCGAATAACTGGCATGCCAGGCAATGGTCGCACAACGACCGGCTGCTCTAAATCAGCAATGCTGGTAATACATGCCAAACCGTTTTTGCCGTTAATATTGAGCGCGTCGCTCCCACAAACTCCCTCGCGGCAAGACTTACGCAAACTTAACGTCGCATCTTCATGCTTAACTCTAAGCAGCGCATCCAGCAGCATATGATCGCCTTCTTGCAGCTCAATTTCGTAGTCCTGCATATAAGGCTTTTTATCAACATCTGGATTAAATCGATAGATTGATAGTTTCATGGTTGATAATTTCATGATTAATAAACCCTCGCTTTAGGAACGAATGACGGCACAGTGAGTGGCGTTAATTGCACTGGCTTATATTTCAACTGGTGATTTTCTCGATAATAGAGAGAGTGCGTTAACCAATTCACATCATCTCGTTCTTCGTAATCTTCGCGCGCATGTGCACCACGGCTTTCTTTTCGGTTATGCGCAGCGTGCATGGTTGCCAATGCAACTTCGGTTAAATTATCTAATTCCAGCGCTTCAATCCGTGCCGTGTTAAACACTTTACTATTGTCTTTAATCACAACATTCGCTACCCGCTCTGCTACCGCATTGATTTCATCAACGCCTTTGGCTAACAAATCTGGAAAACGGAATACGCCGCAATATTCTTGCATCACTTGGCGCAAATCCAAGCGCACTTGCATCAAATTTTCACCCTGAGGGCGCTCATATCGCGCAAGTCGACTCATTGTTTTGTCTTCAGCATCTTGTGGTAAAGGTTTATGCGCCTTATTTAACTTAACCGTTTTGGCAATATGGTCGCCTGTTGATTTGCCAAATACCACTAAATCGAGCAATGAGTTAGAACCTAAACGATTGGCGCCATGTACTGAAATACAAGCACATTCACCCACTGCATATAAACCATTAATTTCCTTTTGCGACTCGCCATCAGGCACAATCACTTGTCCATTCAAGTTTGTCGGAATACCGCCCATCATGTAATGCGCTGTAGGCACTACTGGAATCGGATCTTTCACAGGATCAACATTGGCAAATGATTTGGCAATTTGACGAATGCCTGGCAACCGTTGCTCAATCACATCCTCACCTAAATGATCAAGTTTTAAGTACACCGCATTTTTACCAGCACCAACGCCGCGCCCTTCTTTAATTTCAGTCGCTGAAGCACGAGAAACAACATCTCGGCTGGCAAGATCTTTAGCCGTCGGCGCATAGCGCTCCATAAAACGCTCACCTTGTGAATTGACCAAATAGCCACCTTCACCTCGGACGCCTTCGGTAATTAACACGCCAGCATGCAACACACCAGTTGGATGAAACTGCCAAAACTCCATATCTTGCAATGGAATACCTGCACGTGCCGCCATACCAAGACCATCACCTGTACAAGTAAATGCATTGGTACTGGCTTGGAAAATACGACCAGCGCCACCTGTTGCAAGCAAGGTTGCCTTTGCTTCAAATATACGTACTTCACCAGTTTCAATATCCAACGCAATGACGCCAAGCACATCGCCTTCTGCATCGCGGATTAGATCTAAGGCATACCACTCGATAAAGAACTCTGTATTAGCGCGCACATTACGTTGATACAAGGTATGCAACATGGCATGTCCCGTTCTATCCGCCACTGCACAAGTACGTGAAATGGCTGATTCACCAAAGTTTTTGGTCATGCCGCCAAAAGGTCTTTGGAATATTTTGCCATTGTCTAATCGGTCGAATGGCATCCCAAAATACTCAAGTTCTACAATCGCTTTCGCTGCGTTTTTACACATAAATTCAATGGCATCTTGGTCACCCAAAAAATCAGACCCCTTAATGGTGTCGTACATATGCCAAAGCCATTTATCATCTGAAACATTGCCTAACGCTGCCGCAATACCACCCTGAGCGGCAACGGTATGTGAACGCGTTGGAAATACTTTTGACAGCACAGCTACTTTAACGCCAGCTTCTGCCAGCTGCAGCGCAGAACGCAAACCAGCACCGCCACCGCCAACAATTACTGCATCAAACTGATGTTTTTCCAACGCCATCTATAAACTCCAAAAAATATAAATTGACCATGTCAAACAAGCTAACAACACCACTTCAACAAAAGCTTGTAAGTAATCCCGTATAATTTGATTAGGTACATAATCGCGAAACACATCTCTAACACCTATCCACGCATGTAGACATAAGCTAAAGAAAAATAAAAATGTTAAAACACGCCACCACCATGGTGAATTAAAGGCTATCCAAGCGTCATAACCGACAGGTTTGACTATGCAAAAATACAGCAAGAGCACTGGTGTGTAAGCCGCCATATAGACAGCGGTTACTCGCTGAAACAGCCAAAATCGCATGCCTGGGTATCGTCGTGTGACTAATTCAATCAACATCTGTTGGTCACCAAATTAAATAAGTAAAAATCAACACAGAAACAAACACTAGCGCCATCAATACGCGACTGGAATAACGCGCCTGATCAAGCCCATGCATCCAATGAACATCTTGTGCCAAATGCCTTAATCCTGCATAAAAATGATGAAAAAAAGCCCAAGAAAAACCGATGAATACTACTTTCACTACCCAAAAATCTAACCAACTCAATATGCGAAAATAACTCGCTTCGCTCACGAATGAAAGATTTAAGCCAAGCAGCAACAGTGGCAACATCAAAAATAAAAGCATGCCGCTCACGCGATGTAAAATCGATACAAGCGCATTAATTGGCAACCTGATGGTGAATAAATTCAGGTTCTTCGGTCTGTTTTTATTAAGATGCTGACTCACTTTAGTGCGGCCTCTTTAACGGCATTAGATACTTTTTCTAACAACCTTGGGTCAAATGGCTTTGGAATAATATACTCAGGTCCAAAGCTTAACTCTGCTAAGTTATAAGCTTTCAACACTTCAGCTGGCACAGGCTCATGCGCCAATTCACTCAGCGCTTGTGCTGCTGCCATTTTCATCTCTTCTGTTATTTTTTTTGCTTTAGCATCTAAAGCACCGCGAAATAAATAAGGAAAGCACAAAGCATTATTCACTTGATTTGGGAAGTCACTACGGCCTGTTGCCATAATGATGTCATCCCGAATCGCATGTGCATCACTCGGCAAGACTTCAGGATCAGGATTGGCTAATGCAAAAATAACTGGCTTGGCGGCCATGCTTTTAATTAAGTTGGCATCTAGTGCGTTTTTAGCAGAAACGCCGATAAAAACATCAGCCTCCTGCATTGCATCAGCTAGCGTTTTTACTTCACTAGGCTTGATGGCTAAATCTCGATTGTTACTATGCAAATCTTGACGATTAGTATCAACAACACCTTTTCTATCCACCATGGTGATGTTGGTTGCACCCATCAACTTAAGCAGTTTTGCGCATGAACAACCAGCAGCACCTGCACCTAAAAACACTATTTTTACCGTTTCGATTGATTTACCCTGTAACTTCAACGCATTTAACAATGCAGCCGACACAATCACCGCCGTGCCATGTTGGTCGTCGTGAAATACTGGAATATCCAAACGCGCTTTAAGCGTATCTTCAATATAAAAACAATGTGGCGCTGCAATATCTTCTAAATTAATTCCACCAAACGTTGGCGCAATATTAATCACTGTTTGAATAAATTCGTCAGGCGTTGCCGCATTGACTTCAATATCAAATACATCAATGCCTGCAAAACGTTTAAATAAAACCGCCTTACCCTCCATTACGGGCTTACTCGCCAATGCGCCAGTATTGCCTAAGCCTAGCACGGCTGTTCCGTCAGTAATGACGGCGATAAGGTTACCTTTATTGGTATATTTATATGCATCCTGTGGATTATCTTTGATTGCTAGCACAGGCACTGCTACACCTGGTGTATAAGCAAGAGACAAATCCTCTTGCGTTAAGCACGGTTTGGTCGATTCAACACTCAACTTTCCTGGCGTAGGAAATTGATGATAATCTAATGCTCGTTTTTTTAAATCGTCCATTTATCACGCGTCCTATTTTATATTCGTTAATTTATCAATGACTGGTGTTTAAAACACTCACTCTAGCTCACTCATATAATGATGGTCATCTGTCAAACAAAGCCCTAATCGCCACTCCATTGGCTTATCACCATAAGTGAACGATACTCGCTCTATACTGAGCAAAGGATGACCTACTTTCAAACCCAATGACTGCGCAACATCTGCTTGGGCAGCGACGGCTTTTAAACGCTCTTCAGCGCGAACCATTCTGACACCAAATTGTGATTCATACATGCTATACATAGAACCGCTGCTCTCTTCTACCTTATCCTTATTCAAGCCTTTAAAAGCGGCAGCAGGCACAATAATATGATCATGAATCAGCGGTCTGCCAGAAAAAGTGAGCAATCGTTTCACTTCAATAATGCTGGCGCTGGCTTTAATCTCCAATATTTTGGCAATGTAAGCGCCTGCTTTTGACTTTGTGCAAGAAATGAATGCATTATTTAACAACTCTTTATTGCCAGTTTCAGCAGTTAGTCGTAAAAATCTTAATTTAATATCATCCTCTTTATGCGTTGCTACAAAAGTGCCTTTGCCTTGACGCCGAATCACGATATTTTCCGTTGCTAAACTATCTATCGCTTTTCTTACAGTACCTTGGCTGACTTTATACCGCATTGCCAACTCTACTTCACTTGGAATCATCTCGCCCGGACGCCACTCACCACCAATCAAACTTTGTGTAATTAACACTTTAATCTGGTCATATAGTGGCCGATAACTCGGCGAATTTAGTTGTTTATCCATTTTGAAGAAACCCATCAATTTTAAAATGCATTTTATTCAATAGTATGCAGAGGCTTTATTACACCTTTACCACCGTTGACTACTTTATACCATAATCAAATATAATTTGTCTATATATTTTATATCTTATATAAGACATATGATAGATATTGACAGACCTAAATTTATCCTTATAATCAACTTAACTAAACATTTTAGGTCAGAAAATCAATGAATGAACACATAAGACCAAGGCGATCAATGCTTTATGTGCCCGGCTGTAACACTTACTATTTAAATAGGGCACGCACATTAGCCGCGGATGCAGTCATATTAGATTTGGGCGACCCAATCTTAATTGATGCAAAAATACAATCGCGCATCAATATTGTTGAAGCAGTCAAAAAAGGTGGCTACGGCAAACGAGAAGTGATTATTAGAGTCAATGATTTAGACTCTGAATGGGGCCATGGCGACATCAAGGCAGTGGCCAATATTGGCGCTGACGCTATTCTGTTTCCTAATATAGAGTCAAAAGAAGACGTACTAGCTGCTCAACAAGCGCTTGACGATGCAGGTGGCAGTCATATGCCAATCATGGTGATGATAGAAAGCCCTATCGCTGTATTGAATGCAAAAGAAATTGCTGCTGCGTCAGACCGTATTAAATGCATGGTGATAGCCACTTCAGACTTGATTACGCAACTGCATGCGCGCTATACGCCAGAACGAACGGCCATTTTAACGTCATTATCCTTAGTGGTGCTTGCTGCACGTGCCTATAAAAGATGTGTGGTTGATGGCATTGCGAGCGACCTTAAAAATATGCATGCTTTTGAATATGCTTGTCGTATAGGTCGAGATTTAGGCTTTGATGGAAAATCAATTATTCACCCTGCGCAAATAGCTTACAGCAATGATGCGTATACGCCAAAAGCGTCAGAAGTTGCCAATGCCCGTGAAGTAATTAAAGCATTAAAAGAAGCACAAGCTTCAGGCAAAGGCACGGTGATTGTCAACGATCGATTCGTTGAAAACCACCATATTGCAGCAGCCGAACGCATTATCCAACTAAGCGAAATGATTGAAGAATTGGAAGAAGAGTTTATCTAATGACTAATCCATCTAAAATTAATAATGGCAGATATTTCGAAGATTTCGTTTTAGACGAAGTGATTCAACACGCCACGCCGCGCACAATTACTGAGGGCGATAGCGCACTCTATATTGCCTTAACGGGCGAAAGAAGCCCACTGCATTGCAGTGTGCCTTTTGCGCAAAGTCTAGAATACAAAACAACACCTATCGATGACTTGCTGGCTTTTCATATTGCATTCGGTAAAACCGTACCTGATATTTCTGTGAACGCAGTGGCGAATTTGGGTTATGCCGATGTTCAATTTATTCAACCAGTATTTGCCGGCGACACACTCAGCACATTTAGCCAGATCATTGGATTAAAACAAAATTCTAATGGCAAGAGCGGTGTGGTTTGGGTACGCTCTACCACGGTGAATCAAAACAATGCGCCTGTATTAAGTTGGGTGCGTTGGGTAATGGTTCACAAAAAAGATATGAAAGCAGATGCGCCCGAAACAGTTATTCCAACGCTGCCGGCGTATGTAGAGCCCAACCAACTGTATGTGCCTCAATATGTAGAAACACATGATGAAATTAGCAACGTAACTGGCGGTCAGTATTTTTGGGAAGATTACACGATTGGTGAGCGCCTTAATCACGCCGCAGGCATGACGATTAACGACAGCGATCACTCATTAGCGACACGGCTTTATCAAAACAATGCCCGGCTACACTTTGACGCACATCTCATGCAAAACGCTGCAATCGGTAAAAGACTGGTCTATGGCGGCATTGTCATTTCTACCTGCCGCGCATTAAGTTATGAAGGCTTAGAAAATGCGTTAAGCATCTTAGCCATTAATGCGGGCACACATGTTAACCCAACGTTTGCTGGCGACACCATTTATACCATTACCGAGGTGATCGATAAATGGGACTTACCCAATCGGCAAGATATCGGCGCATTAAGACTCCGCATGGTGGGCATTAAAAACATGCCAACTAGCGCAGTTGAATCCATTAAAACCAATCAAGATTATCACCCGAATGTGGTGTTAGATTTAGATTACACGGTGGCAATGCCACGCAAAGGAAGTGAATAATGGCTGTACATCCAAATGAAGCATTGTTTGGCGGTGAAAAACCGTTCCCTTTAATTCCAACTTGTGAGCATTTTGCTGGCAGTGAAAAGCTTATTTTAAAAGCATTAAGCTTACAAGATAGCATTGGCCCAGTCTTTGATATCACTTGTGATTGTGAAGATGGTGCCGCAAGCGGACAAGAACGCGAACATGCAGAGATGATCGCACGCGTACTGACTTCTGACGCCAACAAACACAACATGGCAGGTGCGCGAATTCATGACTACACGCACCCTGCTTGGAAGCAGGATATTGACATCTTAGTTGCGGGTGCGGGTAATGTCTTAAGTTATATCACCATTCCTAAATGCACGGATATTAGCCAAGCACAGGAAATGATTGCTTATCTGCAAAAAATGGCGACCTTTAGCGGCGTTGAGCGCGTTATTCCTGTTCACATTTTGATTGAAACACACGGCGCACTGCATCAAGTGCATGACATTGCTAAACTACCATGGTTACAAGTGTTGGATTTTGGACTCATGGACTTTGTCAGCGCACATAACGGCGCTATTCCAGCTAGCGCTATGCGCAGCCCTGGTCAGTTCGAACATCGCTTATTGGCACGTGCAAAAACGGAAGTAACATCTGCAGCGTTAGGTAATGGCGTTGTGCCTGCGCATAACGTAACGCTCGATTTAAAAAATGTAGAAACAACATTTAGCGATGCATCTCGCGCAAGAAATGAATTCGGATTTATGCGCATGTGGAGCATTTACCCAACGCAAATTCAAGCCATTGTTGACGCCATGAAGCCTAACTTTGATGAGGTGGTTGATGCTGCCAATATTTTACTGACGGCACAAGCCGCAGATTGGGGCCCAATCCAGTACGCTGGAGAGTTACATGACCGTGCGACTTATCGCTATTTCTGGGAAATTTTGCAGAAAGCAAAACTAACTGGCGTTGGCATTTCAGAGGAAGCAACTGCCGCATTCTTTAGTTAATCTCATTTTTTAGATGAAGGCTTTACCATGAGTAAAATAGAAACAGCCGGCATGCGTTTTCGCGCAGCATTACAAGCCGAAAATCCATTACAAATTATCGGTGCAATTAATGCCTATCATGCAATGTTGGCAAGGCAATCAGGCTTTAAAGCCATCTACTTATCTGGTGGCGGCGTAGCAGCAGGTTCGCTAGGCGTGCCAGACTTAGGTATATCAACGCTGGAAGATGTATTAGTCGATGTTCGCCGCATTACTGACGTTGTTGATACGCCATTATTAGTCGATATTGACACTGGTTTTGGCGGTGCATTTAACATTGCACGCACCATTAAAAGCGTACAAAAAGCTGGCGCAGCAGCTGTGCATATTGAAGATCAAGTGACGGCTAAACGTTGTGGTCATCGTCCGAATAAAGCCATAGTGACGCAAGATGAAATGGTGGATCGCATCAAAGCCGCAGTCGATGCAAGAACGGATGATAGCTTTGTCATCATGGCACGCACCGATGCATTGGCAGTTGAAGGCTTGCAATCGGCGATAGACCGCGCTTGCGCTTGCGTTGAAGCGGGTGCAGATATGATTTTTCCTGAGGCGATAACCGAGCTTGGCATGTATAAACAATTTGCCGATGCCGTAAAAGCACCTGTACTAGCCAATATTACAGAATTTGGCTCTACACCTTTATTCACGGTTGACGAGTTAGCAACGGTTGACGTCAGCATGGTGTTATACCCACTCTCCGCTTTCCGCGCAATGAACCAAGCGGCGCTTAATGTGTACGAAGCGGTTCGCAAAGACGGCACTCAACAACATGTATTAAATACCATGCAAACACGTATGGATCTATATGACCACTTGGGCTACCACGCATTTGAGCAAAAACTCGATGCGCTATACCAAAAATAGCACGCATCAAACATTGGGAGGTAAAGATGAATACGACAACGGACAACACGAAGGAAATGCCTAAAAAGAAAAAAGGCGTTGCGCTTGCGGGCGTATCTGCTGGCTCCACTGCCATTTGCACAGTGGGTCATACAGGCAATGATTTACATTATCGCGGTTACGACATTATTGAACTGGCTAAGCACGCCACTTTTGAAGAAGTCGCTTACTTACTGATTTATGCTGAGTTGCCTGATCAAAGCCAACTATCTGCTTATCATCAAAAACTGAAGAAATTACGCGGCTTACCAGGCGCACTTAAAACCGTTTTAGAACAAATACCAGCCAGCGCTCATCCGATGGATGTGATGCGCACCGGTTGCTCCATGTTAGGTACATTAGAACCAGAATCAGAAGACCACAACATAGAAGCTGCCAAACATTTAGGCGACCGACTCATTGCTTGTTTTGGTTCGATTTTGATTTATTGGTATCACTATAGCCATAATGCAAAACGCATTGAAGTTGAAACCGATGATGACTCAATTGCAGCACACTTTTTACACTTGCTACATGGAGAAAAGCCTAAACAATTGCATATTGATGCCATGAACACCTCATTGGTTTTATATGCCGAGCATGAATTTAATGCTTCGACGTTCACTGCTCGCGTTGTATCAGGCACGCTATCCGATATGTATTCTTGCGTGACCAGCGCGATTGGTGCATTGCGTGGCCCAAAACATGGCGGCGCCAATGAAGCAGCCATGGAAATTATTCAACGCTACAAAACACCAGATGAAGCCGAAGCTGACATCATGGCAAGAATGGCACGTAAAGAAATTGTGATTGGCTTTGGCCATCCAGTTTATACCATTGGCGACCCGCGCAACGAGTCCATCAAAGCCGTCAGCCATGCGCTAAGTGAAGATGCTGGCGACATGAATTTATACAACATCTCTGCCCGCATTGAAGAAACCATGTGGCGTGAGAAAAAAATGTTCCCCAATTTAGATTGGTATAGCGCTTCTAGCTATCACATGATGGGCATTCCAACCGGTATGTTCACGCCAATTTTTGTGATTTCCAGAACGACAGGCTGGGTAGCGCATGCTATAGAGCAACGCATTGATAATAAAATTATCCGTCCAAACGCTGAATATGTTGGGCCAGATAATCGGGCTTACGTTCCATTAAGTAAAAGATAACTCGCCACTGTCATTCCCGCGACAGCGAGAATGACGAAATGGTGAAATTTAATTATTAAAACACTTTACAGAAAGTTAACGCATTATGTCAGCACACATCTCCAACATTCGCCCCGCTCCAGATCAAGTGATTGTCGATATTGCCAATTACGTCGCAGATTACGAAATTCAATCAGATGAAGCTTATGATACTGCACGGAACTGCTTAATCGATACATTGGGCTGTGGCTTTGAAGCACTCGACTACCCTGCTTGCAAAAAAATATTAGGGCCTGTGATTGAAGGCACCGTTGTGCCAAACGGTGCAAAAGTGCCAGGCACCAACTTCCAATTAGATCCTATTTTGGCAGCATTTAACATTGGTGCCATGATTCGCTGGTTAGACTTCAACGATACTTGGCTAGCGGCAGAATGGGGTCATCCGTCAGATAACTTAGGCGGCATATTAGCGGTTGCTGATTACTTATCTCGCAAAAACGTTGCTGAAGGCAAAGCACCATTAACAGTGAAAGATGTACTTACCGCCATGATTAAAGCACACGAAATTCAAGGCGTTCTTGCTCTTGAAAACAGCTTTAATCGCGTCGGTTTAGATCATGTTATTTTAGTCAAAATTGCTTCTACTGCTGTTGTTACCAAACTATTAGGCGGTACTAAAGAAGATATTATCAATGCCGTTTCAAACGCGTTTGTCGATGGTCAAAGTTTGCGTACCTATCGTCATTCGCCAAACACTGGTTCACGTAAATCATGGGCGGCTGGCGATGCTACTTCGCGCGCCGTACGCTTAGCTTGGATGACCATGCAAGGTGAAATGGGTTACCCAGGTGCATTAACGGCTAAAACATGGGGCTTTTATGATGTGTTATTCAAAGGCAAACCATTCACATTTCAACGTGATTATGGCTCTTATGTCATGGAACAAGTGTTGTTTAAAATTTCATTTCCAGCAGAATTCCATGCGCAAACCGCTGTTGAATGTGCTTTTCAGCTTTATCAAGAAGTTGGTCATAAATTGCAAACAACCAGTCAAATTGAAGCCATTGATAAAATCGTTATCACTACCCATGAATCTGCCATTCGTATTATTGATAAAACGGGGCCTTTAGATAATCCTGCCGACCGTGACCATTGCATACAATATATGGCAACGATTGGATTATTAAAAGGCAATTTAACTGCAAAAGACTATGAAGATAGCGTTGCCAGTGACCCGCGCATTGATAGCTTGCGTGAAAAAATGGTTTGTATAGAAAAAGCTGAATACACCCGTGATTATCTCGACCCTGAAAAACGCTCGATTGCCAATGCCATTCAAATTTTCTTTAAAGATGGTACACAATCCAGCAACATCGCAGTGGAATACCCAATTGGTCATCGCCGCCGCCGTGAAGAAGGGATTCCTGAGTTAGTGAAGAAATTTAAAGTCAATTTAGCGCGCCGTTTTGACGACAACAAACAAAAGGAAATTTTAGACTTGTGCTTAAATCAATCTAAGCTAGAAAACACGGCTGTCAGTGATTTTGTCGATATGATGACTTTTTAAAAAGTTTAGTCTGGAAAGTTGCCATCAATAGATTAAGTGGCATAAAAAGCGTAAAATAACGTTTTTCTGATTTTTAGCTTTTATATGTCACTTACTACCTTAAATGCCCTTTCTCCGCTTGACGGCCGTTACCAATCAAAACTAGATGCGCTGCGCCCCTACTTTAGCGAGTATGCGTTAATTAAACACCGAGCATGGGTTGAAATTGAATGGTTGAAAGCGTTAAGCGCTGCTAAAGAACTCGCTGAAATTGCGCCATTTAGTGTAGAAACGATTAAAGAGCTAGATGCTGCTGTTGCTGAATTTAGCGAAGAGGATGCAGCGCAAGTTAAAGCGATTGAATCGCGTACTAATCATGATGTAAAAGCGCTGGAGTATTGGCTAAAAGAAAAATTCATAGGTAATCATGAAGTGAAAGCAGCCAGTGAATTTATTCACTTTGCTTGCACTAGCGAAGATATTAATAATCTATCGCATGCACTGATGCTTAAAGCGGCACGTGATGCCGTGATGCTGCCTTTCTTAAATGATGTGATTGCTCGTCTAAGCGAGCTAGCTTCTGAATTTGCGGATCAACCAATGCTGTCTCGCACACATGGTCAAACCGCATCGCCAACCACCATGGGTAAAGAGTTAGCCAATGTTGCTTATCGGTTAAAGCGACAACAACAACAAATCAGCAATAATGAAATACTTGGTAAAATTAATGGCGCCGTTGGTAACTTTAATGCACATTTATCTGCTTATCCTGACTTTGATTGGGAGGCTTTTGCGAAGCGTTTTGTGGAAAGCTTGGGTTTAAGCTATAACCCAATGACCATTCAAATTGAACCGCATGATTATATGGCTGAGTTATATGATGCGTTAGCGCGAGCCAATACCATTTTAATCGACTTAAATCGTGATATTTGGGGTTATATTTCAGTTGGTTATTTCAAACAAAAAGTAAAAGCGGGCGAAATTGGCTCGTCTACTATGCCGCATAAAGTCAATCCAATTGACTTTGAAAATAGTGAAGGTAACTTAGGGCTTGCCAATGCTGTGCTGCGTCATTTAGCAGAAAAGCTACCAATCTCTCGCTGGCAACGCGATTTAACTGACAGCACGGTATTGCGTAATATGGGCGTTGGTTTTGGTTATACGCTATTAGGTTATGACTCTTGTTTACGTGGTTTAAATAAGCTAGAAATCAATCACGCCAAACTTGACGAAGATTTGGATAATAGCTGGGAAGTATTAGCTGAGCCAATTCAAACGGTGATGCGTCGTTATGGGTTAGAGAATCCTTATGAGCAATTAAAAGAACTAACGCGTGGTAAAGGCGGCATTAATAAAGCCTCTATTCAAGCCTTTATTCAAACTTTAAAAATTCCTGCTGAAGCGAAGCAATTGCTACTTGAATTAACGCCAGCTAGCTACACAGGCAAAGCAGCAGAGCTTGCTAAAAAGTAATGGCGGAAATATTAATCCTTTACTACTCCAACGGCGGGTCGGTTCGCGAAATGGCAAAACTGATTGCACGTGGAGTAGAAAGCGTTAAGGGCACACAAGCGCGTTTACGCACAGTGCCTAAAGTCTCAGCGACTTGCGAGGCAACTGAATCAGATATTCCAGCAACAGGCGACCCTTATGTTGAACTTGCTGACTTGAAGGAATGCATTGGATTGGCATTAGGCAGCCCAACCCGCTTTGGCAATATGGCAGCGCCTATGAAGTATTTTTTAGATAGTACGTCCAGTTTATGGTTAGAAGGCGCGTTGATTAATAAACCAGCCTGTGTGTTCACTTCTAGCGGCTCCATGCATGGCGGTAACGAAAGCACATTGCTGACCATGACATTGCCTTTATTGCATCATGGCATGATGATACTCGGCATTCCATACAGCGAAGCGAGCTTAGCCACAACCCAATCTGGCGGCACGCCTTATGGTGCCAGCCATGTTGGCGGTGCTATGGATGATAAGCCGATTACCGAAGATGAAAAGAAATTGTGTCTAGCTTTAGGTAAGCGCTTGGCTGAAACAGCATTGAAGTTAAACGCGTAAGATGAGTCTACATTTAGAGGCGCAACAGTTTTTATTCAGCGCACAAAAAGGCGTCCTTTCTACCCATTCAGTTAAATTTGCTGGCTACCCTTTTGGCTCGGTCACGCCATTTGTGTTAAATCATCAAGGTATGCCTGTGATTTTGATTAGCAGCTTGGCTGAGCATACTAAAAACATCATTGAAAATGCCAATGTCTCACTGCTGGTGTTTAACAATGAAAATGACTTACAAGCGAATGCTCGGCTAACTTTACTAGCTAAAGCAGAGCAAACTGATAAAAACAATGCATTAATCCGCGCGCGTTATTTACGTTATATGCCACAAGCGGAATCTTACTTTGACGCGCATGACTTTAGCTTTTATACGCTCTATATTACGCATGGACGTTATATTGCTGGTTTTGGCAAAATGGGCTGGATAGAAGGTGATGACTTTCAGGTTCCGACCAATCCGCTGTTTACCGAAGAAGCAGGTATTCTCGACCACATGAACGCAGACCACGCTGACAATTTGAAAGCCTATTGCCAGCATTATCATCAAACCGAAACGACAAGAGCAACTATGATAGGCATCGATAGTTTAGGCTTTGATGTGCGTATCGATTCAGAGCAACAATTGCGCTTTAGCTTCCCACAAGCAATTAATAATGCTCAGGAAGCAAGAGCGGCTTTAGTCGCAATGGCAAAAGCATGTCGCGCTTAATGCAATCAAGCCATGTTAAATGGCTACAACTTAGCGCATCTATCAGTCTAGTTGCATTAATTATTTTATGTTTATCGTGGGAAATATTCCTCGCGCCGCTTAATGAGAATGGCTCCTTACTTTTTTTAAAAACATTGCCTTTGCTTGCCCCATTGTTTGGCATTCTAAAAGGTCGCCGCTACACCTACCAATGGGCTAGCATGCTGATTTTGCTTTACTTTATTGAAGGTGCTGTGCGCGCATGGTCTGACCAAGGGTTATCCGCACAACTGGCCATGATAGAAACGGCATTGAGCGTTATCTTTTTTGGCTGTGCAATTTTTTATGCCCGCCTTACGCGCAATGTAAGCTTGTAATTTATAATAACCCTATGCGAATTTTAATTTCAAATGACGACGGGTATTTATCTAATGGTATTGCAGCGTTAGTCACACACCTTTCGGAGATTGCGGATGTTACGGTAGTTGGTCCAGACCGAAACCGTAGCGGTGCCAGCAACTCACTCACTTTAGATAGGCCTTTATCTATAAAAGAAGCTAGTAATGGCTTTTTTTATGTCGACGGCACACCGACAGATTGTGTTCACCTAGCATTAACAGGTTTAATGACAGAAATGCCAGATTTAGTTGTTTCTGGTATTAATGATGGCGCCAATATGGGTGATGACACCATTTACAGTGGTACGGTTGCCGCAGCGATGGAAGGCTATTTACTGAACATTCCAGCGATTGCCGTTTCTATGTCGCAGCACAATGCAACTCACTTTGAAACAGCCGCAAAAGTAGTAGTTGAACTGGTTCAACATTATATGAGCAAACCATTTCAATCGCCGATGCTACTGAATGTGAATGTGCCAGATGTGCCTTATGAGGAATTAAATGGCAAAGTCATTACACGATTAGGCAAGCGGCATAAAGCTGAACCAGTGATTAAACTGCAAACACCGCGTGGCGAACAAGTGTATTGGATTGGCGCGGCAGGTCAACCAAACGATGGTGGCGAGGGCACCGACTTTTATGCCGTTGCTAATAATCAAGTTTCGATTACGCCGATTCGTGCAGACTTAACTAAACATGAACAATTAACAGAATTAAAGAATTGGTTAGCGTAATTAATGGCTTTAAGAACTCTCAGTAAAAAACCTGGTATTGGCATGACCTCAGCACGTACACGTGATCGCATGTTAGCGCGTTTACGTGAACAAGGCATCAAAGATGAAGCAACTTTATCGGCGATTGGCGAAATACCACGTCATATTTTTGTTGATGAAGCGTTATCAATTCGCGCATATGAAGATGTTTCGTTGCCGATTGGTCATGGTCAAACCATCTCTCAGCCTTATATTGTGGCGCGTATGACAGAAATCTTGCGTAATGATAAACCGTTAAATAAAGTATTAGAAATCGGAACCGGTTGCGGCTATCAAACTGCCGTGTTATCGCGCGTTGCGCGCGAAGTGCTTTCTGTAGAACGCATTCGTCCGCTATTATTAAAAGCACGTGATCATTTGCGTGCACTGAAGTGTAGCAATGTTAAACTAGACCATGCTGACGGCAGTAAAGGGCTAGAAGACTATGCGCCATTTGATGGCATTATTGTTACAGCTGCCGCAAGCCATATTCCGCAAGATTTGTTATCACAGCTTGCCGAGGGTGGCAGAATGGTGATTCCTATTGGCACAGAATCGCAAACGCTTTATTTGATTGAGCGTTTAAATGATGAATTCAAAAAAACAGAATTAGAGGCGGTTAAATTCGTCCCTTTATTAGGTGGTTTAAGTTAATGAAATATAATGTTTTACGCAGTTTTTTAATTAGTTTTTTAGTCCTGTTTATTGCAGGTTGTGCCAGCCACACACCTGCACCCGTTGTTAACCGCTCACCACAAGCTGCCACACCAAGTGCGACTGCTAAAAGCGATGATTGGCGTCCCAATAGTTACACAGTTAAAAAAGGCGATACTTTATACAGCATAGGTTTAGAGCATGGTTACGATTATCGAGAAATTGCTGCTGCTAATAATATCTATGCGCCTTACACCATCAAAATTGGGCAAACACTCAACTTCTCTAGCCTTAATAAAGAAGTCACTGCTGCGGCAAAACCAACCACATATGAAAGCGAAGATGGCGTCATTATTTCTCCAATTGATGTTGATGGGCCAAGTATTGAGGAGACGGCAAAACCTTCAACTTCAGCCTCAACACCAACAACACCGTCGACAACACCACCTACTTTAACCGCGCCAAAGGCCATTCGAGAACCGTATAGTTTGGAAGCATTTAACCGTGCACCAGTAGCAGAAAAACCGCCAACTGTAGTAGCTAAAACAGAAACAACCGCGCCAAAGGTAACGGAAACTAAAACAACTGAAGCCAATACCACTGGCGAAAGTGCATCAAGCAAAAGTGAGCAGACGCCAGGTAAAACAGCCTCATCTGTGGTTGAAGGGGTCACTTGGTTTTGGCCAACACAAGGCAAGATCAGTGCAACATTTAATGCCGCAAGCAATAAAGGAATTGATATTGCAGGTACAACTGGGCAAGCGATTACAGCGTCTGCAGATGGCAAAGTAATTTACACTGGCTCTGATTTGCGTGGCTATGGAAAACTAGTCATTGTTAAACATAACAATGCCTTATTATCTGTTTACGCGCACAACAGCAAAATCAATATTAAAGAAGGGCAGATTGTTAAAGCTGGTCAAAAAATTGCCGAGATGGGCAACACCGATACCAATAGCGTCAAATTACATTTCGAGATTCGCCAAAAAGGTAAGTCGGTTGACCCTGCACTATTCTTACCAAAAAATTAACTGTGCACAGTTAGACTGAAAGGTTAGTTGCTATGGATCCAAACAAATATGTGAAGAATGCCAATATTCGTCCCGAATCACTTTCACGGACGATGCTATCAACCGTATCTTTTATATTATTGGTTATCGGCATTACCGGTATTGCATTAGATGCATTTAAAGAAGATGGCTTGATTCAACAAGCACTTTCTTTCCTGTTTCAGTCAACGCAGACCATATTGCTGATTCCTCTTATTTTACTGCTTTTTTGGCTATTGAACCGCTGGATTAGCTCGCCAAATAAGGCTGAAACAAAAAGAAGTGGCAACTTACCGATGTATCTCATGATGTTACTAGGCGTTTATTATGTTTTTCAATTTTTGACAACTGGTG
>JAHZMC010000012.1 GCA_022599515.1 Betaproteobacteria bacterium
AGTAACAATGTACGTAATGAACAAATAAGATTTGTTCATTATGCAAAAAGCCCAACAACTGTTGGGCTTTTTTGTGGGCGCTAAGAATGGTGTGTATGTGTTAAAGTCATCTTTTTTAGTTGAAAGTAATGTGTGGTAAAAGCAGCAATATTTGATATGGATGGGCTACTGATAGATTCTGAGCGCATCATTATGCAAGCTTGTATTCAAGCAGCAAAAGACGTTGGCATTATTTATACGCAAGCCGAGTTTGTCGAGCTTATTGGTCGCTCATCGCCAGATGCCAGTCGTATCATGGCAGAACAATTAAACGGTGTGGAAAATCTCAGTAAAGTAGGCGAAGGGGTAGAGCGCATATTGGGTGCACGTAATCATGTTTTCCCACTTAAATCAGGTGTAGTTGAATTGTTGCAATATTATCAATCAAACAATGTGATTTGTGGGGTGGCTTCTTCTTCGCCCATCACACACATTCAACATCGCCTAAGTCATATTGGCATCCTCGATTATTTTAGTAGTATTACCAGTGGGCAAGAAGTGGCAAATGGCAAACCTAACCCTGATATTTATCTATTAGCGATTGATAGACTAGGTGTTTCAGTAGAAGAGTGCATCGCATTTGAAGACAGTGAGCCAGGTGCACAGGCTGCCATTACGGCAGGATTAAAAGTCGTGGTAGTGCCAGATTTAAAACAGCCAAGTGATTTCGTCAAAGAAAATAGTTTTAGAGTGGTCGAAAGCCTAGCTGATTATTTAACTGAGTTATCTATTCAATAAAGATTGTTTTACTATTGAACGATGCATACTTATCCATTATTGACACCGTTAGAACAAGATAATTTGCCAGCGCTAATCGCAGTGCCAAGTTTGCTCCCCAGCAAGTTTGCAGATAGTACCCATCAAGTTTTCTTGTGTGAAACAGTTGATGGCCCCATGGTGCTTAAGGTGTGTGATGAAGGCTCAGTGACGCAATCAGGTTTTTGGCAGGGGTTGAATCATTTATTTTTAGCTGATTTTCCAAATAGTTTAGCGCAAATAGATCGCATACATGACTTGTTAGCCAAGCAAGGTTGCTTTGCTATTCCTGAATATGTGGCATCCAGTCGTGGTCGATTTGTATTAAGCCGTTTTATCGCAGGAGTAGATGTTTCTTCTGCGCAAGTCACAGATGACATGGTGTTGCAATTAGCCAAGCATATAGCGCAATTGCATCAACACACCCAGCCAACATGGGGCAATTTACATACGCCAGCTTATAAAGCGCGAGAATGGAATAATCGCTTGCAAGCCACCTTGACTGCTTTGTCAGCACAAGATGATGTCACGATAGGCAAATCATTATTAACGGCAGTTTTAGCGCAAGCCAATACGATAAATGAAACTGATTTTGCGCCGATGATGTTGGATTTGCGTTGGGATCAATTTAGAACCGTGGCACAAAGTAATGAATTGGCTTTAATCGATTTAGATGCATTTGTCATCGGACCGCGCAGCTTAGAGCTAGTATTGCTTGAGTATGTATTGACGCCTCAACAATTTTCTTTGTTTAAATCGATCTATACAGAAAAAAATGATTGGCCTGATTATTCTGCACAAAAAGCCAGCTATCAATTGCTTCTATTTTTGATGCAAGTGCTGGGAGAGACTGATTTAGCAAGCTGGATGAAGCGTATATAAAATGCGTTATAAGGTGGAAGATTGCTGTTTTTGTAGTTTCAGCCAACTGATATAGCCTGCAACTGCAAGAATGGTATTGAGCACAAATAAGGCGGCGGTGGCGTAATAGCTGGTTTCCATATACAACACCACAGCAGCCGCATCAATCACCACCCAATACAACCAATTTTGAAGAATCTTCTTGGCCATTAGCCAAGTATTCATCACCGCAAACACGGTGGTGTAAGCATCTAGCGCAGGGCTTTTGGATTGCTCGGATACTTGTAGATAATAGGTCGCTAACGCACTAATCAATAAACCAATCACAATAAAGATCAGATTGTTAGATAAACTCCAACTGGTTATCGCCAGATTGTCCTCAGTTTTGCCATGTTTACGCCATAGCCAATAGCCATAGACCGCCATGCCGATATAGTAAAAATTGAGCAAAGCCTGCATGGGAAGCTGACCCTCCCAAAACAAGACGGTGTAAATAATTGTGCTAAAAAAGGCAAACGGCCAACACCATTGCGACTCTTTTGCTGCCAGCAGAATATACGCCACGCCCATTAAGGCGGCGGCAATCTCCCAGCCAGACATTTGAGCAAAGCCAGTGAGTATGGTGTTGAGCGTTACGTTTTCCATCATGATTAAACCGTTACACGTCTACCACATCGGCACGGTCAGTGCCGATAAATTTCATTGCAAATACACTGTGTGGCAAGACTTCAAATACCGCTTCCATTTCGCGGTCAATGCAGTCCATCACATCGCGGTATTCACCGAACACTTGCGTGCTTAAACTGTTGCGTTTCACCACTAATTTTTCATTGGCTTCTAATTGCAGAATAAATTCTAAAATCGGTTCAATGTAATCCTCAGTTAAAGGATAAAGACTAATATCTAAAGAAATACGCATATTGTTTTCCTTTCAAAAAGCACCTGTAGTAAAACATGCGCTTGTAAACAGATTAGTAATCGTAGGTTGCAGTTACACCAGCAACTCTTGGTTCACCAAATTGGATGTATTTTTCTTCAACATAATTTTTTGCAGGGTTATTGCCGAAACCAAAGCCGCGTGTTGCATAGTCTTTATCAAATAAGTTTCTAGCCCATATGCTGACTTTCCAATTTTTGTTATAACGATAATCAGCACTCGCATTGACAATGTCATAACGGCTAGATTGTTCATTATGGCTATCAGAGAAGTAGAATTTATCTTTACCTTCTACATTGACACGCAATGTCCATGCAGTACTAGGATAGATTTCAGCACCTAAGCTATAGGTGTAATCAGGCGCATGTGCGACTTGACGTCCATTAAAGTTAATTCCTCTAAATGTGCGTTTGTCAAACTTAGCATCAAGCAAACCCAATGAACCAAGCAATCTCAGCTTATCTGTTACAAACCAGTCCATGCTCGCCTCAATGCCTTTATGCGTGGCATTAGAAGCATTACCTGTAAAGTCTATCCATCTTCCAACAAAAATTGAGTTTTTAACTTGAGCATTCTTTCGCTCGGTATAGAAAGCGGCAAGCGTCGTTTGTAAGCGGTCATCCATCCAGCTTGATTTAACACCAGTCTCTAAAGAGATATTATATTCAGTGTCAAAAACGCGTTGGTTTTTAGCTAAACGGGCATCGTTGCTAACGCCACCAGGCTTGTAACCTCGTGATAGTGTTGTGTAGACCATGTGATTTTCATTTGCCTGATAGTTTAAGCCAACCTTCCCACCAAAAAGCACTTCATGGATGTTCTCTTTAACCGCATTTGAATCATCGTAATTAGCTTTGAAATACTCAGTTCTAGCACCCGAAACTAAAGTCAGCTTTTCCGTCAAAGCGGTATCAAGCTGTCCGTAAACAGCAGTGTTTTGCGTGTTATAAGCACCATCTTGATCTCCATATGTGTAAGTTCGATCAAATTTCTCATCTTGATTAATATGATATAAACCAACTGTCCAGTTAGTCGAGTCATTAAAAATGCGACCTGCTTTATCGGATAGTGCACGTAACTCAAATGAATAGTTTTCACGTTCGCGATCATAGCGGTCAAAACTATCATACCCAATGCCGAGTGGATCATAGATGGCGCTTGCTGGGTCGTTTCTGTCACGCGGGTTACCCCAATCTTCATCATAGCTATAAACTAAATCCGAATGCAGGTATGTAGCTTCTGTTTGAATAATGACTGCGTCAGATGCGTTCCAGTTTGTTTTAATACCCACGGCATTGGTTCTTTGTTTATCTTCCCCGGGTTCATCAGCGAAACTTTTGCGTGTATTGGCTAAAGTAAATGCATCATAGCCATTATCAATATCTAAATGGATATAGCTTAAATCAATTGTTAAATCATCAGTTGCAAACAGTTTGAATTTACTACGAAACGTTAATTCATCTTGGTTGTTAGTATTATCACGACCTAAAAAGTCATTCTCCATATAGCCATCAGACTTGTGGCTATACAATGACGCACGTCCTAGTAACTTATCTTCTACAACCGTGCCGCCAGCGGCAACACCAAAGTTACGCGTATTATATTCTGCAAAACCTGTTTCAGCGTGCATTTCAAAGTCTTTTGTCGGCTCTTTGCTTCGCATATTAATCGTACCAGCTAATCCATTTGCACCAAACTTAGTGCCTTGTGGACCACGTAAGACTTCAACAGATTGAATGTCAAACAAAGTAGCTGCGCCACCACTGCGGCTGAAATCAATGCCGTCAATGATTAATCCAACCGATGGGTTAATTGGCGCCGTAAATTGGCTACGTTCACCCATCCCGCGGATTTGATAATACTGCCCACGAGACGCGCCACTAGACACATTCACATTCGGTGCAAGGTTTAACAACTCTTCTAAATGTTGCGCATTACGTGCCTCAATGGTTTCTTCATTAATTTCAGTCAGGCTAACAGGTGTTTCTTGCGCTGTGCTAGGGCGGAAATCCGCACTGGTAATCACAGCAGGTAAATCAATTTTTAACGCTTCCGCCGCAAAAGCAGAGTTAGTTAATAAAAGCCCAATTAGCGATAAACGCTTAGTCATCGGTTTCAAAGGTAATCCTTTCTATAAAAATCATAAAAAGGACAGGAGAGAGTCTCGGTGAAGTAAGTAATAAACGGTTAAAGACTAACCACCCATCACCAACTATTTGGTCATGTGCTCTGCCTGTCCCTACGCCAGTATTAACTGGATCAGGTTCATTGGGTCCCTCTAAAGAAGAGATCTCAGGCACTTAAGCCACCCCAAGGCGATTTGATTTTGCAATCAAGCGCGCATTATACGGTGGAATTGAATAATCTGCTAGTTTGATGCTTTAAAAAGGGGGCTGTAGTAGATTGGCATAAATGTTATGCTAATTAAATGAAGCTAAGTCATTGTAAGTTATTAAGAAAGCAGCAGTTAAAGTTACTGGAATATTTTGTATTAGAAGTGACTGCTCGATCAGCGGCTGATTTACTTGGAATACAAGCTAATAGTGCAGCCTTGTTTTACCGTAAATTGCGCGAGATTATCAGCTATCATCTTGCACAAAAAGAACATGAAATATTCGATGGTGCGGTTGAGTTGGATGAGAGTTACTTTGGCGGCGCACGCAAGGGTAAACGTGGTCGCGGCGCTGCTGGCAAGGTGGCGGTTTTGGTATACTAAAGCGCGGTGGTAAGGTTTATACTAAAGTGGTCATTAACACCAAATCAGAAACGTTGATGCCGCTGATAGCAAGGAAGATAGCGCCTGACAGCGTGGTTTATACAGATTGTTATCGAAGCTAGAATGCATTAGATGTGAGTGGCTTTTATCATGAGCGTATTAACCATAGTAAGCTGTTTGCAACAGGCAAGAATCACATTAATGGTATTGAGAACTTTTGGAATCAAGCCAAGCGTGTGTTGAGAAAATATAACGGAATTCC
>JAHZMC010000013.1 GCA_022599515.1 Betaproteobacteria bacterium
ATGTTAGTGTCTGCCTTTGCTGGATTTGAGCCGATCAAAAACGCTTATCAACATGCGATTAATAAAGAATATCGTTTCTTTAGCTATGGCGATGCGATGTTAATAGAGAAGAAAACTTAAATGATGGCGCAACAGAATGACAAATGAATATCCATCAAACAATTGGAGATGATTAAATTGAACCAACATCAACGTACATTGAAAATAGGCGCATTATTAGCTAGCCTTTTATTATCTTGCTCGCTGCAAGCCGCTGTTTTGCCAGACGCGCAATTAAAACTCAAAATACCAATGGCAAAAGCACCAACCTCACGCCCAATGACAGTCGCTTACCACCCTGCGCTGATGCATTATTACGTCGCAGATGGTGGCTTAGCTCCATTGGGTAGCGAATGGGAAGCGCCAATTTCCAAATCACAAGTGCATGCGTTTGATGCTGAGGGAAAATACGTTAACTCAGCAAACCCTGGCTACGATAATCGCTCTATTTACTACAACGCAAACACCGCTAATATTGAAACCATCACTTACAATATTTCCAGCGCATTTGGTTTTGCGCCTAACACTGGCATGTATGCTTTAGAAATGTCAGAAACAGGCAAAATAAAAGACACATCAAAAGAAGTCATACAATTCCATAAAGCATTTGGCGATTCATTTACCATGCCGTCCTATGATGCTGAGAACAACCGCTATTTTGCTAAACAGACGCGTAGCAATATCGTTCGCATTGTCAGCATTAAAGAAGTAGAACCGATTGGTGAAATCACATTAGACATTGCAACTGCCGGTGCAAAAACGGATGATATTAGTGATAGTTTTGTTGCATATACTGGATCAAAAGGCGAAGAGCTCGCGCTATTAGATTTAGACCATAAAGCAATCTTACTATTTGATTTATCAGGAAAATTTATTGGCAGAAGCGCATTGCCAGACACGATTAAACTACGTGCAAAGAACTATTACAATGGTCTTGGTTATGCAAACGACATGTTCTTTTTATACAATGAAAATGAAGGTGAATTTGGCACTTATCACGGTTATCAAGTGATTAAATAGCAACGTATCTGACATTAAAAAGCCGCGCAATTGCGCGGCTTTTCTTTCAAACAAGCACTAAATTACTTGCCTAACTTTCCTGCAACTTTACCTGATGCCATACCAAACAAAGCCCCCAAAATTGTCGACACTGCAACCAACAACACTGGATTGGTCATATCCATCGCGGTTACACTACCCGCACCTGCAGTTTGTAATGCATAGCCTGCTGTAGCAGCATAGCCATAAACATTGGCAGGAACGACGGACAACAAACTTTGGCTTGCAACGATAATCAATAAGAAAACTGTTACCGCAATATAAACCGCTGGGCCAACTGCACCTGGCAACCCTAATGGATTCATACCCACCAAAAATAAGGCTACACCTGCTATAACCGCACCGTAAATCATCCCTGCAATTGTTTTTTGTAATGCCGCAGTATCAGCGCCTGTATGAAAATAGCAACCCCAAGCAATAAATCCAACCCAAACTAACAACTCGGCATCGCCATCACCCATCCCAAAAGGCCCTAATGCAATGTAAGCCCAAATACCACCTAGTACCGCAATACTGACTGCTAATGCTGTTAACTTCGACATACTCAACTCTCCCTGAAAAAATTACCTCTTAATAAAAAAATAATATTACGAGAACAACTGCCAATTGAAGTCTGATGTCTTAGAGCATGCACCAATACAAATCCAATCGACAGTGCATGGTATGCCTATTTTGGTGCAATATGCAAATTTTTTGTTATTTGCATAAAATAGTTGATTTGCATTTCTTTAGAATGCCGCTTAGAAAGTGCTGCCTTAATTTCTTGAATTATCTTTACAATCCCAATACTTACGCTGCTTATCAAGCACTAAATTGGATAAGTTGCGCGACCTAAACTACCGTTATAACGGCCCAGTGCCCGAAACAAATTTCCATGCTCGACATCTAAATAATGCCTCAGGATAGTGCATCCGTAACGCAAATTTAATCGCAAATTAAACAAATTATGGTCAGCATTCCCAATGGATTTAACCCAAAATGGCATCACTTGCATATAGCCGCGCGCGCCAACACGAGAAACCGCATATTTCTTAAACGCACTTTCTACCTGAATTAAACTCAAAACCAATTGTGGGTCTAATCCTGCACGGGTTGCTTGGTAATGCACTGTTGTTAAAAAGTATTCCCGATACGCTTTATCAGGCATTCTTTTCTGCAAACGTTGCGACATTTCAGCTAGCCATGCCTGCCCAGCTTGCGAGTCAGAAAAAATCAGCTTGGGTGCGGCTGAATCGCTCAAAGACTTTTGCATGACAGCTTTCACACTATGCGAGAGGTTCTCTTCTTTTTGCCCACCCGCATAAACATGCGCCGTCCATAGCATTAAATTCCATAGTATAAAACTAGTGAATAAAAGTTGTTTAATCATATTAAAAACAGGTAACACTTTAATTCAATTGGCTCAGAATATAGTTTTTAACCTCTGTCAAATTAACGTTCTGCGCCTCAGTTTGTTGACGGGCTTTATATTCAACTTGACCCTCGGTTAAACCACGCTCACCCACTACAATGCGATGTGGAATGCCCATTAAATCACTCTCTGCAAACATCACACCTGGACGTTCTGCACGATCGTCTAACAACACATCAACGCCAGCTTGCAATAAGTCTTGATACAGCTGATGAGCTGCGTCTTTTACCGCATCACTTTTGTGAAAGCCTATCGGGCAAATCACCACAGAAAATGGCGCCATGCTTAATGGGAAAATAATGCCTTTGTCATCATTGCCCTGCTCGATGGCCGCGCCAACTATACGTGACACGCCAATGCCGTAACAACCCATTTCCATCACTTGGCTTTTGCCTTCTTCATCCAAATAAGTGGCATTCATTGCTTGTGAGTATTTAGAACCTAGTTGAAAAATATGCCCAACTTCCACACCTCGGCACAACGAAAGTTTGCCTTTACCATCTGGACTTGCATCCCCTTCAACCACATTACGTACATCCGCAACGATCATTGGTTCAGCTAAGTCACGTCCAAAATTCACACCAGTTAAATGCAGTTTTGGTTTATTAGCGCCGCAAACAAAATCACTCATCAACGCAACTGTGCCATCTGCAATCACTTTTACATTTTCCGCCACACCAACCGGTCCAATAAAACCAGGTGGGCAATTTAAATGACCACGTATTTCTTCTTCGGTGGCAAATCTGAAATCGCTTAAGCCTGCCACTTTGGTTAATTTCACTTCGTTTAAATGATGATCGCCACGTAATAAAACCAAATAAAATTGTTCCGCCGCCATTAAAGCAATGGCTTTTACCGTCCGCTCTACGCCAATTTCTAGCAACTTTGCTACATCTTCACAAGCCGTTTGTTTTGGCGTATCTACCTCTTGCATGGTTTCTTTAGCTGCCACACGTTCGCCAACAGCGATGGCTTCTGCTAATTCAACGTTAGCCGCATAATCTGATTGTTCACAGTAAGCCAAACCATCTTCACCACTATCGGCTAACACATGAAACTCTTGCGAGCCATCGCCACCAATGGCGCCAGAATCGGCTTTTACCGCGCGAAATTTCAAGCCTAAACGGGTAAAAATATTGCTATAGGCTTGATGCATTAATTGGTAAGTATTTTCTAAACTTTCATGACTGGCATGAAAAGAATAAGCATCTTTCATCAAAAATTCACGGGCACGCATCACACCAAAACGTGGACGAATTTCATCACGAAATTTGGTTTGAATTTGATAGAAATTCAATGGTAACTGCTTGTAACTATTGATTTCTTTACGCGCAATATCCGTAATCACTTCTTCATGCGTTGGCCCAAAACAAAACTCACGCTCATGACGATCTTGAATCTTCAACATTTGCGGACCAAACACCGCCCAGCGCCCTGTTTCTTCCCACAATTCTCTAGGCTGCACGGCTGGCATTAACAACTCCAACGCACCTGCTTTATTCATTTCATCACGCACAATGGCTTCGACTTTACGCAGCACACGCAAGCCCAATGGCATCCAGCTATACAAACCGCTACCAAGTCTTTTAATTAAGCCAGCACGTACCATAAGTTGATGACTAATCAGCTCTGCATCAGCAGGGGCTTCTTTTTGAGTCGAGATAAAAAATTGAGAGCTACGCATCATGTTGCCTATCATTGAAAGAGGGGGATTTTAGCGCGAAATGCACCTTAAGTCAGCTAAACGCACAGGTTTTATTGATAGCTATTGGTCTTTTCTGGGTTTGCCAATCGGACTATCTTCAGGCTGATAATTAGCTTTCCATACATTAAACGGCACAATAGTCGCAGGATGTCCGTTATCATAAAACCAACTATCCACCGCAAAGCGCTCTTCCGTTGCTATTTCACGGATAACGGCCGTTGTATGATGACCTTGCTTAGTATATGGTGATTTTTGATGGTATTACAAGTTAGCAATTGTAAACTTTGCAAGGCATAAGTCTGCCCAAGCGCTTGCTTTTTCTGCTGGGTTTAGCAGTAAATCATCAGGTGCATAAGTCACAACAACAGGCGTTTCTGTTAACTTTTGCACCTTGGCTCGCAATTGTGCCAATGGCTGGGTAAGTGCCAATAGTTGTTGTGCGACATCCTCTCCCATCGCCATAATCACTTTTGGCCGAAAATCAGCAACCGTTGAAATCGGCGTTTCAGCCATCTCCTGACCTACTTTCACCGTCACCGCCGCTAGCATATTGAGCAATAAAGTTTCAGCGGCTTCAGACTGTTGCGGTTTGAGTACAAATAGCCATTGACCATCTTCGCTTGCCATCAACCTAACGCTAGCTGATGGTACTTCTGCTTCTTGCACGTCGCCAACCGTCTCTTGGATACTTGCTTGCTCTGGTTGCGTCAGCTCTGTTGCTGGCGCTGCTACAGGATTACGTAGCTGCCACACAGGCAACAATTCTAATTCACGCAATATATCTTCACGATTCATCATAATGCCAACCCCATTAATACCGCATCTTCTCGGCCTTTGGCATCAGGGTAATAACCGCGACGCACACTCATTTCCACAAAACCAATATCTTCATATAAAGTGATCGCAGCAACATTGCTCGCTCTCACTTCTAAAAACATGTTCAATGCAAGTAATTCGCGCGCACGGTCGGTCATATGCGTTAACAACATGCGACCTAAGCCTTGTTTTTGATACGGTTTTGCCACACTGATATTCAGCAAATGTGCTTCGTCTAACACCATCATCATGAGCGCATAACCAACAATCTCATCTTGCCGCGTTAACACCCAAGCCTTGTGACGCGATTTAAGCGAATCGTTAAAATTGCCACGCGTCCAAGGGTGTGAGTAAACTGTTGGCTCGATTTGCATCACTGCATCCAAATCGGCTTCTTGCATCGGCCTGAACGCATAATTGGGTTTAAGCACAGCACTCATAAACGTAAGCCCTGTTCGCGTTCTTTTGAGGTTAGCGCAACACGATTACGGATATAAATCGGCGCTGCTTTACTCGCAGAAACAGCTTCGCCCCGTGCAAATATCGGTATCGCCAAACGCATAATTGCTTCCGCTTTCGGTGTCATTTCAGACAATGTTTTACTCACTTGTTGCTGATATTGTTCAAGCAAAGTTTCATCATAGACTTTCCATGCTGTGCCAACGCCAACCCAATCGTCGCCTTCAACAGCTGGCACATCCTGCGGTTTATAAACACCAGCCGCACACATTTCCGTCCAATCGCCGTCTTTGCGAATATAAGCTGCATGATACACCTCACCCATCCGCGCATCCGATGCTGCAATCACGCGTTCAGCACCACTTGCTTCGGCTAAAGCCATCAATACATTAATGCCAACCACTGGCAGATTCGCGCCAAACGCCAAGCCCTGCGCCACGCCACAAGCAATGCGCACACCAGTAAATGAACCAGGACCAGCGCCAAAAGCAATACCATCCAAATCGCTCAAATTCAACCGTGCTTTATCTAGCAGCAATTGAATCTGCGGCAAAATCAATTGTGATGCCGTTTGCCCCGCTTGAATATCAACCGATTCAAGTTGTTGATTTATTTGTAAAGCAATCGATAAAAATTCAGTCGATGCATCAAAAGCTAATAATTTCATAAGTGTTATTTTGACATTAAAACGGCATACCTGCGTTAAATAATCAATTCAATCGTCAGCTACATTGCCCCGCAATGCCTTAATACGGCCGCGCTGCGTTTTACTTTCTAATCGTCTTTTTTGCGAGCCATACGTCGGCCGTGTTGCATAACGGGTCGTATGCACATGATTGGCGGCATTCACAATCGCATGCAAGCGCTTAATCGCATCCTTTTTATTCGCCTCTTGTGTCCGAAATTGCTGTGCTTTGACAATTAACACACCTTCGTTCGTAATGCGCTTATCCTTACTATTTAATAGCCTGCTTTTTAAAACATCACTTAAACTAGACGCCGTTATATCAAAGCGTAAATGAATCGCGCTAGACACCTTATTGACGTTTTGCCCACCAGCGCCTTGGGCGCGAATAGCCGTTAAAACATACTCAGACTCGCTAACCACCAGCATCATTAAGGCATCGCTTCACTAAAAAATGCTTCGACATCTGCAAGCTCTTTTGTCCGCTTAAATGGCGGCAAACTTTGCCAAATGCGTTTTCCGTAAGATTTTGTAATCAGTCGTGGGTCGCAAATCATCAGCACGCCTCTATCGGTTTCATCGCGAATTAAACGGCCAGCGCCTTGTTTTAAAGTAATCACAGAATAAGGTAATTGATATTCCATAAAGGCATTTTTACCCTCGGTATTGAGTTTATCAATTCGCGCGGATAACACTGGGTCATCTGGCGGTGCAAACGGTAATTTATCAATAATCACCACACTTAAGGCTTCGCCACGGACATCGACGCCTTCCCAAAAACTTTGCGAACCGACGAGTACCGCGTTGCCGTGTGCACGAAAGCGGTCTAACAATTCAGTGCGCGTGCTATCGCCTTGTAATAACAATGGATATTCCATGCCATTATTTGCAAAAGACTCTTTTAATAAAGCATGGATTTCTCGCATAGCGCGTAAGGACGTACACAATACAAATGCACGGCCTTGACTGGCTTGTATCACGGGTAACGCCGCTTCAGCGACTGCTTCAATATAATTTGGGCTATTCGGATCTGGCATATTCGCTGGCGCGTATAGCAAGGCTTGTTGTTCATAATCAAACGGGCTTTGCAAATACAGCGTTTCTGCCTGCGATAAACCCATTTGGGCTTGGTAATGACTAAAGTCGCTTTTCACAGCGAGCGTTGCAGAAGTAAAAATCCAAGCGCGCGGTTCGGCGTTGAGCTGTTTACCAAAGGTATCGGCAACACTGAGAGGCGTTGCATGCAACTGTACGGACTGCGTAAAAACTTCTACCCAGCGCACTAAATTGCTATTTTCTGCTTTTTGCCAACGACGCAGTTGTATCAACAACTCTTCGCCACGCTGCCAACATTTTTCGAGCATTGGGTCACGCGCTGCTTGACTCTCTAACACTTTTGTTAACGCAGCTAATTGTGTTTGCATCTCGCTGTAAGCCTCTTCAAAGCCTTTTAACACCAGCGTTTTTTGCACTGGCATGCGCGCACCTTCATAGGCAAAAATCAACCTAAAATCTTTGACCGCTTTTTCGAGTGGCGGCACGGCTTCACTCAAAGCAATACAGTCTTTTGCTAAGGTAAGGTAAGCCGAAGTGCTATCGCGGCACAGCTCTAATAACTGATTGGTGGATACATCTTCGCCAAAGAACAAGCCTGCCACTTCGGGCAGTTGGTGCGCCTCATCAAAAATCACGGTATTGGCGCTAGGCAGCAATTCAGCCACACCTTCATCGCGCAACATGACATCAGCAAAAAATAAATGGTGATTCACTACAACCACATCTGCTGCCAGTGCTTTTTTACGTGCTTCCATCACAAAACAGTCTTTGTAATGAGTACAGTCTTGGCCTAAGCAATTCTCACGCGTAGAAGTCACATTCGCCCAAACCATGGCATTTTCTGGCACTTCCACCAACTCACTTTTATCGCCCGTTTTACTATGTTCGGCAAAACTTTTAATCAGATGCACATATTTGGCATCTTCACGCGAAGCAAATCGACCATCTTGTTCTGCGCGTGCTAAGTGATAATGACAAACGTAATTAGCGCGACCTTTTAACATGCTCACCGTTACAGGCACTTTGAGCGCATCGCGCACATTGGGTAAATCACGGTTAAACAATTGATCTTGTAGGGTTTTTGTACCCGTTGAAATAATAACCTTGCCGCCAGAAAGTAGCGCTGGAACCAGATAAGCAAACGTTTTTCCAGTGCCAGTACCCGCCTCAGCGACCAATTGCTTATTATGGGCAATCGCATCTGCAATCGCCTCCGCCATCCGCACTTGCTCAGTGCGCTCAGAATAGCCTTTTATTGCACTAGCCAGCGGCCCTTGTGGCGTAAATAATTGACTCAGCGATGTGCTTTGATTGGTAGACTCAGACATAGACCGAATTATCCCATGAATCGACCTTGATGCACGAATGCAGTGTGTGGAACTAATGCTGCATTTTTATCGTAACAAGGCTTACAATAACCACTATTGCATCGTAGGTTTTAGTTAAAATTAAGAGTAAGATATCAAACTAATCGAAAAAAGCGGGGCGCTCAAGCAAACACAATGAAACGCTTTATTTTTTACACTACATTTACCGTCAGCTTGTTGCTACCTAACATTGTAGTTGGTAACTTCAGCACAAAAAATGCAGAAGGCGTCACCATAACGTTTTTAGAAAATGAAAATTTAGCCAATACAAAAAATAGTCTATCGCAAGAAGTCCTCATCCAAGCAATGAGTCTTGAAGGTAGCCGATATAAATTTGGTGGCAATTCACCTGAAACAGGATTTGACTGTAGTGGATTTGTTAACTACGTTTTTAATCGAGCGGCTAACGTTGAGCTGCCTCGCACAACGGGCGGCTTGAGCAGAATTGGTCAACCAGTCGATGCTGCCGAATTGCAACCAGGTGATTTGGTGTTTTTTAATACCAGAAGAAGTGCATACTCACACGTTGGCATTTATATTGGTGATGGTGATTTTATCCATGCACCGCGAGCGGGTAAAACGGTAACTGTTGAAAACATGGAATCAGGCTACTGGCAACAGCATTTTAACGACGCTAAACGCATAGACGAAATAGCCGCCAACTAAGCCTGTATCAGTTCACAGGCTTATCGCTATGGCCAAGACTCCTCTCTGGATCAATACTATCTCGTATCAATTGTTTCAACTCTTTTGACTCAGGAAAGCGACCAAACGATTTTCTATCAAACAAAACCTCACCATTCAACCGCACGATAAACGCACCACCAGTCCCTGGCTTTAAAGCAACGCTATGCAAATCCACTTCAAACGTTGTTAATAATTCTTGCGCCATCCAAGCCGCTCTTAATAACCAGCGACATTGGGTACAATATTCGATTTCAATGCGATGCAAATAACTCACTAGCGTCTCCAATTCATTATTTTTGCCAATCAGCCGATATAACGCATATAAAATAATTAAATAATGAACCTATTATATAGTTATGTATTCTTATACACTTACAAAACATTCAATTTTATATTAATAACAAAGGCAACACATGCACGCGATATTTAAAAAATTTGGTTTAATCTTTTCAGGCATTCTTATTGGCTTACTCATTAGCCTTAATTTAACTGCTCTAGCTGAAAAGCTAGGCGTCTCTGACTTACCCGTTGATGATTTGCGCGTTTTTGCTGAAGTCTTTGGTAAAGTTAAAAGCGATTATGTTGAAGCTGTAGAAGATAAAAAGCTAATTGATGAAGCATTAACAGGTATGTTGCAAGGACTAGATCCTCACTCGGCCTATATGGATAAAGATGCCTATAAAGATTTGCAAGCTGGCACGCAAGGTGAGTTTGGTGGCCTAGGTATTGAAGTAACAATGGAAGATGGCTTAGTAAAAGTTGTTACGCCAATTGAAGATAGCCCCGCCTATAAAGTCGGTTTAAAATCTGGCGACCTTGTGATGAAGCTAGATGACAAACCAGTTAGAGGCATGACATTAAATGATGCAGTTAAAATCATGCGCGGTGTACCTGGTACTAAGATTGATTTAACTATATTACGTAAAAATACGGATAAACCTCTTACATTTACTATCACACGCGATGTCATCAAATCACAAAGTGTGAAAAATAAATATCTTGAACAAGATTATGGCTATGTTCGCATTACCCAGTTCCAAGACCATACCGGGGAAGACTTAGCGAAAGCATTAATTTCGTTAGAAAAACAAAATAAAAAACCACTTAAAGGCCTTGTACTAGATTTACGCAACAATCCTGGCGGTTTACTAGATGCAGCAGTAGGCGTATCGGCGGCATTTTTACCGAAGGACAAACTAGTGGTTTATACGGAAGGTCGTATTGAAGACTCTAAAATGAATTTAAGGGCAAATGAAAGAGATTATGCGCGTCGCGGCAAATCAGACTACCTAAAAGCGGTGCCTGACAGTTATAAGAAAACGCCAATGGTTGTGCTATTAAATGCTGGGTCAGCTTCTGCGTCTGAGATTGTTGCAGGTGCATTACAAGACCACAAACGTGCGACCATTTTAGGCGTAACCAGCTTTGGTAAAGGCTCTGTACAAACGATTTTGCCAATGAATAATGGTAGCGCAATCAAACTAACAACCGCGCGCTATTTCACGCCAAATGGCCGCTCTATTCAAGCCAAAGGCATTGAGCCTGACATTCAAGTCGGTGATGGCTCAGATGATTCATTTAGAATTCATGAAGCGGATTTGGCTGGTCATTTATCAAATCCTAAAGATGCTAAGTTGCAAGATGGTGGAAATGAGAAGCCAGCTTCGGTGATAAGCAATGAAAAAGAAGAAGCTTTGAAAAAGGCAAAAGAAGAGAAGTTTGCTGAGCCTAAAGGTCCAATTGAGCCTGCATCAGCAGATGACTTCCAATTTGTGCAAGCCATGAACGTACTAAAAGGCTTGCCTGTTGAAAAGATGCCGAAAGAAAAAGTAAAATCTGATACTGAAAAATCAGATAAAAAGTAAGTGATTCAACGTATTAAAAACAAACCCTGTAGTCATTTTTACTGCAGGGTTTTTTGTTACAAAAAAACACATAAAACTAGTTGCTTTAATGATAATTTAAATTAAACTGGCTCCATGTTAATGGATAGGCTTATTACCACATTCGATACTGCGTTACGCACCGTTTTTGCGGAAGCAAAAGCAACACGAACTCACCCAGATGTAGCTATCAAAAACGATGAAATAAATGACCTCCATAAGCAGAAGGTGATTGGGTTAATGCGTGTTAATCATGTGGGCGAAGTCTGTGCACAAGCACTTTATAGTGGACAAGCGTTTACTTCGCGCAACCCAGAAGTAGTAGCAGCATTAAAAAATGCTGCTAGAGAAGAAACTGACCATCTTGCGTGGTGTGAATCGCGCATTAAATCATTGGGTGGCAGAAAAAGTTTTCTTAACCCAATTTGGTATATGGGCAGTTTTACAATTGGTGCTGTAGCAGGTGCCATTGGTGATAAATGGAATTTAGGATTTTTGGCGGAGACCGAGCAACAAGTGAGCGCTCATCTCTCTAGCCATTTGGCGCAATTGCCTAGTGAAGATAAAAAAACACGGGCAATTATTGAGCAAATGCATATTGACGAAACACAACATGCACAAGAAGCAGTGAGTTTGGGCGCAGCTGAACTACCCGCTTCTATCAAAGCCGCCATGAGAGTTTCCTCAAAGGTGATGACAACAACTGCGTACTACGTTTAAAGGCTTGAAATGGATAAATTTAAAGATGTATTACTTGATTTAGATGATGCAGACGACGTACTGCGCATTGAACTCTATTATGAAGATGGTGAGTCTGCAGGTGTTATTCACAATAGACCAGGTAGTACAGGCTCAGTCAAAGTATTTAATCACTTATATAAAACATTTGGCAGCATTAATATAGATGCCGCTGTTGAAGGCTTATCGTTATATGCAGAACATACTGCAGATGCGGAAGACAATCCTGGCAAACACCCTAATATTGACAAACTGTTCAATGTGATAGAGGATCAAGACCCGCTAACTGCTAAAGTGATCTACGTATAGAACGTTAGCCTGTTGCGCATTTTGTGATGGGCGGATGATAAATCAGTTCTAATAAATGACCAACTGCATCTAAACAATAAAACCCACGCGAGCCATCGCGATGGGTTTTAGGCGCTTCGGTAATGCGCACTCCCTGTTGAACAAAATAATCATACCAATCGTCAACAGCTTCTGCTTTGTTTAACACGAACCCAATATGATCAAGGCGTTGTTTTGCTTCTGGGGTGTAGTCCACGCGATGCAATGCAAACACATCGCCATCATTCGTTAAATAGACGTTATCCGCATCGGGCTGCCATTCAATCCGCATGGCCATAATGCGCGTATAAAAATCAACCGCCACTTCTAACTCTTGTACAAAAAGTGCAATATGCCGAATCCCAATCATCCCCTTGGGCGGTGACATCGTCTACACTGCCTCCGCTGAGCGAATCTGAAAGTCGTGGGTGATTTCTACACTTTTACTGAGCATAATAGACGCTGAGCAATATTTCTCTGCTGATAATGAAACTGCACGCTCGACTTGTTTTTCATTCAAATCATGACCTGTCACCACAAAATGCACATGGATTTTGGTAAATACTTTAGGGATTTCATCTGCACGTTCAGCACTGATTTCTGCCACACAATCCACCATAGCTTGACGTGATTTTTTTAGGATAGTCACAACATCAAATGAGGCACATCCACCCATACCGATGAGCAGCATCTCCATAGGACGCATACCGATATTGCGTCCGCCATTTTCAGGCGCGCCGTCCATCACAACCGCGTGACCTGTTTCAGACTCGCCCATAAAAGCAACATCTTCAATCCATTTAATGCGTACTTTCATTTATTTCACATCCAATAACTCAACATCAAACACCAGTGCTGCATTCGGCGGAATCACACCACCCGCACCACGTTTGCCATAGCCCATTTCAGATGGAATAATCAATGTGCGTTTACCGCCAATTTTCATCCCTGCAAAACCTTGATCCCAGCCTTGAATCACTTGACCTGCGCCCAAAGCGAACTCAAACGGCTGACCTCTATCCACTGAACTATCAAACTTTTCACCTTTGTGTTCTGGTGCATTTTCATCATATAACCAACCAGTGTAATGCACTGAAACCATAAAACCTGGCTCAGCCTCACGACCTTCACCGATAACGGTATCGTTTTTAACTAGTTCAGTAATATTTTGTGTCATTCCGGTCGTTTCCTTATTGTCTTCATTCACATCATTAGATTCAGCTTGGCATGCATTTAATAGTGATAAGAAACACATAGCGGCAATAATTGGTTTTAATTTATTCATCATGGGTATTCAAAAAGTGTTTAAATAATGAAGCCAGTATGATACTGCATATTGGTTTAAGTTCTAAATTACATGTGATCAAGGATGTTCATACACCCAGTTAATCAACGCATCTTGCGCATTTTTACTGGCATATGCTTTTGCATCATTCACGATCATCACCACCACATTGCGGCGATTTTTTGCGTCTAATACATAACCTGCAATCGCACTCACACCATTAATCGAGCCTGTTTTCATGTGCGCTCTTGCGCTTACTGGCGTTCCTCGTAAGCGTTTAATCAAGGTACCGTCTAATGAAAGAATCGGTAACGATGATATCAGCTCTGGCATGGTAGGACCTTGATACGCATCAATCAGCATTTGACCCAAGCTATTGGCTGCAACGCGCTCAATTCGAGACAATCCAGAACCATTTTCTATCACCAACTGATCCGCATTTCTGCCTTTATCCATCAGCCAAGATTTAACCGCCAGCATCCCCCTCACTTCATTTGCAGGCTGGTCATGCTTCTCAGCGGCAATGGTCAACAGTACTTGCCGAGCCATCACATTATTGCTCCATTTATTGATGTCACGTACAACATTCGCAAGCGGCTCAGAGCCTTGCTCTGCCAATTTAACCACCTGCAATGGCATCTCGGTTTGACTGCGATAACTTCCGTTAAACTGTCCGCCAAGCTCGCGCCACAACTTTCGAAACATAAAAAAAGCATATTGCTCATCATCAAACAGACTTAACTCTAAATACCGCTCACCGCACTGAGATGAAAATTTACCCGTAAACATCACTACCGCTTTATCTTTTGTCACATTTACATCATAGCTAAAACGATCACGCCAACTCCCACAGCCGTTCTTGGCCAATTTCATATTGTTGACAATTTCTACTTCTGGCAATTCAGCTTCTTGCGCAATATTCACTGCGTCTTTATTCACGGTAAATCTAAAACTTGTATTTCGCCCGTTTACTAAAAAAGCACTAGGAAACGCATTATATGAACGCCACTTTTCATTATCGAATACTTGATAGTCCTTAACACTGGTCGCAAAATAACTTTTATCGATAATCAAATCACCTTCAATTTTTTTCAAGCCTTGTTGGCGCAAACCTAATAACAAACGGCGAAACTCATCTTCTTTAAAACTAGGATCGCCATAGCCTTTAATAATCAAGTTGCCATGTAATACCCCATTTTCCATCACAGCATCACGATAAACCGCTGTCCGCCAGCGAAACGTCGGCTTTAATATCTCTAACGCTGCATAAGTCGTCACCAGCTTCATCACCGATGCAGGATTCATGGGCTTATCGCCATTCAAACTAATCATCGGTCTATCGCCATCAACCGCTTGCACAAAAATAGCGGTACCCGATTCAGGTACACCCGCTTTTTTAAGCGCATCCGCAATTTCAGTCGGTAGCGCGGCAGAGGCATTGCAGATGACCAATAGCAGACTAGCAAAAAGAATAAATTGTTTGATTATCTTGGTCTTAAGCATAACTTTGTTCAATACATAATTTGGTAGTGTTAATCATAAAATCCATTTCAGTTTCATTAATGATATAGGGCGGCATAAAGTAAACCGTCTTACCAATCGGTCTTAACAGCAAACCATGCTGCAAAGCTTGCTGATAACAAGTGGTTGCAAAGCCAGCATTTTCTGTCATAACATCAAATGCCCATATCATGCCTTTATTACGCATATGTTGAATAGGCAGGTCAGTAAGCACTTGCATTTTTTCATTAATGGCGGCTGTTTTTTGTTGATTATTGTTAATCACATCATCGGTTTCAAAGATAGCCAATGTAGCTAACGCTGCGCTACAGGCAAGCGGATTACCGGTATAACTATGGCTGTGCAAGAAGCCTTTTATCGTGCTGTCATTATAAAACGCGGCATAGATTTCATCTGTTGTTAGCACGGTTGATAACGGTAAATAGCCGCCAGTAATGCCTTTTGATAAGCAAATAAAATCTGGTTTTATCTGCGCTTGTTCGCAAGCAAACATGGTACCTGTTCGTCCGAAACCAACTGCGATTTCATCTGCAATTAAATGTACATGGTATCGATTGCAAATCTCACGCGCGCGTTTGATATAAATGGCGTCATACATCCCCATTCCCGCCGCACATTGCACCAATGGCTCGATAATAAACGCGGCCAACTCTGCATGATATTGCGCTATATAGTCTTCTAAAACCTGTGCACAACGTAAGGCAAATGCCTCTGCACTTTCACCTTTTTCAGCCAAGCGAAAATCTGGGCTAGGCATTTGCGCGGACTGCATTAATAATGGCGCATAAGTATCTTTAAAAATAGCAACATCGGTTACCCCCAATGCGCCCAATGTTTCGCCGTGATAACTATTTTGCAAACTGATGAATTTGTTTTTTGCTGGCTTGCCACTATTACGCCAATAATGAAAGCTCATTTTCAATGCAATTTCAGTTGCACTGGCGCCATCGCTGGCATAAAACGCATGTCCTAAACCTGTTAAATGCGATAATTTTTCTGACAACTCAACTACGGGTTCGTGCGTAAAGCCTGCCAACATCACATGTTCTAAACAATCTAGCTGCTGCTTAATCGCCTCTTTAATACGCGAGTTGTTATGGCCAAACAGATTTACCCACCAAGAACTAACCGCATCTAAATATTTTTTATTTTCAATATCTGTAAGCCAAACGCCGTCGCCACGACTAATGGGAATGAGCGGTAATGTTTCATGCTGCTTCATCTGCGTGCAAGGATGCCAAACCGCATTCAAACTTCTGTTGAGTAATTGCTGATTATTCATGAGTTAAATTGTACTTGTTTTTATTATAAATAGTTTTGTTAACTAGCAGTCTGCATGATTGAACATTGATTCGGACTGTTACACTTATATGAAAAACCTAAATTAGGATTGAAATGGAAATATTAAACTTACTCTCTAACTTAGATGGGCAAATCGCAAGCTTTATAGCTTTGCATGGCAACCTTATTTATCTATTGCTTTTTTTGATCGTCTTTTTAGAAATTGGTGTATTCCCTCTGTTCTTTTTACCAGGAAACCCACTCATATTCATTGCTGGCTCCTTTTGCAAACTGGGCGCACTGAGTTTAATCCCAACTGTCACAACACTAATTGTAGCCATCATTTTGGGCAACTTATTCACATACCAGATAGGGAAACTGTTTGGCGATAAAATCAGTCGTAGCAACTCTCCATGGGCAAACAAAAATGCATTAGATAAGACAAGATTATTTTATGCAAAATACGGCACGTTTACACTCATGGTTTCGCCATTTATTGCGATGGTCAGAACATTTGCGCCCTTACTCGCAGGTGTCAGCCATATGTCTTATCGTCAGTATCTCTTCTCATCGACAATCGGCGCCATTTTATGGATAGGCATATTAGTGTCTGCAGGTTACTTCTTCAGCAGTATCTCTTTTGTGCAAGAACACATGGCAAGTATCGTATTATCAGGCTTAGCGATTGGCATTGGCTTTGTCATATACGGCTTTTTTAGATCTAAAAAACTCCGTATAACTAGATAAACTTATGGCGCTGGATTCATCATAGTCAAATGAATCTGTTCAATCTCTGCAATTAACGCATCGCTTAATACAACTTGATAAGCACCAATATTTTCTGCTAATTGCTCCATATTGGTCGCGCCAATAATAGTGCTACCAACAAACCAACGGTGATAGACATAACTGAGTGCCATTTGTGTCGGCGTTAAATCATTGGCACGTGCCAATTTTGCATAAGCTGCCACTGCAGGTTCTACATTTGGTTTTTTATAGCGCTGTGCGTAACCTCGAAATTGCGTCACACGCCCTTTGGATTGCGGATTATCAATATACTTTGCGCTGAGGTGACCAAATGCTAACGGCGAATATGCCAGCAAACTAATATTCTCGCGATACAGTACTTCCGTTAATCCAAACTCCATGCCACGATTCATCAAGTTATAGCAGTTTTGAATGGTCGCAATACGCGGCAAATTAAATACATCGGCAATACGGCAAAATTCCATCACACCATAAGGCGTTTCATTCGAAACACCAATCGCGCGCACTTTGCCCTCTTTCACCAGCTCAGCCAATGTTTCTAACTGAGTTTGTATACTCACCCATTCTTTTTCCGCGCCAGTTTCATCGAACTCTAACGCAGGGTCAAACTGATATTGTCCAAATAAAGGCACATTGCGTTCAGGCCAATGAATTTGAAACAAATCCAGATAATCAGTTTGCAAACGCGTTAATGAATCTTCAATCGCACTGCGAATATTATTCCGCGTTAAGGAATCATCGCCGTTGCGTATCCATGGCATGTAACGGTTTCGCCCTGCCACTTTGCTGCCAAGAGTAATCTTATCGCGCGCTTGCGTTTTTAACCAATGGCCCACCATGGTTTCCGTACGGGTAAAGGTTTCTGCTTTTGGTGGCACAGGATACATTTCCGCCGTATCAATAAAATTAATGCCTTGCGCTAATGCATAATCCAGCTGCGCATTGGCATCTGCTTGTGTATTTTGGTCACCAAATGTCATGGTGCCTAAACACACTTTTGATACGGCAATATCGGTATTGCCTAATGTTGTCATTTCCATCAATTACTATCCTAATGTAATACTTTAGAGACGGACGATTCATCCATCATAATCGCAGGTACAGCTGTCGTCATTTCCCAGTTCGCTTCCTTAGCTGCCAACTGCAACATACTACAAATCGCCAATATCAATTCAGGTGTTAAGTTAAAATTAACCGCAATCTCTTCTAAACAAGTCACTTCTAAATGCTTAGCATCCTCGGACAAGGTAAAGCTGACAGCAAGTAGTTGACCATCTGTGCGTAATTTCTCACGCGGTTGATAATCCGTTGCAAAGTCCATTTTCTTTAACGCTTCTGTTGCCTCAACCTCTTGTTGAAATTGCGAAACAGCATCTACAATTTCATCGCTGGCAAACGATTTAGCCTCTGGCAAATGCGCCTCTTGATTCAGCTCTGCCCACAATTGTCGTGAAAATCGATACGTCAGCCATAAAGCAATTTCGCTTTCGTCACTTAAACCAACCCGAAACAACAAGCGATCTTGCAATTTGTCGTAACTTAAATTCAGTTGCTGAATACCAATTTCCTGTGTCTTTTCTAATGATGTATCTTCTTCTGTCAACGCCCAATACTCCTAAACAAATTTTTTAGTTTGCCCCTTGAAATCACAACATTTGCCCCAAGTTAGCAATCTAGCAGTGAGAGTGCTAAACTCTCTCGCATTGCAATTTTTAATTCATATTTAACAGTTTAAGCATAACCCAAGGAGAAATCTAATGAAAATTCGTCCATTACATGATCGCGTTGTCGTAAAACGTTCTGAAGAAGAGCGTACAACCGCATCAGGTATTGTTATTCCAGACTCAGCAACTGAGAAACCAGACCAAGGTACTGTTGTTGCAATTGGTAACGGCAAAAAAGACGACAATGGCAAAGTAATTGCCTTAGACGTTAAAGTTGGTGACAAAGTATTATTTGGTAAATACGCAGGTCAAACAGTAAAAGTAGACGGCGAAGAATTATTAGTGATGACTGAGTCAGACATCATGGCTATCGTCGAATAGTTTCGACGGGATATTGAGTCGAATAATTTCGACTGATTACATAATCGAACAAATTGAATAATTAATGCATTTAGGAGAATTTTAAATGGCAGCAAAAGACGTAAGATTCGGCGATGACGTTCGTCAAAAAATGGTAACTGGTGTAAACGTTTTAGCAAACGCAGTGCGCGTAACGTTAGGCCCTAAAGGCCGTAACGTGGTGTTAGAGCGTTCATTCGGCGCACCAACCATCACTAAAGATGGTGTTTCAGTGGCTAAAGAAATCGAATTACAAGACAAATTCGAAAACATGGGCGCACAAATGGTGAAGGAAGTGGCTTCTAAAACCAATGACATCGCTGGTGACGGTACAACAACAGCAACTGTTCTTGCTCAAGCTATCATCCGTGAAGGCATGAAATCAGTGGCTGCTGGTATGAACCCAATGGATTTAAAACGCGGTATTGATAAAGCGGTTGAAGCAGCGATTGGCGAATTAAAATCACAATCAAAACCATGTACAACTAGCAAAGAAATTGCACAAGTTGGTTCTATCTCAGCTAACTCAGATGAGTCAGTTGGCAAAATCATTGCTGACGCAATGGAAAAAGTGGGTAAAGAAGGTGTGATTACGGTTGAAGATGGTTCTGGTTTAGACAATGAACTAGAAACAGTTGAAGGTATGCAATTTGACCGTGGTTACCTATCACCATACTTCATCAACAACCAAGAGCGTCAAATCGCGTTACTTGAAAACCCATACGTGTTATTACACGACAAAAAAATCTCAAACATCCGTGATTTACTACCAACATTAGAGCAAGTGGCTAAAGAAGGTCGTCCACTATTAATCGTTGCTGAAGATATCGACGGTGAAGCGCTAGCAACATTAGTGGTAAACAACATTCGCGGCATCTTAAAAACAGTGGCTGTAAAAGCTCCTGGTTTTGGTGATCGTCGTAAAGCGATGTTAGAAGATATCGCAATCCTAACTGGCGGTACTGTGATTGCTGAAGAAGTTGGCTTGAAACTAGAAGATGTAAAACTAGAAAGCTTAGGCCAAGCGAAACGCATTGAAATTGGTAAAGAAAACACCATCATCATTGACGGCGCTGGTGCAGAAGCAAACATCAAATCACGCATTACCCAAATCAAAGCAGAAGTGGAAGCTTCAAGCAGCGATTACGATCGTGAAAAACTACAAGAGCGCGTGGCTAAATTAGCTGGCGGTGTTGCAGTGATTAAAGTAGGTGCAGCAACTGAAGTAGAAATGAAAGAGAAAAAAGCACGCGTAGAAGATGCATTACACGCAACACGCGCAGCGGTTGAAGAAGGTATTGTTGCTGGCGGCGGCGTTGCATTGATTCGTGCACGTGACGCAATCGCTAAAGTAAAAGGCGACAACCTAGAGCAAGAAGCTGGTATCAAAATCGTTTTACGTGCGGTTGAAGAGCCTCTACGTCAAATCGTTGCAAACGCAGGCGCTGAGCCATCAGTGGTTGTGAGCAACGTTGCAGGCGGCAAAGGTAACTACGGCTACAACGCAGCTAACGAAACATACGGCGATATGATTGAAATGGGTATTCTAGACCCAACAAAAGTAACACGTTCTGCACTACAAAATGCAGCGTCTATTGCTGGCTTAATGCTAACAACAGACTGCATGATTGCAGAAGCACCAAAAGATGACGCTCCTGCAATGCCTGATATGGGTGGGATGGGCGGAATGGGTGGCATGGGCGGCATGATGTAATTTCAGCTATCGTCTAAGCGGCGATTGCGGCGTTTCATTTCCTTGCCTTACTAATCGTAATGTCTACGGAAATGCGCCTTGCACTCACCTCTTATACTCGCTGAAATGCCCTAGCCAGCGTTTCATAAAAAAACCCGCTTCGGCGGGTTTTTTTATGAAATCAGACTAACAGAAAACTAATTAGCTAACACTCTCTATAGATATCCATTTTTGCATTTCAGATACTTTGTTTAAAAGGTTCGGCGATGCCTTAGATGCCATTTTGTTGAGTGTATAGTTACATTTACTTAATTTTTTACGAATATGTCTGTCTTTAAATTTAATTTCTAAAGAATAAAATTTTTTCCTCATTGCTTCTAGCGAAACTAATGCTTGTTCACATTCACCTATTTTTGCTAAATCATCAGCCGTGTGATAATCAATTTGGATAGCTGTATCGTAGTACATTTTTACAAGATGTTCATCAGCATTCATAATTTTTTGCTCAAGCTCATCAAGAAGTTTTTGAGCTTTTGAAAACTCATGCTGGTATAAGTACCCTCTAGATAATGCCAACGCAACTTCAGTTGACTCATTATCCATGAGATTAGCCTTTTCAAATTGTACGACTGCGTCATTTAAATTGTCATCTTGATTTAGAAGAAATTTACCATACCAATAATGAAGCTGAGGAGAGTCGGGGGAAAGTAAAATTGCTAATTCATACTGCTCTCTTGCGTCAGCATAATTACCATTCTTTTGATAAAAGTAAGCTTTCATGCGAGCAACTTCAAAGTAATCTGGAGCTAAACGTTGAGCCTCTTGCAAGATTTCATATGCCTTATCATTTTCCATGCTTTCAATATGGTTTTGAGCTTCATGGAGGAGTTTAACAATCACTCTATCGGATTTTTCTCTAAATTTTATGTTTCTAGCTAAATGACCCCTGTTGAAAAAAAAGGACACTTTTTTATCGTATAAAATGACGAAAAGAAGGAGTTTAGAATGAGCAGGAAATCACATGAGCATTACACAGCGGAATTTAAGGCAGAGGCGATTAAGTTAGTGCTAGAAGAATC
>JAHZMC010000014.1 GCA_022599515.1 Betaproteobacteria bacterium
AGCTTCGTCTGAATAATACTGACGCACAGCATTCATGTCTTTTTCGCGCGCCCATTTGATAATTTCATCCAATGCTGGCGCACCAATTTCGCCTTGTTGGGCATGAATGCCCGCTTGTTCACGAATAACCAAAATGCCTGGGATTTTATTAACTTCGAAGTACTCAGCGATTTCAGGATCCTGCTCTGTATCAACCATGCCAAACACAATATCAGAATTCTTCTCAGCAGCTGCTTCAAAGACTGGTGTAAATGCAACACAAGGATCACACCAAGGTGCCCAGAAGTCGACAATCACAAAATCATTCTTTTCAATTGTGTCTTTAAAATTCTCTTTTGTCAGTGCTACAACCGTCATGGGGATTCCTATAAAGTAAATAAAAATAGCATTTTATCAGATGATGGGTTGATTCCACACGCCATCATAAAACAGTTCGCCAAGTGGGCGACGTTTTCTAGGCGCCAACTCACGCTCTTTTAATTCATCTGATAACGTATCTGCATCGGCCGCATAGCCAACAGCTAACATCGACATCATCTCAATCTGTTCAGGAATACCAAATGCCGCGCGTGTTTTTTCACCATCAAAGCCACCCATTTGGTGCGTTACTAAGCCCATACTGGTCGCCTGCAAACACAAACTTACAGCGGCGGCACCTGTATCATAATTAGCCCAACGGTTAGGCTTTTGATTGTGACTAAACAAGGTGTCCGCACAAATCAATATCAACACTGGCGCATCTTTTGCCCACGTTTGATTGCCTGGCACAATACAATCATATGCTTTATCCCAAGCTGTTTCATCTTGATTTTTATCCCATACAATAAAGCGCCAAGGCTCATCGCCAAAGCAAGATGGTGCCCAGCGTGCGGCTTCTAATAAGCTAATAATCTGCTTTTGACTAAGGGCTTTATTCGCATCATAGGCACGCGGACTCCAGCGGTTAGCAATAATATCGTGAATAGGTGCTTGTGTTATTGCTGGCTTTTGCATGTATTAATTCCAATCAATTATCAATCTTGTTAATTTAGTTTTGTAAAAATGGATAGTCCGTATAACCTTCCGCACTACCGCCATAGAATGTATCACTATTCGCTTCATTCAATGGCGCATCCGCTTTAAAGCGCGCGACTAAATCTGGGTTGGCGATAAACGGTACGCCGTATGCAATACAATCAGCGTGTCCACTGGCAATAGCAGCATTACCTTTGGCTTTATCATAGCTCAAATTCGCCATATATTGACCTTTAAATAGCTTTCTGAAAGCTGAAAAATCAAATGGATCCGCTTCGCCGCCGCCATGAATACCACCTTCAACCGCATGCAAATAAGCCAAATCAAATTGATTAAGTGCTGTCGCAACGTAGTTAAACAACGCTTGCGGATTACTGTCTTTCATATCATTAAATGGATTGACTGGCGAAAGGCGCACACCTACTTTATCTGAACCAATCACATCAACCACCGCTTGTGTGACTTCCATCAATAAACGCGCACGATTTTCAAAACTACCGCCATAAGCATCCGTACGTTGATTACTGCCATCGCGTAAAAACTGATCTAATAAATAGCCATTGGCAGCATGTATTTCAACGCCATCGAATCCTGCTGCAATCGCACACTGAGTAGCGTGCACATAATCAAGTACAATCATTGGCAACTCTTCAGCCGCTAATGCTCGCGGCTCGACATAATCTTGTAAGCCTTCATACGTAAAAGCTTGTCCAGCGGGTTTTATCGCAGAAGGTGCAACAGGCAATGCATTGTCTGGTAATAAGCTAGGGTGAGAAATACGTCCAACATGCCATAGTTGAATGACAATTTTTCCACCTTTAGCATGCACGGCATCCGTTACTTTTTTCCAACCAGCAATTTGCGCCTCGGTATAAATCCCAGGCAATGCAGGATAACCATGTGCCATATTAGAAATCGGCGTTGCTTCAGTCACAATCAACCCTGCCGTAGCGCGTTGTTCATAATAACTTACGTTAATTGATTGTGGCACACCGCCTTCGCCTGCACGATTACGAGTCAAGGGTGCCATTACTACTCTATTTTTCATCGTAATACTGCCCAAATTACCCGCAGAAAATAAATCCATTGTCATGCTTATTCCTTAATAAATTCAGTCATTGATATTCAGCTTATTTCGCTTTAATCGCTTCAATAAACAAGGTCACTTCTATGTCATCGCCTACTGGCGCATTGGCTTCTTTCATCCAACCAAATCCATAGTCAGACGCTTTAATTTTCGTTGTTGCTTCAAATCCAGCGCGTTGTCCTCCCCATGGGTCAGCGCCAAAACCGAGCACTTTAAAAGGCATGCTGATTGTTTTAGTTACCCCATGCATCATAAAATCACCTGTCATCGCACCTTCAGTTGCTGAAAGCGCCTTTACCGATTTGCTGACAAAAGTAATCTCGCCAAAATTTAAGGCATCTAAATAATCTGACTTTTGGATATGTTCATCACGCTTTGCTAATCCGGTGTTAACACTAGCTACACCAATCTTGGCCTGCACACTCGACTTTTCTAAGTGTTCAGCATCAATCTTAATCACACCCGTCACATCGGTAAAACTACCTGTAGTTTTAGCCACGATATGTCGAATGTTAAAGTTAGCAAAACTATGTTTGTTATCAATTTGATAAGTCTCTGTGGCTGCCATTACTGCGCTACTGATTAACAATCCACTCAATGCGCCTACTATTTTTTTCTTCATTATTGTTTCTACGTTAAAAGTATACGACCATGCATATAGTCAGAAAGTTGCTGATTAATTAAATACAATCACTGGCAAATCAAACCAAAGCAGTTCTGCATCGATTTGCGCCTTAATTTCCACTACGGTTTCTTGTTCAATCTTAGCGGCATCACCTGCATTCAGCATCATGCCGTTCGCTAACACTTGACCTTGCGCAACTTGTAAATAGGCACAACGCTTAACATCAATATCCATTGTTAGTGTAGATTCTGCTGATAACAAGCTGACATAAAGCCGCACATCTTGATGCATCTTCAGTGCATTTTCACCCTCAGGCGAAGCGATTAAACACAAGCGATTTTGCTTTTCTTCAATCGAAAAATGTCTATCTTCATAACTTACTGGCAAGTTATTTTCCGCAGGCAACAACCATATTTGCAATAAATGTACAGGCTCATCTGTCGAGTCATTAAATTCACTGTGTTTAACGCCAGAACCAGCAGTCATGCGTTGCACATCCCCAGCGGAAATCACCGACCAATTACCTAAACTATCTTGATGACGCAATGCTCCCGACAAAATGTAGGTCACAATTTCCATATTGCGGTGTGCATGCATCCCAAACCCACCGCCACCAGCAATCACATCCTCATTAATCACCCGCAACACCGAATAAGCCATGTGGGCTGGGTCATGATACTCAGCAAATGAAAACGAATGGCGCGCATTTAACCAACCATGGTCAACATGGCCTCTATCTTCAGATTTTCTAATAGTGATCATATAAAATTATTCAATATAGTTGAATTAACAAAACCATAGTATATTTAACATAAAAAGCATTCATAGCGGATAACTTTGATTAAATCGTTCAATTAATCTGAATAAAAATTTAACTCATCATGTCACTTAAAATATCGATAGAAGCACTAGAGATTATGGATGCCATTGATCGTAAAGGTAGCTTTGCGGCGGCGGCAGAATCTTTGTTTCGTGTTCCATCAGCGCTCACTTACAGCGTTAAAAAACTAGAAGAAGATTTAGGCGTTTCTTTGTTTGATCGCAGCGGTCATCGTGCCACATTAACGGCGGCAGGCGCAGAGTTGCTCAAAGTAGGTCGACAATTACTCAATGCAACACTAGCGCTAGAGTCAAGAGTGAAGCGCATTGCGACTGGCATTGAAACTGATATCAATATTGCGGTTAGCGACCTATTTAGCATTGAACCCATATTAGATGTATTAACTGCCTTTTATTCACAAAACTTTGGCACGCGCATTAAACTCTCACGCGAGGTGTTTGGCGGTAGTTGGGATGCGCTTCTTTCAGGTCGTGCAGACATTTCCATCGGGGCGCCAGGCGATGTGCCATCTGGCGGCGGTTATGCGACAAAACTATTAGGTCACTTGAATTTTGTCTTTGTTGTCGCACCACATCATCCTCTCGCTCAACTGCAAGAACCACTCAACAATCAAGATATCATTCAACATCGCGCCGTTGCTGCTGCCGATAGTTCACGTCATTTAGCACCACGCACTTCTGGCATTTTATCGGGGCAAGATGTGTTGACAGTTCCCGATATGCATGCAAAAGTCCGTGCTCAAATCGCTGGGCTAGGGGTTGGCTTTATACCCAAACAATTGGCGCTACAGCATCAAGACAAACTCGTTATTAAAGAGGTGTCTGAATCAAAGCCAATTGGCCCTACTTTTTTAGCATGGCGTAATGATGCTGAGATTGGCAAAGCTCAGCAATGGTTACTAAAACAGCTTGAACAACTGTCACTAGAAGAATTACTCATGTAATGCCACAATGTCATTTTTAATGATTGAAAAATAACGTATGTCTGACCATCAACGATTTATGCAAACCGCCATCACCTTGGCACAAGAAGCTGCCACTTATGGTGAAGTGCCTGTGGGTGCCGTGGTGGTAAAAGATGGTCAAATTATTGGACTTGGCTACAATGCACCAATCAAACAGCACGATCCTTCTGCGCATGCCGAAATTCGCGCTTTACGTGATGCAGCAAACAATATAGGCAACTATCGACTTATTGATTGCACCTTATATGTCACATTAGAGCCATGTGCCATGTGCGCTGGCGCTATTCAACATGCGCGTATTGCCCAGTTAGTTTACGGTGCTAGCGACCCTAAAACAGGCGCTTGCGGTAGCGTGATTAATTTAATGGCAGAGGCTAAACTTAATCATCATACTCAAGTGACTAGTGGTGTATTGGCTGAAGAATGTGGTGCTTTGCTAACGGCTTTTTTTAAAGAGCGTAGAAATAAAAAAGCCGCGCAATAATGCATAACAAAAAACCCGCCGAAGCGGGTTTTTTTTTAATCAAGTAACAAACTAATCTCTGCTACCCATCAATGCCATTAACAAGTGCAACAAATGTGTAAACATATTATGCAAGCTAATATAGATGCTTAATGTTGCCAATACGTAGTTGGTTTGACCACCGCGTACAACTTGGTTAATCTCATACAAGATAAAACCAGCCATCAACAACACAACCACAGCTGAAATGGTTAATGTCAATGCAGGCACATGGAAGAAGAAGTTAGCTAGGATAGCCAATACAACCAGTACGAAACCAATCGTTAAAAACTTACCTAAAAAGCTAAAATCACGGTTTGTGTTAGAAGCAACTGCAGCCAATGTTAAGAATGATGCCGCTGTGCCGCCTGCTGCTAATGCAATCAATTGTGCGCCATTACTCAAACTTAAAGCCACTTGTAAGATTGGTCCTAACAATAAACCCATAATGAAAGTAAAACCAAACAATAGCCAAACGCCAGCCGCATTGTTTGCGTTTTTAGTGACCAACCAGCTCATGCCAAAAACTGCCGCCATGATACCGATAAAAGCAACGATTGGACTTGCTGCAAATAAAAATGAAAAATCAATTGTCATTCCAACCATCGCACCAATCACCGTTGGAATCATGGTCATACCAAGCAATGCGTAAGTGTTACGCATCACTTTGTTCGTTGCGCTAGAAACACTGGTCTCGCGACCTAATACTTCAATATTGTCAGCCATTAAATCAAATCCTTATATCAAAACTACCAAATGGTATTACTATCTAAGATAGCGACTATTGTTAAAAGTTTCAAGTAACAATTTGTGAATGTTTGATTAAACCGTGCCAATCAATCGTATTAAGCAAAAAAATCGCCTTCCGATTGGCCAACCATCGCAACACGTTTAACCGCATCGGCAAATACTCCGCTTTCTCGCAACTGCGTTATGCTCTGCGGATGATGACCGCCATGCATACGCGTCAATCGCACAATGCTTTGCGCAGACATTTTCCAAACCAAATTATCTAAAAGCTCATCAGCTAAATCTGGGCGATTACACAATAACGCCATATCGCAACCCGCATTTAATGCTGCCAAACTACGTGTGGTTACATCACCACCAACACTTGCACCCTCCATGCTCAAATCATCGCTAAAAATCACGCCATTAAAGCCTAAACGCTCACGCAATACTTTTTGCAACCATTTGGCAGAAAACCCTGCTGGCTTATCATCCACTTTAGGGTAAATCACATGCGCTGGCATTATCGCAGGCAAACCTTCATCTATCATTTGTCTAAACGGTTGCATATCATTTTGCGCAATTTGGTCAAACTCGCGTTCATCAATCGGAATGCTCACGTGCGAATCTGCCACCACAAAACCATGCCCTGGAAAATGTTTACCAACCGCCGCCATACCGCCTTTTTTCAAGCCTTGCATTAGACTAAAGGCTAACTCATTAATGGCGCGCGCCTCTAAATGGAAAGCGCGATTGCCGATCACTAAACTATCGCCGTAATCCATATCTAATATTGGTGTAAAACTAAAATCCACGCCATGCGCGCGCAATTCAGCCGCCAAAATCCAACCCGCTTCTACCGCTAACGCCATGGCTTTTTTGCGATCTTTATCCCAAATTTTGCCAAACTCACGCATCGGCGGAATCTTGGTGAAGCCTTCTCTAAAGCGCTGTACTCGACCACCTTCATGGTCAACGGCAATTAACAATGGCGGCTGGCGTACAGCATGAATACTCGCTGTGAGTGCTTTTAGTTGCTCACAATCTTCAAAGTTACGCGCAAATAAAATCACCCCGCCAACGAGTGGATGTTGTAAACGACGAATATCATCGGCAGTTAACGCTGTGCCGACAACATCTAACATGACTGGACCTAACGACATATGCGCTTTCTATAACTAAAAATTGATGAGTTTAAACCACTATTGTGATTATTTTAAGCCACTTGCAAACGATAAAGCGAAGTCACTTCTTTTGAGCGTGCTTGATGTAGCGGATCAGAGGGATCGCTTGCTTTGCCGTGTTTAGGTTTAATATCTAGCTTTTCAATTACGGTCAAACCTGCATCCGTTATCCATTGCTGCAGCTCTTCTTTTGTTCGCAACTCAAGATGTTCGGCAAAATCAGACAGGATTAACCATGCTTCACCATTGACGGCTAAATAGTTTTTTACGCCTTTTAAAAAGCCTTTGAGCATTTGACTGTCAGGGTCGTACACCGCTTGCTCAATCGCGCTATTGGCTTTAGCTGGTAACCAAGGTGGATTGCAAACGATTAAATCAGCAAGTCCTGCATCGGCTGATGGAAATAAATCTGCGCCAACAATTTTAATTTGGTCTGCGTAACCTAGCTTTTGAATATTGTGTTTGGCACAGACTAATGCGCGTGAAGCCAATTCGGTTGCAATGATTTTCTTTACGCCGCGCTTAGCTAAAATAGCTGCGATTACGCCTGTTCCTGTACCAATATCAAAAGCCACTGATACATTTTCTAATGGTGCTGTATTCACTAATTCGAGATATTCGCCGCGCACAGGTGAATACACGCCGTAACTTGGCGTAATACTCGCGTCTAGTTGCGGAATTTCTACGCCTTTTTTATGCCATTCATAAGCACCAATTAAGCCTAGAATTTCACGCAATGAAACTAACCTTGGTTGATGAGTTTCACTTTTGCCATAAGCATGTTCACAGGCGTCGGCAATATCAGGTGCGCGATTGTAGGGCAATCGATAGTCACCTGTTAACTCCACCAACAACATGCCTAACGTGCGCGCACGCTCAATTTGGCTTTTTCGATATAAATGAAACTGATCTTTTAGGCTAGGTCCTTCTCCCGTTTTAAGATCTTTAATACGCTTATTTTTTGCTTTTGGCTTCAAATCACGGTTATCAATTCGGCGCGAAATCGCTTGCGATAAATGCTTAGCATTTTGAAAATCGCCACGCCACAATAAAGCTGTGCCTTCGCACACCAGTTTGTAAGCCGCATCTGCTTTGATGGTGTCATCAATCACTTGGATTTTTTTAGGTGGTTGGTTGTTAGCCGCAGATTGCCAAAATGCTTCTTTGGTTTTATTGTTTTCTTGCCAAGTGATGGTGGTAGCTTGTGTCAAAGGGTGTTCCTATTAGATGGTAGTTTTACAGATTCAAAAAGAGTCTTCTTTCACAAATAAAAGCTGACTAGTCAGCAAGCCGAAGACAGTACATTAGTACGGCTAGGCGCCGCAACAACGTCAGATTTCATTTGCGGAAGAAGACGCAATGTCTAGTTTATCACGGAGGTAATCCCCACCTAAATTAATTGCTAAAATCAAGCTCATTAAACTCGCTCCAACCAACAAGACATAATGCGGCGCAACCAGCATGTATCGCACCGCATCGCGCAGCATTGCGCCCCATGAGGCATTGGGCGCTTGGATGCCTAAACCGAGAAATGAAAGGCTGGCTTCGGCAATCATAATACTGGCTACACTATAAGTCGCCTCTACAATTAAGACAGGAAGCAAGAGAGGGAAAATATGGTAACGCATTAGACGCAATGGCTTTGCGCCTAACGATTCTGATGCCAACACATGTTGGCGATTGCGTAGGCTTAAGGTTTGCGCGCGCGTCAGTCGCGCGTAACTCACCCAGCCTGTTAAACAAAGCGCAATCATTAAATTGAAAATACCTGGTCCTAAGACAGCAGCGAAGGCAATCGCTAACAAAATGCCAGGGAAAGCCAAGAAAATATCTGTGATTTGCATCAATACTTTATCAAGCTTGCCGCCATAAAAACCAGCCAGCAAGCCAATGGTGACGCCAACAGTCATGGTGACAGTCGTCACGCCAAGCGCCACTAAAAACGATACTTCTACGCCGCGTAAAATACGCGCTAGAATATCACGCCCCAAATCATCCGCGCCAAACCAATGTTGCCAACTGGGATTCGCTAACACTTGATGCAAATCGACTTCATTACCATGCAAGCCTAATACGCGCCCAATAATGACGGCAAGCAGCCAAAAAAGCAGAATACTTAATACCGTTGCTTTTATCATGTTAGCCATCTCAAGCATGCCTCATTCTTGGGTCGACTAAGCGATAAGCAATATCTGTTAAAAAGTTAATCACCACATAACTTAACGCAACCGCCAGCACGCAGGCTTGCGTAACAGGATAGTCGCGTTTTTCGATGCTTTCTACTAATAGACGGCCAATGCCATCCCAGCTGAAAATAGTTTCTGTAATCACTGTTCCTGCCAACAAACTACCCATTTGCAAACCAACAATGGTGACGATTGGCAGCAAAGCCGCGCGTAAAGCGTGGCGAACAATCACGGCTCGCTCACTTAACCCTTTAGCGCGAGCGGTACGAATAAAGTCTTCATTCAGCACCTCTAACAAACTGGTGCGCGTCATTCTGGTTAGGATTGCGCTAAGACCAAAGCCTAAGGTCAACGCAGGCAAAATAATCGCAGCAGGCTCATCCATGCCACTCACAGGTAGCCAACCCAACCAAACGGCAAAGACCAGCATTAAAATCGGGCCTAGCCAAAAGACAGGCATTGCAGATAATCGGACACTCACAACAGTGACAACAACATCTTGCCAACGCCCTGCTTTTAGCGCGGCATAAACACCTAGCGGCACTCCAACTAATAATCCAATCAGCATAGACAATAACGCTAACTGGACGCTGGCGGGATAGCGCGTTTTAAATAACTCGGTAATTGGCGTTTTAGTATGAATAGACTGCCCTAAATCACCATGCGCGAGCTTATTTAAATACGTGCCAAATTGAGTAATGAGCGGCTGATTTAAACCTAATTGTTCGCGCAAAGCTTCACGGTCAGCCATGCTAGCGGATTCGCCTAACATGACTTCAACAGGGTCGCCAGGGACTAAATGAATCAATAAAAAGGTGAGCACCAAAACACCGAAAATGACGGTGAAAAAGCCGAATAATCTGCTAATCATTATCGATATAAACTGTTGTACCAACGGCCACCATATCAAACAACGCAATCATGTCGGCATTACGCATGCGCACACAACCATGTGAACCAATCACATTCATATCGGTTGAATCTGGCGTGCCATGAATATAAATATACCGCTGCATGGTATCGACATTGCCCAAGCGATTTTTGCCCACCTCTTTGCCCGATAGCCACAATATTCTAGTGAGTATCCAATCACGATGCGGATACTCAGCCATCAGCTCTGGCGACCAAATCTCACCCGTTGCTCTACGTCCAACAAATACAGTATTTGGTGCGACACCCTCTCCAATTTTGGCGCGTATCACATGCGCTCCTAACGGCGTGCAACCACTATCTTTCTCGCAACCAACACCGTTGGCAGCGGTTGAGACTGGGAACTGCGCTAACAACTCACCATCATCATTTAAAAGCGTGAGCGTTTGCGTTGCGATTGAAATATTAATGTGCATAGTTGCTTATTGTAGCTGACCTTTTGTAGCAGATCTTTGAACGCTTGCTAAATTATCCCAATTACCATCCGATTGCGGGCTGTATTGCTGTATATTTTTTTGCATTACAGCAACCTGTCCTTCATACCATAATGGAATATAAGGCAATTGCGTATGAATACGCGCAGTTACCGCTGGCCAATTTTCTGCTTGTAGTAAAGCATCGAGGGTTGCATCTTGATATCGGCCGCGATTTAACCCATTAGGTGGCATAAATTGTGAGCCAAACACTTTGCTATAAATTTCAGGCGTTCGAATACCAACCCATGTTAAACCATACAGTTGAAAATTACCTTGCTTCACTTCCGCAAAAAACGTACCCCAATCTAAGCTTCTGATTTCCAAATCAATTCCAGCCTTTGCCATTTGCGCTTGTAAGATTGTTGCTAACCGTACGCGCTGTGCATCCGTGCTGGTTTTATACACCAACTTTAGTGGCAATGTTATACCAGCCGATTGCAACAACTGCTTGGCTAGGGCGGGATTATACTCAGCGTGCGGTAACGAAGCATTACCCGCATAATGTTCAGGCGGTAAAATCACTTCTGCCAACCGCGTATCATTGACCATCACTTGCTTGATAATCGCGTCTCTATCAATGGCATGGGCGATGGCTTTTCTGACGTTAAGTTGTTTCAAAACAGGGTTTTGCATGTTTAAACCCAAATAGGAAAAGTTAGTGCCTTTCGCTGTTTTAACCTGCACCTCAGATTTGGTTTGTAAATATTGCACTAACTCTGGCGGCAAATCGCCTTGCAATAAATCGGTTTCACCGCGCATTAATTTAAGCACTCTAACCGTTGGATCTTTCACCTCGGTTAATGTGACTAATTGATGGTCGCGCAAACGCTTTAAGGTTAATCGCCGCTGCCAAGACACAAATGCAAACACACCGTTGCCAACGGGCTGATGTGCAAAGTCATGCTTTTGCTCAATCAAATCTTTAGGCAAAATACCGATAATTAATCTTGCGGGAAAATCTGCATCTGGCTGTGTAAGCGCAAAATCCAACGTCTGCGCATTAATCAGCTCAATGTGATTAATATTGCGATACTCTGCGGCATGTGGTGCATCGTTTAATACCAATAAGCTGTCATAAGTCGCTTTTACATCTGCCGCCGTTAATGGGTTGCCATGATGAAAAGCAGCAACATGATTGCGTAAAGTAAATCGATAGTGGGTTGGGCTCAGCTTTTGCCAAGTGGCTAGGCTAGGAGTTGGTTTTGATGCAGCATCAAACTCCACTAGCCGTTGGTAAATTAAGCGATTAACGCGCTCAGAAGCGGCATCGGTTGCATAGCGTGGATCTAAATTAATCGGCGCTTGCGCGATAGCAAAATGGATTGCCGTATCAGGCAATTGCTCTTCACAGCCAGCCAACAACAATAGGCCCAACGCAACAATAAACGGTGTCAACTTCATCTTGGTGACAGTTTACTGTAAATCGCCTCAACTTTTACAAATCCCTAACTTTTACAAATCCCTAACTTTTACAGCGCCCTAAGGTTTACAGTGCTAGGCCTAAAGATAATCATGCAAATCCACTTGGTGGGCGATAGCCAGCGGTTCAGTTTCTCGCACCGCCGTTGCCAACAAAGGTTATCAAAAAAAATAAAAATAGGTATGATATGGTTTTACAAATCAATATACCGAACAGGAAAATGGATATGGCCGCTTTAGTGCAACCTTTAGGCAGACTCATGCTAGCCCTTATTTTTATTCTCGCTGGGGTTGGAAAAGTAACCGACCTTGCAGGCACGAGTGCTTATATGGAAGCAATGGGCGTTCCTAGTGCGCTACTTTGGCCAACTATTTTATTGGAGATTCTGGGCGGTATTGCGATTGCGATAGGTTATAAAACCGCGTTAGCAGCGCTAGGTTTAGCGCTTTTTTCAATCGCAGCAGCGGTGCTTTTCCACAGTGATTTTAGCGATAAAATGCAGATGATTTTATTTCTAAAAAACATTGCCATGGCTGGTGGCTTATTAATACTCGCCACAAGCGGAGCAACAGCTTACAGTTTAGATAGAAAGAAACAACAACAGCATTTCTTTTAAACAGCATCTCTTGTAAACAAAGCAATCGATTCAACATGCGCCGTATGCGGGAACATGTTAATCACACCAGCGGCGCTCAGTTTGTAGCCTTTTTCATTCACTAACACATCAATATCCCGCGCCAGTGTGGCGGGATTACAAGACACATACACAATCCGAGCAGGCGCATTGCTATCATCAATCGCTTTAACCAAATCAAAAGCGCCATCGCGTGGCGGATCGATTAACCATTTATCAAAACGACCGAGCGCGGTGAGCGATTCATCTGTCATTTTAAATAAATCCGATACGCCAAATTTCGTTGTACTTTCTAAGCCATTCAACGTTGCGCTTTCTACCGCACGTGCCACTAAATTATCCAACCCTTCGTAGCCAAATACCGTTGCTCCGCTACGCGCAATTGACAAAGTGAAGTTACCAATGCCACAAAAGAAGTCCGCAATACGCTCACCAGCTCGTGGTTGCAACAATTGCATCGCGCGACGAATCATCACCTCATTAATTTGTGGATTCACTTGGGTAAATTCATTCGGTTTAAACGGATAAGTTAAATCAAACTCTTTTAGTGAATATTGTAGCGATGGCGCATCTAATGGATAAAACGGCTTCACTGTATCTGGGCCTTTGGTTTGCGTCCAAATGCTCACATGGTGTTGGTCGGCAAAGTTTTTTAATAACGCTTCATCCTCTGGTAATAGCACATCCATAATACGAAAAATTAACACGATATTTTTACGTGTTGTTTCGATTGCTTCACCCACAGCTAGTTCCAATTGTGGAATTTTGTCGCGCAAACTGAGATTAAAAATGAGTTCTTGCAATGGTGTAATCAACGCAGAAACTTCTGGTGTTAGCACTTGGCAACTATCCATATCCGCCACAAAGCGTGTGCCTTTTTCGTTAAAACCAACCAAGACCCGCTCTTTTTTCGCTACATATTTAACGCTTAATCTGGCTTTATGACGATAACCCCACGTTGGTCCAAATAATGGCGGCAACATATTCTCAGGTTTTGCTTTACCAATGTGCTTAATATCATTTTCTAATAAACGTTGCTTCGCAGCCACCTGCCCCACAGCATCTAAATGCTGCAATTTACAACCGCCGCAATAGCCAAAATGTTTACATTTAGCATTCACACGCAGGTTAGATTGCTTAAGCACATCCACCACATTGGCAAACGCATATTTATCTTTACTACGCGTGACTTGATAAGTCACTTTTTCAGTCGGCAATGCACCATCAATAAAAATAGCTTTGCCATCCATATGCGCAACCCCTCTACCCTCTTGGTCGAGTGATTCAACCATGACAGCAGCAGAAATTTCAGCCGGAACTGATTGTTGACGACGAGAACGACGAGCCATAGCAAACTTTCAAAAATGGAAGTAAAAACAGAAGGTTCGCATTTTAGCGCATTCCTGGGATTGCTCAAAAGAATAGGCTTGATGAATCGGAATTGTTGACGTAGAGTTGCTGTATCAGAAGCAGTTATATCATGCCTAACTTAGGCTAAGGCATATTACAAGACAGTACTCATAAACATTATTAGGCGTTGTATGAATGAAGTAAAACCAAAACTAATATATAAATATGAAAACTTTAATGTTCAATCAATTAAAAATTTAAAATCCCAGTCCATTTATTTTGGATCGCCTAAAAACTTTAATGACCCATATGACTGCGCCATACGTGCAGAAATAATGGACCCTACTCAGGAACAAATAAAAAGGGGCTGTAGTAGATTAGCCTTAAATCTCAGCCCACTCCTTCAATATTAACAGTTGTTGTTTCGGGCTTCCATAGTTAAATCTGAACTCACATTCCTAGAGGAATAATGGGAATGATTCTTTAGGAATTCCGTTATATTTTCTCAACACACGCTTGGCTTGATTCCAAAAGTTCTCAATACCATTAATGTGATTCTTGCCTGTTGCAAACAGCTTAC
>JAHZMC010000015.1 GCA_022599515.1 Betaproteobacteria bacterium
TCATGTTTGCTTTTTAATCGTTACTTTTTAATCGTCATCGTCCGGCTAATGGCTTCGCTAGGCTCAGAAGGAAGCGATTCCCAAGCGTTACAAGCAGGGCACTGCCAATGATATTGTATAGCACGGAAGCCGCATTGGTTGCAGTGATAAGCAGCGCGATTGCCGATAGCGTTGCGAACCGTTTGTTGCATCAATTGAATATCTTGATCATTGCTGCTTTTGTTTAAGTGCTCAGCCATGGCGCGTGCTTGTAATAATTGGTCAAGCGTTTTTAAGCTAGGTTGCCGAATCAGCTCATTTCTAGCTAAGGTTGCCGCGCTATTCGCACCTTCTTCTGCTATCGTTGCTTCGTATAATGCCGTCATGATAGAAGGCAGTTTATAGTTCTCTAAATAGGTTTTGAGTAAAGCCATACCTTCTTTGAGTTTATCTAGTGCGGCATGGCTTTGTAATAGCTTATTAGCAACTAGCCCAAGATATTCAGGGTCTTGAAATTCAATATGTTTCCAGTGTGAGATGGCAGCGGCATGACTACCAGACTGCATTTCTAACTCACCTAATAGCACGTTAGCGCGGATACATTTTTTATTGGCATCTAACGCGTTGGCAAGATGCAAGCGCACTTGATCGGGTTGCTGGTCAATCATTGCATTCATGGCTAACTCACAGTGGTATTGTGCGATTTCTTTTCTAAAAGGGATGCCAGACAATCGCTCTAATTCGATGGCCGTTTCAACCGCTAATAACCATTCACGTTCGCGCACATAAATTTCTAATAGAGAATGTAATGCAGGCTGACGATAGCGTTTGTTGGTCAAGTTTTTAAATAACTCTTCGGCACGGTCATATAAACCTGCTTTTAAATAATCGAGCGCTAACTCAGCTTTAACCGCATCTCTTTGGTTTTTAGTCAGTTCTTTTTTCTCTAACAAACTCAAATGCATATTAATGGCACGATCAGTTTCGCCTGTACGTCTAAATAGGCTGCCGAGTGCAAAATGCAATTCTAATGAATCACTATTGGCATGAATCGCTTCAGAAAAAGCATCAACCGCTTTATTGTGTTGATCGCCAATTAAGAAGTTAAGCCCTTTAAAATAAGCCGCTGGCAATGTGGTCGATTCAGCAACAATTTGTTTGATATCGACGCGTGCAGCTATCCAGCCCAGTATAAAAAATAAGGGGAGAATTAATAGCCACCAATATTCAAACTCAATTGTCATGTCATGCTCGTGATTAGATTGTTATCATTTTACCTAAGCGTTACGCTGGGGGCTAATGATAAAGAAAAAAAAGAATAAAAAAAACGGCACATCATCGATGTGCCGTTTTTTATCAGAGCAACTAAACTCAGACTAGCTAGCCAAATCCACGCGATCGCGTAACTCTTTACCAGCTTTAAAGTGTGGTACATGCTTAGCAGGTACTTGCACTTTGCTACCAGTTTTAGGGTTGCGACCTAAACGAGGCGGACGATAGTTAAGACTAAAACTACCGAAGCCCCTAATTTCAATACGTTTACCTGTTGATAAATTATCAGTCATTGCATCTAAAATCGCTTTAACTGATAACTCAGCATCTTTCACAACGAGCTGTGGAAAGCGTTCCGCCAGTAGGTTGATTAGTTCAGATTTTGTCATGGCTATATGGTCTTTTCTAATTGACTAATGATTATTTCTTATCTTCCATCTTCGCTTTTAATAGCGCGCCTAGATTGGTGTTACCTGATGCAGCAGCCGCTTCTTCAGCTGTTGGTTTAGCTGTTTTTGCTTTCGCTTTTGGCTTAGCAGCAAAATCATCAGAACTCACTGATGATGTTTCACCACTCGGATCTTCGGTTAATTGTTTAACGCCTAAAGAAATACGCTCTTTTTCAACGTCAATTGCTAAGATAACTGCTTGTAGCTCATCACCTTTTTTGAAGTTGCGAATCGCTTCTTCGCCAGACTGTGTCCATGACAAATCAGATAAGTGAACAAGACCATCGATATTGCCTGGCAAGCCAATAAATACGCCGAAATCAGTAATTGATTTGATTTGACCTGCAACGTTATCGCCTTTAGCGTGTGTTGCTGCAAAATCATCCCAAGGATTCGGTTTACATTGTTTCATACCCAATGATAAACGACGACGATCTTCATCAATCTCAAGAATCATCACTTCAACTTCATCACCTAATTGTGCAATTTTACCTGGGTGAATGTTTTTGTTTGTCCAATCCATTTCTGAAACGTGAACAAGACCTTCGATACCTGGCTCTACTTCAACGAACGCGCCGTAATCAGTTAAGTTTGATACTTTACCGAATAGACGTGTGCCTACTGGGTAACGACGACCTAATGAAACCCATGGGTCATCACCAAGTTGTTTGATACCTAATGAAACACGGTTTTTCTCTTGATCAAATTTCAATACTTTAGCTTCAACTTCATCACCCACTGTTAACACTTCTGATGGATGCTTAACACGACGCCAAGCCAAATCAGTGATGTGTAGTAAGCCATCGATGCCGCCTAAATCAACGAATGCGCCATAATCAGTAATGTTTTTAACGATACCTTTAACCGTTGCGCCTTCAGCCAATGTTTCCATTAGCGCTTCACGGTCAGCACTTGCAGTCACTTCCATTACCGCACGACGTGAAACAACGATGTTGTTACGTTTGCGATCAAGTTTGATTACTTTGAAATCCCACTCTTTGTTTTCGAATGGTGTTGTGTCTTTAACAGGACGTACATCAACCAATGAACCTGGTAAGAAAGCCATGATGCCATTAACAGAAACGCGTAAACCACCTTTAACACGGCTGCTTACATAGCCTTTAACAACGCGGCCTTCGTTCATTGCATCTTCTAGGTCTAGCCAAGCTTCCATTTTCTTCGCTTTATCACGAGAAAGGATAGTTGAACCAAATCCATCTTCTAGTTTCTCAATAGCCACTTTTACAAAGTCACCAACTTCGACTTCTAGTTCGCCTTGAGGGTTTTTAAATTCGTTTGCATCAATCACGCTTTCAGATTTAAGACCTGCGTTAACAATAACGTGGTCGCTGTCGATAGAGACAACTTCAGCAGTGATGATTTCGCCTGAGCGCATTTCTTGTCGCGATAAACTTTCTTCAAATAGGGCGGCGAATGATTCTGGGTTTGAAGAGGTTGTTGAGTCAGTAGTAGACATTAAAAAAGAGTATCCAGTTTATTCCCACCTTTCAGTGGGGAAGTTTAAATTAACATTAAGTTCTAAATGATTTTAAATAAGTGATTAATAATCAGCCAAAAACTTAACACGAACCGCATATTTTACACAAAAAATATCGTGTGTTCAATGACTTAATCAATAATTATTGCTGAGAATTGAACTTTTGAAGGCTGGCTTGGTACTCTTTTAGTACAAACGCAACGGCTTGCGCAATATTGCGGTTATCTGTATCAAGTAATATCGCTTCTTTTGTTTGCATTAACGGTGCAGAAGAGCGGGTTTTGTCGCGCGCATCTCTTTCTTGCAAATCTTGCAAAATAACATCGTAATTTGCATCAATATTTTGCTGTATCAATTGTTTATAACGGCGGTTTGCACGCTCTTCCACATTGGCGGTTAAGAATATTTTGAGTTGCGCATCGGTAAAAACGACGCTAGCCATATCTCTACCATCTGCGACTAAACCTGGTGCTTTTCTAAAGCTATGCTGCAATGCGAGCAACGCGTTACGCACTGCTGGATGAACGGCTACTTGCGATGCACCATTGCTCATCGCAGGGCTGCGAATGGCAGTGGATACATTTTCGCCATTCAATAATACCTCGCCATTAGTAAAAGCTATGTGTAGATTAGGTATCATTGTGCCAAGCGTTGCGCCATCGCTCCACGCAATCTGTTTGTTGTGCGCAGCTAATGCCACAATGCGATAGAGTGCACCTGAATCTAAATAATGAAAACCAAGCTGATGAGCAACACGCTCAGCAACGGAGCCTTTGCCAGAAGCGGAAGGGCCGTCTATTGCGATAACGGGAATAGAATTAACTGACAATGGTAGCAAACACCTCAAAATAGTGTGGGAAAGTCTTAGCGACACATGTTGGGTCGTTAATGGTGATGGGTACGCCGCCTAAGCTGACCAGTGAAAAACACATCGCCATGCGGTGATCATCATAAGTGTCAATTTGTGCATTTGGCGTTAACTCTGCAGGCGATGTAATCGTAATGTAATCTTCACCTTCAATAACCGTTGCACCCACTTTGCGCAACTCGGTTGCCATTGCGGTTAAGCGGTCTGTTTCTTTCACGCGCCAGCTGGCAATATTGCGCAGCGTAGTTGTGCCATCAGCAAATAGCGCCAAAATAGCTAAGGTCATGGCGGCATCGGGAATATGGTTGCAGTCTAAATCGATGGCTTTTAGTTTGGGTGTATTGGGTTTGCTAGCCGTAATTTGATTTTCACCATAGTGAATCACGCCGCCCATCAACGCTAACGCCTCTGCAAATTTCACATCACCTTGAATGCTGTTGGCATCAATCCCTTGCACATCAAGGCTGCCGCCAATTGCACCTGCAGCTAGAAAGTAAGAGGCGCTAGAAGCATCACCTTCAACATAAATAATATTAGGGCTGCTGTATTGGCTATTGGCAGGAATGGTAAAACCTTGCCAGCCGTCTCGTTGCACTTGCACGCCAAATTTAGCCATCAAGTTTAATGTGATTTCAATATACGGTTTGGAAATCAACTCGCCAACCACCTCAATCGTTGCTTGTTGACCAGTCAGTGGCAAAGCCATCAATAAAGCAGTTAAAAATTGACTAGAAACATCGCCACGAATTTGTATTGGTTTGCTCACATCTAAATTAGCAGGTGAAATTTGTAGGGGTGGAAATCCATCATTAGCTAAGCATTTAATCTCTGCGCCTGCTGATTGTAGCGCGTTGACTAAATCACCAATTGGACGCTCGTGCATGCGTGGAACGCCGTGTAAATGATAATCGCCATTTGAAAATGCTAAAGCAGCGGTGAGCGGTCGAAAGGCGGTGCCAGCGTTACCTAAAAATAAATCAGCTTGTTTATTCGGAAAGTTACCACTACAACCTTCGACAAAAAGACTGTCGTCTTTTTTAGTGAGCGTAATGCCCAATATTGCCAGTGCTTCTAGCATGCGATCGGTATCATCAGAAGCTAGCAAACCTTTAATTTCTGTGGTGCCGTTCGCTAGCGCCGCTAACAATAAGGTGCGGTTAGAAATGCTTTTTGAGCCTGGCAATTGCATCTCACCACTAACGTGCACGGCTGGTTTTAAATGTAGTTGTTCCATTAATTTATGATTCTAAATGTTGTTTAATTCGATAGCTTTTTATCTTTTGCCCATTGATTACGTGCGTCACTCGCACGCTTAAAGGCGGCTTGCAGGGCGTCCGCATCATTATTTTTTAGGCTTTGTTTTAAGCTTGAAAGCGCTTGCTCGTAGCTGGTAATCTCATCCAATAATGCTGCTTTATTGGCAAAGCTAATATCGCGCCACATTTCTGGGCTACTCCCAGCAATCCGCGTAAAGTCTCTAAAGCCACTGGCGGCAAACTGAAACAGCTCATCTGCATTATCGCGCGAGGCAATATCTTCCACCAAGGCAAACGCCAATAAATGCGGCAAATGACTGACTGTAGCAAAAATACCATCATGCTTTTCCGCAGACATTTCTAACACATTCGCACCACAGGTTTGCCATAATTGACGGACAAGATTGACATTCTCTTGACTGTTGTCATTAGTCGGCGTTAATACTACATTTTTGCCGTGATATAAATCAGCCATCGCTGCTGACGGACCTGATTTTTCCGCGCCAGCAATAGGGTGACCACCAATAAATTGACTCGCTTGCGCACCCAATACTGCTTTTGCAATCGCTACTATATCGGTTTTGGTACTACCAGCATCGGTAATCACAGTTTGTTGATTAAGGTGCGGCTGAATACTTTGCAGAATGCTTTTGGTTTGCGCAACAGGCGCTGCAATCAGCACCATATCGGCATCTTGTAATGCAGCCGCTATATCCGTTGCCGCTTCATCAATGATATGCAATGCCAAAGCTTGCTCTAAGTTAGCTTTGTTGCGGCCAACACCAACGCACAGTGGCGCATTCGCTTGCTTTTTCAAAGCCAACGCAACCGAGCCGCCAATCAGCCCAACACCAAAGATAACGAGTTTTTTCAACATGTAGTTGTGTTTCTACAGAAGTGAATAAAGGCTGAATTGTATCATTACCACATCGCTTGTGTCGGCAGGCGTGTTGTCGTTTATAATAAAACCAGAAAAATAAAAAAGGAATAACGATGGATGACGCTTTCTATAATCTAGCAGCGAACAGCCGACCAACGATTCATGCTTTACGTCTTTATATTCTCTTGTGGTTTAGAGCAGAGTGATTCTATCGTATAAAATCAATCAATCTATGGAGTTTTAAATGACTCTGAACTTATTAATTAATCGAGGTCTGTCTTCTGCTATTACGAGACTAGCTTTGTTCGTTGGGTTAGTTTTAGCCGTGAGCTGCTGTAGCCGGATATATGATCCAAACTATCGGCATCAGCTGTATGTAGACCAATTGCAAAAAAATGTGGGAAAAAGCTTTTATGACTTACGTAGTCTTGAAGGTTTTGCGCCAGCTGAAAATTTGTTGAGCGAAACAGAATTGACTAATGGGCACATTATTTACAAATACCGTAGTTGGAGAACCTGTCGCTACATGTATGAGGTTGATTCAAAAACTGACACTATCGTGAGTGCAAATTGGGAGGGCGATAAAGCTGATTGCGCAATTACGCCTTAGCTTGCGTAGGTTTCAATGCCGCACTGCCCAAGGATAACGTTATCTAATATGCCTCAGCTCACGTAGAGCGAACACGCATGCAGTCTGCCGTATGAAATAGTCAATCTTAATTAGGTAAATACACCTTCAATTTACTCGGCACTAAGTTCAATAAATATACGCGACATTTATGCCAAAAAGCAGAGAGTAATAATAGAGCTGAGCCGATGGTAAATGCGGTTACTGCAAAACCTATACCGACGTGTCCCATGTCATTCAATAGTGTACTAAACACATAAACAACGTAGCCGAGTGCTGAAACCATCAAGGCGCGGCGGTCTATTAGTAATGAGATAACGGCAATGGCGATATAGAGGATGAGTACGAAGCTGGCTTGTATCAGATTGATATTGCCATGTAACACGCCGATTAGGTCGAAAACAGGGTGGATAATGATCGGTGCTGCCAATAAGTGTAACCAAAAAGCGACATCGGATTTGCGTGTTTGACGTTGGGTGTCTTGTTTATCCCAATACATGGCAAAAGCGAATACGGCTAGCCCCATCATGGTGGCAATTGGTGAGAAGAGGCTGCTAGCAATGTTAATACTTGCCAATGAGGCGAGTAAGGTTGCAACTAGAGCTGCGGTGCCAGCGGCGATGGTAATTGGCACTTTAAAGCGTATCCAGTGTAACCATGCGGCGAGTATTGTCACTATTGATGGAATGATAAAGCTTTGTGCATCTTCAATACCGATAGCCATCATGACGCCTTTGGATGCAGCAAATAGATAGCCGACAAAAGCCAGTAGCAAGACAATAGCAGGTAATGCCATGCGACGTTTTAGTACGAAAAATTCAGCTAAACCCCAAACAGTAACGGCAGCTAATAAGTTGCCGTAAATAGCGCCACCTATCCAGCTGAGAGATGTTAACAGTAGCATGCTGGTGATGACGACAAAGATGTCGTTAAAGCTCGAGATTAAGCGAAAATGTTCTTCATCGGCAACATCGCTCGTATTGCTATTTGCCGCTGTTGCATGTGCTTTTAGTGCATTAGCGGTGGCTTCATCCAAAATGCCAGCTGCGATAGCGGATTGAATATTATCTTCTGAAATCATGCATTTACCTTAATTTGTTTTGGCGGTGATTGAGTTTGCTCAACTAGTTAGTTAGCCATTCGCCATCAATATATTTTTCTTGTAAGTTAAACTTTTCTTTGTAAGCCATTTTTTGGCTTTCTGCAATCCAATAACCTAAATACACATAAGGCAGGTTGAGGCTTCTAGTCCAGTCAATTAGCCACATAATGGCATAAGTGCCGTAGCTGGCTTTTGGTTCGGCTGCGTCATAAAAAGTATAAACGGCTGAGTTGCCATCGTTAACTGTATCAATGACGCTGACGATTTTTACTTGGTTATTAGCATCTCTAAATTCAATCATCAAACTATCGACATTGCTTTGGCACAGAAACTGTTTATATTGATCTTCTTCGCTAGATTCAGTATTTTGGTTAATGTCATCTTCTGTTGCATGTCTTAAGGCTTGGTATGCCACATACAACTCAAAATGTGCTTGGTGAAAGCCTAACGGTATGATGTTTACAGTTAGCGCATTGTGTTGCTTATATGCACGCTTTTGGCTGCGAGTTGGCGCAAATGCATCTAACACAATACGCACAGGTACGCATTTATTACACTGTTCGCAATGAGGGCGATAGGCGAATTTGCCACTGCGTCTAAAGCCTTGCGTAATGAGCTCGCTATACACATCGGCATCCACCAAATGATGGGGCGAGGCGATTAAACTTTGCGCACGGTTTTTTGCAATGTAGCCACAAGGATAGGGCGTTGTGACATAGAATTGTAGTTTCTGTAATGGTAGTTCTTTAGGTGAGCTCATGCTGTTAAGTGTATCAATTTTGACAGTGTTTGACTAAATACTTCGCGCGGAATTTCACGCCCGCCAAAGCTAGTTAATAGCGGTGTTTTCATTTGGCAATCAATCATGCCAACGTTTTTGGTTTTTAGGTAGTTAACTAGATGAACAAAAGCGATTTTAGAAGCATCGGACTGCGTATGAAACATGCTTTCGCCATAAAACATCTGCCCGATAATTACGCCATAACAACCGCCAACTAATTGATTATTCAGCCAACTTTCACTCGAAACCGCATGCCCTAAATCATGCAACTCACAATAAGCATCAATCATATCTTGATTAATCCAAGTACCCGCTTGATCTGGACGCTTCACCTGACTGCAGGCGGTTATCACTTCTCGAAAAGCGTTATTAATACTGAGGTGATAAGGATTTTTTTTGAGTGTTTTTTTAAGCGAGCTTGAGACTTTTAATTCTGTTGGAAACAACACCATGCGCGGATTTGGGCTCCACCACATGATTGGATCATCTTCACTAAACCAAGGAAAAACGCCGTGAGAGTAAGCAGCTAATAAGCGTTTGCTACTGAGGTCGCCACCAATGGCAATTAAACCGTTTGGCTCCTTAAGCGCTTGCGTGAGAGGAGGAAACTTACTCTCTGCCTCTAAAGCAAGCACGTAGCCGTCTGAAAGTTTGTAGTATTGGTCTGCCATTACGCTGACAGTTTACCTATTAATATTGGAAAGGACTATTCGATTTTACCCAGTTAACCACTGCATCTGCAGTCATTGGTTTTGCAACGGTTAACCTCAGTATATGAATAATCAACAAACGATTTGATTAATTACTTTTAAATCAAACAATTACCGCGTAAAATGCCGACCTATGGAACATTACACTAGCATGCTCGCCAAACCAATTCAAAGCTATCGCCCTTATTGGGCCAAGCGTTTTGGGGTGGCAACCATATTACCAACCTCACGCGAAGAAATGGATGCGCTAGGCTGGGACAGTTGTGACATTATTTTGGTGACTGGTGATGCTTATATCGATCACCCTAGCTTTGGGATGGCGCTAGTAGGGCGCTTATTAGAAGCGCAAGGGTTTAGAGTAGGCATTATTGCGCAACCTGAATGGCAAGATGCCAGTGCATTCAAGGCCTTAGGTGCACCGAATTTATATTTCGGCATTACGGCCGGCAATATGGATAGCATGGTCAATCGCTATACGGCTGACCGCAAGATACGTTCGGACGATGCCTATACGCCAGATGCTGCAGCTAACAAACGCCCTGATAGGGCGGTGTTGGTTTACAGCCAGCGTTGCAGAGAAGCTTATCCAAAAGTGCCATTAGTTATTGGCAGTATTGAAGCCAGCTTACGCCGTATTGCCCATTATGATTACTGGTCAGACAAAGTGCGTCGCTCTATTTTGGTTGATTCTAAAGCGGATATTTTACTTTACGGTAATGCCGAGCGCGCTTTAGTTGAACTGTCTCATCGTATTGCCAAAGGCGAACCAGTAAGCGAGATACAAGATATTCGCGGTACTGCTTTTATGCGTAAAAGTTTGCCAGAAGGCTGGGATGAAATTGAATCGACCAAGCTTGATAGACCAGGTAAAGTGGATGCGCCAATTGACCCTTATGAAATGAAAATGGGCAAAGGTGATGCGAGTTGTGCTACAGATGAAGGTAAAGCGAATGCGGATTTACCTGAAGGCACCAAACCAATAGCAATCGTACCTAGCTTGCGCGTTAAAAAACTAAAGGCTGATAGAAGTAAGCAAGTGGTGCGTTTGCCTGCTTATGAGGATGTGTTGCAAGACCCTGTGCTGTATGCGCATGCTTCTCGCGTATTACATTTAGAAGCTAATCCGGGCAATGCGCGGGCACTGGTGCAAAAACATGGCGATAGAGAGGTGTGGTTAAACCCGCCACCGATTCCGCTGACAACCAAAGAAATGGACTTTGTTTACGATTTGCCCTACGCACGTAAACCGCATCCTATCTACAAAAATGCAAAAATTCCTGCATGGGAAATGATTCGTTTCAGCGTTAATATTATGCGCGGTTGTTTCGGGGGTTGCACATTTTGCAGTATTACTGAGCATGAAGGCCGTATTATTCAAAGCCGTAGTGAAGAGTCTATCTTGAAAGAAGTAGAAGAAATCCGCGACAAAGTGGAAGGCTTTACAGGTGTGATTTCCGACCTTGGCGGGCCAACTGCCAATATGTATCGCATTGCTTGTAAATCGGAAACCATAGAAAAAGCTTGCCGCAAACTGTCTTGTGTTTACCCAGATGTTTGTGAAAACTTAAATACAGACCACAGCGCTTTGATTCAGCTGTATCGCAAAGCGCGTAATCTTAAAGGCATTAAGAAAATATTGATTGGTTCTGGCTTACGTTATGACCTTGCCGTTAAGTCGCCAGAGTATGTCAAAGAATTGGTGCAGCATCATGTGGGCGGTTATTTAAAAATCGCACCAGAGCATTCTGAAGAAAATGTACTGAGCAAAATGATGAAGCCGGGCATGGGTGCTTATGATGAGTTTAAAGCCATGTTTGAAAAGTTTAGTGCCGAAGCAGGTAAAAAACAGTATTTAATTCCCTACTTTATTGCCGCGCATCCTGGCACAACCGATGAAGATATGTTGAATTTGGCGCTATGGCTAAAACGTTATAATTTCCGATTAGATCAAGTGCAAAACTTTACGCCAACGCCGATGGCGATGGCAACCGCGATGTATCACAGTGGTAAAAATCCATTACGTAAAGTGACAGCAAGTTCAGAAGGTGTAGCTGTGCCAAAGGCTGGCGGCGTGCGCAAATTGCATAAGGCGTTTATTCGTTATCACGACCCTGCTAACTGGCCTATTTTGCGTGAGGCTTTAAAGAAAATGGGCCGTGCAGATTTAATCGGGCCGGGTAAAAGGCAATTAGTACCTGCTTTTCAGCCTGCTGTGATTGGCGCTATTCGACAATCAGATGGTAGCAGCTTTCAGCCAAAAGCGAAGCAAAGTGCGCGTCGATCTGCGGGGCGCATGCCAAAAGCATTTAATGACATGAAAAATGCGGCAAGACCTGCGCGTAAAAGTAAAACAAGCTATTAAAATAAGTGACTAGATAGGTAAAAATGAGCCTGATTAATCTTAAACGACTACTGATTGTGATGAGTGGCTTGCTGTTGATGAGCACATCTATACTGGTAACAGCCACAGAAAAAGGCTTGTTTTGGCAGATGACATCGCCAAGTGGTCAAGTGAGCTATCTATTTGGCACGATTCATACTGATGACAACCGCGTTACCGATTTCTCAGCGCCTGTTTTAGATGCGCTTAAGCAAGTAGATTTGTTTGTAATGGAAACGCAACCTAATAGTAATCCTGCCAATTTTATGATGCAATCAGGCTCGCTAAAAGAGATGCTCACAGAAGCTGAGTTAGAAAAAGTCAGAACATTAGCTGATTTTCATGTCATGCATCTGGAGCAAGCATTGCAGATGAAGCCTTGGTTGTTAGCGGTGGTGTTTAGTCAGGCAAAACCACAAACCCCTTATGCACAAGATAATTTATTAATGCGCGGTGCTGAAGATTTTGGTAAGCCTACACAAGGCTTGGAAACGAGTACCGAACATTTTAGTGTGATTGATGACTTTAGTTTAGATGATCAATTGATTATGTTGCGCGCTGCGCTAGGTATGTCAGAAGCGCAAAAAGAAAAAGATTTTGAGCGATTGATAGACGTCTATTTAACAGAAGACAGCGAGGCTTTACTGACCTTAGATGCTGATTTAACAGGCGCAGGTTTGCCTAAAGCGTTATGGCAGCGATTACGCACTAAACTGCTTGATGAACGTAATCCATTAATGGTCAAGCGGTCAATTGAATTAGCAAAACAGCAGTCTGTATTTGTTGCCGTTGGTGCTGCTCACTTGGCTGGTGATGATGGGTTGATTGCTGAATTTAAAAAAGCTGGGTTTACGCTAAAGCGACTTAGTAAATAGGTGTAAAGCAATCACGCGCTACTCTACTTTTTCTGAATCACATGTTGACCTGCCTCGTAATTTGGAATGTCAGGATTTTGATTCACATAAATAAGCTTATCTGTGGCAAAACCTAAAGCATTGGCTTGGCTCACCAGCTCTTGTTTAATCGGATAAGTCAGTTCTGGTGTGCGAGATAATATCCATAAATAGTCTTTATCTGGGCCGCAAATCATCACATAGTTGTAATACACTTTATCAAGCGCAATGATGTTATAAGCGCCGTAAAATGGGCCAAAAAAAGAGACTTTTAGTTTGCCTAAATAGGTGTTATCCGCATTAGGCTTTTCAATAAAATAAGCTTTGCCAATCGCCTCATCCCATTTCTTATCTTCGCGGTTATAGCCTCTATTGATGACTTTAATGCTGCCATCTGCGTTTTGTTCATAATGCGCTGTTACATTATCTAAGCCGCGCTCAAAGCTGTGGTCTAAACGTGCAATTTCATACCATGTGCCTAGGTATTGCTCTGGATTGACACCATCAACTACTTCAACATTTTCTGGCACACCCATACAGCTATTGAGTAACAATAAAACCAATAACAATAATTTTTTCATCTTAATTATCCTAACGTTAGGTGCCGATTGCGCGCTTTTGCTAAAAATTGATCCAATTGAGCAGCAAACGCTTTTCTATCAGCCGCGTTGAATGCATTTGGCCCTGATGTTTCTACACCGCTCGCACGTAGTTCTTCCATAAAGTTACGCATACTTAAGCGCTCTTGAATATTCTCTAGTGAATAAAACTCACCGCGAGGATTCAGCGCATGACCGCTTTTTGCAATGACTTCTGCCGCTAGTGGAATATCAGCAGTAATAACCAAATCGCCAATATTAAGTTCTTGTACGATTTTGTTATCCGCAACATCAAAACCTTGTCCAACTTGGATTGCTTTGAGATAAGGCGAGGGCGGTAAACGTAATAGCTTGTTAGCCACAAAGGTGGTTTCCACCTTTGCTCGCTCAGCCGCACGATAAAGCATTTCTTTAATCACCACTGGGCAAGCATCAGCATCTACCCAAATCCTTAACATTTATCTGCCTCGATTACCGCCGCCATGGCTTCTGTTGCCGTTCCCGCCATTATTGTTTCTGGCGCGATTGCCACTGCCATTACCGCTATTATTTCTGCCACCAGGACGATAGTTGGTTTTTAAATCAGCTGCATAAATTGGTGGTTGTGGCTGTGCTTGGTGTCTTGCTGCTTCAGATAAATTTTCATTGGATGTTTTATTTGGTTTTCTATTGGCTTGCTCACCTCTTGGTACTCTTGCCTCTTGGCCAAATGCACGCTGTTGTCCTTGGCCATTATTTTGACCGCGACCGTTACCTTGACCTTGCGGATGACGCTTAGCCTGACCTTGTTTTTTCTTCTGGTTTTGACCGCCGTTAGGCTGTTGCCCACGAAATAATCTTGGTGGTTCTGGCTCAATGACTGTCGGTGCTTCAAAGCCTTCAACTTGCACTTTAGGAATCTCTCGATTAATCAGTTTTTCAATATCTTTTAGGTACTTTAACTCTTCGCGATCAACCAAAGAAATTGCCGCGCCAGATGCACCAGCGCGGCCAGTACGGCCAATTCGATGCACATAATCTTCAGCCACGTTTGGTAATTCAAAATTCACCACTTGGGGTAATTGGTCAATATCCAAACCACGAGCGGCAATATCGGTTGCCACTAATACGCGGGTATTGCCTGCTTTAAATTCAGCCAAGGCTTTCGTGCGTGCGCCCTGACTTTTATTACCATGAATAGCCATTGCAGAAATCTCACTTTTAACTAACTTTTCAGTCAATCGATTAGCACCGTGCTTAGTGCGTGTGAAAATTAATACTTGTTGCCAGTTATTGGTTTTAATCAAATGTGCGACTAAATCGCGTTTGTGTGCTTGTGGCACCATATGCACGGTTTGCGCTACCATTTCTGATGCAGTATTCCGTCTTGCCACTTCTACAAAGCCTGGATTGTTGAGTAGGCTGTCTGCTAACCGTTTGATTTCATCGGCAAATGTTGCTGAGAACAATAAGTTTTGACGTTGCTTAGGCAATCTTGCCAAAATCTTTTTAATATCGTGAATAAAACCCATATCTAACATGCGGTCAGCTTCATCTAATACCAGTATTTCAACGCCTGATAAATCAACTTTTCCTTGGTTGGCTAAATCCAGCAAGCGACCGGGTGTTGCGACCAAAATATCTATAAAACGACCCAAACGATTAATTTGCGGATTAATGCTAACGCCACCAAATACCACCATGGATTTTAAAGTTAAATATTTACCATAGGTGTCGACTGACTCGCCAATCTGCGCAGCCAGCTCGCGCGTCGGCGTCAAAATCAAGCAGCGTGGCTTGCCTTTGGCAGGATTAGCCGCTGGTTTTTTCGAGAGTAAATGTAAAATTGGCAAGGTAAAGCCTGCGGTTTTTCCTGTACCTGTTTGCGCGCCAGCTAATAAATCGCCACCTTGTAAAACCAGTGGAATGGCTTTTGTTTGAATCGGGGTTGGTGTGGTATAGCCAGCATCTTCAATGGCTTTTAATAGCGGTTCTGCTAACCCTAAATCGTTAAAATTACTTGTACTTGTGTTGTTATTTTTTTCTGGATTTGTTACTTCTGTATTCATTATTAATTTTTTCCTACGGCGGCCAATTGCGCAATAGCAATACCAATCGAGGCAGACGAATATAAGGATTGTTAGTATGACGATTGAGAATAATCTGTCATCTGTATCATGCCGCTACGCTGATTGGTAGTGCGTAGGGTTAGGCTATTATACAAGCTTTTGCTCGATAGTTAAGTTTCTTAAGTTAATGATAACAAAACTGAAACAATCTTTTCGTCATCATAGTATTGATCTCCTTTGTTCATCAGCTTGGTGTCAATTAAGGTAATGCCAAGCTTCTGGATGAGATTGACTGGAATATCGCCAGTGTAAGTTGCGTTTTTACTATCAACCAAGATGAAGTTAATCAATTGATTGGGCTCTGTATCAAGCGCGTCTTGCTGTAAATAGTTCAATAAAAGGATGATTAATTGTTCCAAGCTAAGGTCATATTGCTCAGGATTATTGCCTAGGTTAGGAATGTATACTGAATCGCCACTAGTTTACTAGACACCTTTAAGCCGTAATAATGGTAATTAAAGAAAGGTGTTTAAA
>JAHZMC010000016.1 GCA_022599515.1 Betaproteobacteria bacterium
GGCTTAGTCATGTATTCGTTAATCCCTTTATTCTTGAGTCTTGCGATGGTCTCTGGCATGGCATCTGCACTTAAAATGATAATAGGCAGGCGATGTAAGGTTTCATGAGACTTAAGATAGTCAACCAAGTTTTCTCCTGATTCGTCAGGCAGATTTAAGTCAATAATAATTAAGCTAGCATTAATTTCATTGAGTAAGTTTTTGCTCTGTTTAACAGTTTCTGTGCAGTGCAACTTCACATTTGGCAATCGTTTAATCACAGCCTCTACCAAAGCGCGGTTACTAACATTATCTTCAACATAAATGATTTGTTTTTTATGCGTATGCGATGCTGTTTCTTTTGCCATGATTGGCTGAACTGGTTGCGCTTCTAGTGGCAGGTCGTCGGCAACTTTGAGCTCTATCCAAAATAAGCTTTTATTTTTAGCAACATGAATGCTACCTTGCATTGCCAGCATGATTTGTTTGCTGAGCGCTAAACCTAGGCCTGTGCCTTCTGTTTTGGATTGCTCTGCGCCTAATCGATCAAAAGCGGTGAATAATCGTTCTTTTAATAGTTCAGGAATGCCAGCGCCTTCATCAAATACTTCGATGATGATATTGGAATCTCTTTTGTACGCAGAAACTAAAACCGTTGAATTAAATGGGCCATATTTAAGCGCATTGGATAATAGATTCAATATGACTTGCAACAGCTTTTGCCGTTCAGCTAAGGCAATTAAATCAGGCTGTATTCGCTGATTAATTTGAATGTCACGAATTTTACCTATTGGCGCGATATATTGAATTGCCTCAGCTAGCAAGTCATTTATAGGCGTTGGTTGCAGCGTTAATTTAATTTGACCTGATTCAATTCGAGCAATATCCAGCACTTCATCAATCAGTTTAAGCAAGTGCTCGCCAGCACTTCTAATCATGTTGACGTTATCTTTATGTTTGCCATTATCAAGCTCTTCTTGCAATAGCTGCGTAAAACCTAAAATCGCATTCAGTGGCGTACGCAATTCATGACTGGTACGCGATAAAAATAGACTTTTTTCTTTACTCGCTTGCTCTGCTTCATTTCTTGCTTGCGTTGTATCGTAAATATTTTTTGCTAATAGTTTTGAGGCGTGATCAAGCTCATTTGATAACTGACCAAGCTCATCCTTACTTCTCGACGGCAGCTCTAAAGCTTCTGCTCTGGCCAAATTCGCTGCGCTATCTCTGAGCAATTTAACTCTTTTAACAATCGTGCCTGAGAATATCCAAACAGCAACTATAGAGCCTAAAATACCGCAGATGGCTGCAAGTAAGGTGATTTTGATATTTCTTTGACGTTGCAGTTTAATTTTGCTTTGGTCTTCAGAAACTAATAAGGCTTCTTGTTTTTTTAACAGCTCAATTTCAGCTCTTAATTTTTCCATATTGCTCACTTGCAACTTGAATTGTTCAATCAGGTTTTCTGAAGCAATATCAGATTCATTTTTAGATAAGTAATCCAATCTTTCGAGGTTATCTTGAACGAGAAGGCTAATACTATTAATCCGTGCTTGTTGATGCTTACTTTCTAGTTGTAAATCCAGTTTATCTAACAGTTTTGGGAGTTGTTTTTTAGCAATATAAAAATTATTCAAAAACAGTTTGTCGCCAGTGAGTAAGTAATCCCTAACGCCAGTAGAAGCCTGTAAAAGGTTGGTGTGTACTGTTTCAATATCGCGTTGGTTTTGTAACGCTAGTTTTAGTTGGTTTTCTAAACTCGATAATTGTTGTTCTAACGTATAGAGTGAATAGAGTGATGTGAGCAAAACACCAAGCGGCAGCATAATCACAATAATGCCTTTGGAGGCCAAAGGTAAATCTTGCCAATATTGGGCAAACCGATGTTTGAGATTAGAAAGGATATTCATCATTACTTTTTTACAACATTCAATTTAGATGGTTTACATTAGGTTTTAAAACCAAATTCAACAGCTTTAACCGCCGCTTGCGTCCTATCTTTAAGACCAAGCTTGCTCAGTACACGTTCAACATGAATTTTAACGGTACCTGGCGCAATTTCTAATAACTTGCCAAGCTCTGCATTGCTATGACCATAAGGTAATAAGGCAAACACTTCGCGTTCTCTTGGTGTTAATCTCTCTAAAATCTGCAAGTCTTCAGCCGAAACCGTTTGTTTGCTTGCGCGCATCATCGCCATACCAAGGATGCCAGCTAAACTTTGAATCGTTTGTTTGTCCTCATCAGTCAACGCTATTTTGTTGCCTGAAAAAGCCAAAATGCCTAATGGCTGTTGTGCATAGGCAATCGGAATGATTGACGTTGTAAATCCAGCCGTTTCAGGGTAAGACCATAACGGTGTTAAGTCGTGACTAATCGTAAACTTGCAGGGGATTTTTAATAGCTTGGCTAAAATGCCCATGACAGGAATCCGTGCGCCAACTGGATAAGTTTGCCCAAGGTTGGCAACGACGTTTAATGTGCTTTTGTCTTGTATAGCAATTAAACCGTGTGCCGCACCAATTTGCGTACAAAAGGCAATGAGTATGTTTTGCGCAATCAAAGGTGACCAGCCTTTGTTATATATCGTTTGACCAGCCAAATAAAATAGCCTTAGCTTAGCGTTTACTTCATGGTCTTTTTTGACAGACTGCCGTAGCTCCCTTGCGCTAAGCGTGGTTTCTTGGTCTTTTTCAATGTTGGTATCGTTTTGCATATGCCGAACAGTATATACCGATATAGGTATGCTGGTGGATTTTTTATTGTGTGAGAAGCGCAAAATACGTTTCATCATAAAGCGTTACATAAACAAAGCTTTATGCACTAATGCTAACTACTGAGGAGTATGACATGAAAAAATTAACACTATTAAGTGCTTTAATCTTAGGTTTCTCTGTGAATGCATACGCAGAAACTAATAGCACACAATCGGGTGAACCATTATATCTTGCAGAAGCTTCACAAGCGGATGATGTGAATAATGCGATGAGACTAAAATTTATTAGCCGCAGAGCTGCGCAAAATCCAGCAGTTAATAATAAAGATGAATACAAAGCGGATTCTGATTGGCAAGGTGCTACTTATGTGGATGAAAAAGTATCAGATGCGGCAAAAAGATTGAACAGACAGTTCAAAAGCAAAAGACCTTATATCAACTACAATTTTGAGTAATGGTTAATGGAAACCTAAAAAGCGAGAAGTTTCTCGCTTTTTTGAACTTTTTTTGTAATGATTTATTCATCTAAAACAAGCTTAATCGTTATATCATGATGATTAAAAATTATAGTAGTTACATACACATTCAAGTGTGAGTCGTATTTAACAATTCAAGAATAAGGGTAATAAATGAATTCTAATATCTTTAAAGACATCAAAAGCGACTTGCCTGCCAGTATTGTCGTATTTTTCGTTGCATTACCACTCTGTTTAGGGATTGCATTAGCTTCCGGCGCGCCATTATTTTCTGGTGTTATTGCAGGTATTGTTGGCGGTATTGTAGTCGGGCTGATTAGTGGATCTCAACTTGGGGTAAGCGGGCCAGCTGCAGGGTTAGCAGTCATTGTGCTAGCAGCAATTTCTTCATTAGGGTCTTTTGATGCCTTTTTATTAGCTGTTGTCATTGCTGGTGTTATCCAGTTTTTATTGGGTTTGTTTAAAGCAGGTTTTATTGCGTATTTCGTTCCTTCTTCAGTTATTAAAGGCATGTTAACGGGGATTGGATTATTGATTATCCTTAAGCAGATTCCACATGCACTTGGCTATGATTTAACTTTTGAAGGAAGTGAGTCCTTCTTTGAGCCAGACGGCAGTAATACGTTTTCTTCACTGATGGATGCATGGAATTTATTAACACCAGGTGCATTATTAATTGCAGCAGTTTCTATGGGGATTTTGATTTTTTGGGATGCGGTGCTGACTAAAAAGCATAAATTATTTCAGATATTACAAGGCCCAATTGTCGTCGTGTTAGTTGGGATTTTATTTAATTATTTATTTCAAACTGGCGCATTGAATTTTAGCTTGTCTCCTTCTCAAATTGTAGATTTGCCCGTTTCTAACGGTCTTGGTGAGTTTGTTAATCAGTTTACTTTCCCAGATTTCTCACAATTAACCAATATTGAAATTTATAAAGTTGCTATCGTAATGGCAATTGTGGCTAGTTTAGAAACTTTGCTCTGCGTAGAGGCGACAGATAAATTAGACCCAATTAAACGCGTCACGCCTACTAACTTAGAGTTAAAGGCACAAGGGGTTGGTAATATCGTTTCTGGTTTGATTGGCGGTTTACCAGTCACACAAGTGATTGTGCGTAGCTCTGCCAATATTACATTTGGCGCTCAAAGCAAGCTGTCAGCAATCTTGCATGGATTTTGGTTATTATTAAGTGCAATAACCATTGCCAGTTTGTTAAACATGATCCCATTAGCTAGCTTAGCAACCATTCTGATTATGGTTGGCTACAAACTAGCCAAGCCTTCATTGTTTGCAAATATGTATAAGTTAGGTTGGGAGCAGTTCGCACCATTTGTGGCTACTGTAGTTGCTATTTTACTAACTGATTTATTAACCGGTATTGGTATTGGGTTAATTGTCGGGGTTTTCTTTTCGCTGCATCATAGTTATCGCAATTCACACCATATGAAAGAATCGCAAACAAATCAAGATGGCCGTGTCGTGCATCATATTGTGTTGGCGCAAGAAGTTTCTTTCTTTAATAAAGCCAGTATTATTGAAGCACTAGAAGCGATTCCTAATGGTGAAAAAGTGGTTATTGATTGTACAAATAGCAAGTCTATTTCATACGATGTTGCTGAATTTATTCGTGACTATCACTTACATGCAAAACTTAAAAATATTGACGTTGAAACGATTGGTTTTATTCAACCTAAATCTTAAGCAATTGACGCATTTGTTTTTTTAATTATTAGAAAGGTATCAATGTACAAGCACCCTTTAATTGACCGTGACAAGATGACGCCAAAAGAAGCACTCGACATTCTTGCAGAAGGTAACGCACGATTTGTTAATCAGAATGAGGATGAAAAAGATTTTAAAGCGCTGATTCAACTCACTAAAAATCAGCAGCATCCATTTGCTTCTGTGCTGAGTTGCAGTGACTCACGTGCGCCAGTGGAGTTGCTATTTGACCAAGCTTTGGGTGATATTTTCAGTGTGCGCTTGGCTGGTAATATTGCATCAGACAAAGGGATTGGTAGTTTAGAGTTTGGTAGTAAGTATCTAGGCGCAAAATTGATTGTTGTGATGGGTCATACAAGTTGTGGTGCAGTTAAAGCAGCTTGTGATGATTTTAAAGATGGACATATCGGTGAAATTATTAATATGATTAAACCATCCATCCGTCATGAAAAGAGCATCACCGCAGCAGAAGATAGGTGTTCCAAAAACGCTGAGTTTGTACAAAAAGTGTGCGAGCTAAATGTGAAATATCAAATCGAAAGTATTTTGCGTTGTAGCGATATTTTAGAAGATATGACACAAGCCAAGGACATTGGTATTGTAGGCGCAGTCTATGATATTGCGACTGGCCAAGTGAAGTTTATGGAAGATACTTTTGTTGGTGTATAAGTAGACATCATAAAAAAGGTGGGTAATCCCCACCTTTTTTATCTCTCTAATTTGACTATCGATGGCCTTCTTTTGCCATATTGATTGAGTATTTTGGAATCTCTACCACTAGATTAGTTTCACCGACAATTGCTTGGCAGGATAAACGCGATTGTGGCTCTAATCCCCACGCTTTATCCAGTAAGTCATCTTCTGCATCTTCTGCTTGGTTAAGGGTGTTATAGCCCTCGCGCACAATCACATGGCAGGTGGTGCAAGCGCAGACTTGGTCGCAGGCGTGGTCAATATCAATATCATTATCTAATAAATTTTGACAAATCGATTCACCTTTTTTGGCGTCTAACACAGCGCCTTCAGGGCAAAGCTCTTCATGTGGTAATACGATTATTTGTGGCATGTGTTTCTTCCCAGCTTTTCAATGATCAGTTTCTAATTATAAGGTGCATTATCTAAAGTACTTTATTTCAAGTCTACTTCGTCAATTTTTTTACCAGCCAAAGCACGGCTAACGCTAGCATCCATGCGTTTTGCGGCAAAGTTTTCTGTCGTCTCATTCAGCGCTTCTGTTGCAGCATGTACAGCGTGGCTGTCTTCAGTATTGAGTGTCTGCTCTAGTGATTTAACGGAGGCATTGATTTCATCTTTTTCTGATTCTGATAACAAGTGTCCATCTTGCTCTAATGCGATATTAATCGCACTGATAAGGCTCATTGCATCCACTTTTGCTTCTGCTAGTGCGCGGGCTTGTTTGTCTGCTTCAGCTGCGCCAAATGACGACTTGAGCATGGCCGTGATTTGATCTTCACTAAGGCCATAAGAAGGTTTAACGGTAATACTCGCTTCTATACCTTTGGTTTCTTCACGCGCGCTAACAGATAACAATCCATCAGCATCCACTTGAAAGGTGACGCGAATACGCGCCGCACCAGCTGCCATTGGCGGTATGCCGCGCAATTCGAATCGGGCTAATGAACGACAAGCGCTAACCAAGTCACGTTCGCCTTGCAGCACATGAATACTCATGGCAGTTTGACCATCTTTAAATGTAGTGAAATCTTGTGCACGTGCGACTGGCAACGTTGAATTGCGGGGAATAATTTTTTCAACTAAACCGCCCATGGTTTCTAAGCCAAGTGAGAGCGGGGTGACATCCAATAACAATAAGTCATCATCACTACGGTTACCTGCTAATACGTTAGCTTGTATTGCCGCGCCTAATGCAACAACTTTATCGGGATCTAAATTGGTGAGTGGTTCTTGCTCAAAAAAGTCTTGCACTGCATGACGCACATGCGGCATGCGCGTGGCGCCGCCTACCATCACAACACCTTTGATTTCGGATAACTCTAATCCAGCATCGCGCATCGCTTTGCGCATCGGGCTGAGTGTTTTATTGACTAAGTTTTGGGTTAATTCAACTAAAGTATCGGCTGATAAAACGACATCAATTGCATAGCCATCGCTTAATTTACAAGTAATTTGCGCTTCATCATTATCGGTCAGCCACTCTTTTGCTTGACGTGCTTTGGTTAGCAATAACCGGGTATCTTCTTCGTTTAACGGTTGTTTATTTGGCGTCTGCTCACGGGTTTGATCTAATATCCAGCAGTAAATACGATGGTCAAAATCATCGCCACCTAGAGCAGAGTCACCATTGGTCGCCAATACTTCAAAAACGCCTTTAGATAAACGCAGGATGCTGACATCAAATGTGCCGCCACCTAAATCATAAATAACATAAACACCTTCAGCTGCGTTGTCTAAGCCATAAGCGACAGCAGCAGCAGTTGGTTCGTTGAGTAAGCGCAGCACATGCAAGCCAGCAAGGCGCGCGGCATCTTTGGTCGCTTGGCGTTGTGCATCGTCAAAATAAGCGGGCACGGTAATCACAGCACCAGTTAATTCGCCACCCAATGCTTTTTCAGCACGTACTTTTAATGCTTTTAAAATCTCTGCAGAGATCTCAACAGGGCTTTTTAATCCAGCACGCGTATCGAGCTGCAACATGCCTTGTGAAGGGCTCTCAGACGCATTGTTACTGACAAAACGATACGGAATATGCGCTTTATCAGCAATATCCTTAATGCCACGACCCATAAAGCGTTTAACAGAGACAATGGTATTAATTGGGTCTTCACTTTGTTTAGCTTGCGCCTGATGGCCAACGATTACTTCATTGTCATTTATATAGCGCACAACAGATGGTAATAATGAACGGCCATGTTCATCTTGCAACACAGTGCTCATACCGCTGCGCACAGTTGCGACTAGCGAATTTGTAGTGCCAAGGTCTATACCAACTGCCAGTTTATGCTGGTGTGGGGCGGCACTCATGCCAGGTTCTGAAATTTGTAGTAATGCCATTAGTCTTCTATTTGTATGATGGCTTTATTAATGTCTTCACACACTTTATCGATAAATATGAGTTTACGCGTTGCCGCCGTTGCCGTTGTTAAATCGTTTTTCTCATCAAATAAATGACTTAACTCATTGCTTAATACGGTAGCGGCTTGTCGCATTTCTTTCATTAAGCTTTCTAAGCCATCAATGTCTTTTGCTGCTTTGTAATCTTCTAACGCTTCGCGCCATTCCATTTGCTGCATCAAAAAGTCGGCAGGCATGCTTGTGTTCGTTTCTTGCGTAGCATCTATATCATTTAACGACAGTAAATACTTTGCACGTGCGGCTGGCTTTTTGAGCGTTTGATATGCTTCATTGGCCAACGTTGCCAATTGCATTGATTTTAGCTTTTCAGCCGATGATGCTGTCACAAAACGGTCAGGATGTGCGGCAGATTGAATCTGACGATATTGGCTTTCTAATGCAACTATATCGATTGCAAAAGATTGCTTAAGCGCAAACAACTCAAAGTAATTTTCATTCAAACCACTCACACTCAAACAGTAAAGCTTTCCCCGCAGCCACATTCATCAGCAACATTTGGATTATTGAATTTAAAACCTTCGTTTAAGCCTTCTTTGGTAAAGTCTAACTCGGTACCGTCAATGTAAACCAAGCTTTTTGGATCAACGATGACTTTGACGCCATGACTTTCAAACGTCATGTCTTCATCATGTAATTCATCGACAAATTCTAAGGTATAAGCCATACCAGAACAGCCTGTGGTTTTAACGCCCAAACGCAAGCCAATGCCTTTGCCACGATTGGCAAGGAATTTTTCCACGCGCTGCGCTGCGGCCGAGGTTAAACTAATGGCCATTACGATGCCTTAGCTGCTTGTTTTGCTTTAATATCAGCCACAGCTGCTTTAATCGCATCTTCCGCTAATACAGAGCAATGAATTTTCACTGGAGGCAAAGCCAACTCTTCTGCAATCGCAGAGTTTTTGATTTCGTAAGCTTCATCGACTGTTTTGCCTTTGAGCCACTCTGTTACCAATGAGCTAGAAGCAATCGCAGAGCCGCAACCATAGGTTTTGAATTTTGCGTCTTCAATCAAGCCAGCTTCATTGACTTTAATCATTAATTTCATCACGTCACCACAAGCTGGTGCGCCGACCATGCCGGTACCAACATTCGGGTCGTTTTTGTCTAAAGAACCAACGTTACGTGGGTTCTCATAGTGGTCTAATACTTTATCTGAATATGCCATATCATTCTCCTGTGCGCATTTAAACTAGTTCGCAAACACTGCGTTGACTTCACCTCGTCGTACTATTCGTACTGCCTTCGGCTTGTCGCCTTGATTTTGCTTCCTATTTTTAATGCTTTTAAATTTCAATTTAACGCTAATACTTTCCTTATCAATCATTTAAGATTTGCTTAGCTGACTAGGCGGAGGATGATGAAGTTTAGTGAACTAAACGAGTCATCCGACAACAACGTCAGGTAGGCAAAGATAAATGATTTAGTGTTCTGCCCATTCTACTTTGGATATATCAACACCATCTTGGAACATCTCCCAAAGTGGTGACAATTCACGCAGTTTGCCAATCTTGTCTTTCAATAGTTGAATTGTATAGTCCACATCCGCTTCCGTGGTAAAACGACCAATTGAAAAACGAATAGAGCTATGTGCTAATTCATCTGTACGTCCAAGTGCACGTAAAACATAGCTAGGCTCTAAGCTGGCAGAAGTACAAGCCGATCCGCTTGATACCGCGATGCCTTTAATCGCCATAATTAACGACTCACCTTCAACATAGTTAAAGCTAACATTCAAATTATGCGGTACGCGGTGACTTAAATCACCATTAACGTAGGTTTCTTCAATATCCGTTAAACCCGCTAAAAGTCTATCGTGCAACATGCGAATGCGTTCGTTTTCAGTATGCATTTCTTCGCGTGCAATTCTAAATGCTTCGCCCATCCCAACAATTTGATGCGGCGCTAATGTGCCAGAACGCATACCGCGCTCGTGACCGCCACCATGCATTTGCGCTTCAATACGAATACGTGGTTTACGACGTACATATAAAGCCCCGATACCTTTTGGACCGTAGGTTTTATGTGCTGAAAAGCTCATTAAATCAACTGGCAGTGTGGCCAAATCAATATCCACTTTACCTGTTGCTTGTGCAGCATCGACATGGAAAATAATACCGTTTTCGCGACAGATATGACCAATTGCTTCAATGTCTTGAATCACACCAATTTCATTATTAACAAACATGACAGATGCGAGAACGGTATCAGGACGGATAGCCGCTTTGAACTTCTCGATATCAACCAAACCATTATCGTCTGGCTCTAAAAACGTTGCTGAAAAACCTTGGCGCTCTAATTCACGCACTGGATCAATCACCGCTTTATGCTCAGTTGCAACCGTAATAATATGCTTGCCTTTACCACTATAAAAGTTTGCGGCACCTTTAATAGCAAGGTTATTAGACTCCGTAGCGCCAGAAGTCCACACGACTTCTCTAGGGTCAGCATTAACTAACTTAGCCACTTCTTCACGTGCGTTTTCCACCGCTTTTTCCGCAGTCCAACCATAAGGATGGCTACGTGATGCAGGGTTGCCATACTGTTCTGTTAAGTATGGAATCATTTTTTCAGCCACACGCGGATCAACTGGCGTGGTTGCTGAGTAATCTAAATAAATTGGCATTCTATCCATTACGTTTTTATTTCCTTTAAATTAAAACCATTTAAATTAATATACTTTTCTAAGCGGCTACGGCAGTCATTTGCCTTAATTCTTGTAGCGCACGCTTTAATGCAATTAAAAATTCACTCACTTGTACTGCAGTATTGTCCACATTAAAACTAACTCGAATTGCACCGCGAGCAGTATCAGCATCAACACCCATTGCCAACAGCACATGGCTAGGCTCGCTGCTTGCGCTAGAGCAGGCTGAACCGCTGGCAACAGCGAATCCCAGTTTATCTAATGCGGTGACTAAAGTTTCACCATCAATATTGTTGAAAGCGAAAAAACTGGTATTTGGTAAACGTTTTGCTTGCTGTCCAAAAATAACGGCATTCAAGCTCGCCAAACCTGCTTCTAACTGATTACGCAACATTTCAGTATGAACGCCAAAATCACTCAGTGATTGTGATGCTAATTCACAAGCAGCGCCAAAACCAACAATCGCGGCGATATTTTCTGTGCCACTGCGCAAACCTTTTTCTTGTCCACCGCCATAAAGCAAGGGTTGAATATCGACCCGCTTATTGAGCACTAACGCACCTGCACCCAATGGGCCGCCAATCTTGTGGCTGGACACTGTCATTGCATGTACGCCTAATGCGGTGAAATCGACCTTAATTTTTCCAAGTGCTTGTACAGCATCGGTATGCACCAATACTTTTTTTGTTGCGGCTAATTCAACTACTTTTTCAATATCTTGTATCGCGCCTGTTTCATTATTTGCCAACATAACGGATACCAAATTAGTTGGGACTGCTAACTGTGTTTGCAAGTCTTGCATATCCAATTCACAATTATCATTCACCTTAATTCGATTGGCTTGCCAACCACGATACTGCATCGCTTTTACAGGATTGGACACGCAAGGGTGTTCAATGCTACTGGTTAATAATTGCGCTTGATCTAAATTGCTTGCAATACCTGTAATGGCAAAATTGTTAGCCTCAGTGCCACTCGCCGTAAAAATAATTTGATTCGCTTGTGCACCAACGGCTTGAGCCACTTGACGGCGTGCTTGCTCGATTGCCTCATGCGCATTGCGACCATAGCTGTGCTGGCTAGCTGGGTTGCCATGTTGATTGGTCATATATGGCATCATCGTCTCAAGCACTTGCGGCTTGAGCGCTGTGGTACTGTTATGATCAAAATAAACATTAGCCATTCACAACAGCCTTGTTCGTTTCGCAGGATTTTCGAGCAGAAAATACGACAGTGCCACTGTCTTTACCTTGTTGTGCGTTGACCATATCAGCCAAGCTAACATCGGATAAATAATCTAAAATTTTCGTGTTCAACGTCGCCCAAAGCTCATGTGTCATGCAGCGACCATCTGTGCCGTGACAGTTCTCTTTGCCGCCGCATTGTGTCGCATCAATGTTTTCATCAACGGCAGAAATGATGGCGGAAACAGAAATCGCTGCTTTGGCTTTAGCCAAGTTATAGCCACCACCTGGACCACGCACACTGGTCACTAAGTTTTGGCGGCGCAAGCGGCTGAATAGTTGCTCTAAATAAGACAGCGAAATATCTTGACGCTCACTGATGCCAGCAAGTGTTACTGGTTTTAATGCGCCATCAGCATCAACCTCATTTAGTGCGAGGTCTAGCATAGCAGTGACAGCAAATCGGCCTTTAGTAGTCAGTCTCATTTTTATGTTGAATTAATCCTTAAATTAGTCGTCTATTTTATAATAACCTACTAATTTAGTCAATTATTATTGAATTAAGTTCAACTCTCTTCTTTGGCTGTTTTTTTAGGTGCGCGTTTTGTTTTGTTGACAGAAAATGCCTTGGCTACTTTCTTTTCAGAAGTGGCATCCGTTAATGCAGCCAGTTGCTTTTTCAATGCTTTTATTTCAGTTAATAAAGGTTGTAACGCTTTATTGATCGGATCATTTTCATCATTGCCAAC
>JAHZMC010000017.1 GCA_022599515.1 Betaproteobacteria bacterium
CGTTTCAGGTAAGCTGATTACTATCTGCAATTTGCTTAAATAACTTAAATCAAAGGTATCCAGTTTTAATGCAGCATTTATCCAAGGTTTGTTATTTTTAATCTTGCGAGAAATAAATCCAGAGCCGTTATCGATATTAAACTGATTGTCCGCGATAAGCTTAATGTGATGAACAGAGAATGTAGTGGTTTTATTCGATTCTTCCCAAGTCAATAAGCCAGAAAGCAGTTTGGCATTTAACAACTCCTCTGACTTGTCTAGCTTCACTGAAAGCTTATTCAGTCTCACATCAGCTTTAAGCTTATTGATTGATTTGTCAGAGAAGGAAAGTGCAACATTGGCTTTTCCTACACCACTTTGTAAGTCAATTGGGTAGTCAAACCATGGCTTCCACACGGTTAAGTCTATGGCTCTAGCGCCCAAATTAACCTCACCGCGCCAAGTTTCTATTTTGCTAACATCACGCCCAAAAAAGTGACCTGTTAGCGTAATTGGATGTTTTGTTCCTGTTGAAGGCAATGCACTGATACTGAATAAATGCTGCCCAAATATTTTACGCCAAGCAGGATTGCGTAGATTAAAATCAACTTTTTTTAGCGATAATGCAGGCGCCTGTCTTAAATCATCTTGCCATATTATCGAGGCATTATTGATATTAATATCCGCTTGACTTAACAACCAGTTGGCAAAGTCTGGTTCTCCTTCACCCGCCATTGCAATGCCTGCAACATAAATGCTGCCGTCTTTTGTACGCTGTATGGTTAGCTTAGGGTTGCGGACTGAAAGGTGTGATAAATGCGGGTGCAGCATTGGAATGCTTAACCATGAAAGCGTGCCATTGACGTTTTCAAGGTGCAAAGCAGACTTGTTCTCTGCATCATAAATATCAATTTCACGAATTAACACTTTGGGAGAAAGTCCATCCCAGCCTGGCACAATATTGCCAACCGTTGTTTTTAGCCCAATTTTTTCAGTAATAGTGGCGGCAATATTATTTTTGTAATGATTGATATTGGGGAATATGGTGAAGCGAATAACAGCAGCGATAATCAGCATCAAGGCTATTACTGCGAGTATTGCATAAATAATCCAGCGGAAAGTTCTCTTTATAATAAGCATGGAATTAGTTGTTACTAAACACTTTAGTTAGTTGCATATGGCGAAATTATTGAGTAGTTTCTTGATTTTACTAGAGTTTCGACAATATTTTTGTGAATAAGTGCCAACTTTACTTAGTTTAACAATTTATTTTATAAAAACTCTTTTTAAGTAAAGACTGAGATTGCTTTAGAATAACGCCTCTTATCGTATTTGACTAACATTAACGTTTTGATTCAATTTAAAAATATAACCATTGCACGTGGGATTAAAGTCCTTATTCAAGAAGCTTCATTGCAATTACATCCTGGACACAAAGTAGGGTTGACTGGCGCGAATGGTGCTGGGAAATCAAGCTTGTTTGCTATGTTGCGCGGTGAGTTAGACGCCGATAAAGGTGAATTGGAGATTCCATCAAGTTGGGTGGTTGGTCATGTTGCACAAGAAACGCCAGCACTCAGCACATCTGCGCTGCAGTTTGTATTAGAAGGTGATGAAGAGCTGCATACGATTGAACAGTCTTTAGCACAAGCTGAAGCGAACGCTGAAGGCGAACGCATTGCCGAATTACATGGGAGATTGTCTGAAATAGAAGGATATGCTGCCAAAGCGCGTGCAGCAAGTTTGCTTGATGGTTTAGGCTTTAGCCAAACGGATTTGCAAAGCGCGGTTTCTTCTTTTTCGGGTGGTTGGCGTGTACGCTTGAATTTGGCTCGTGCCTTAATGTGTCGTTCTGATTTGTTATTGTTGGATGAGCCAACCAACCATTTGGATTTGGAAGCGGTGATTTGGCTAGAAAACTGGCTAAAAAGTTATAGCGGCACATTGTTATTGATTTCTCACGATAGAGACTTCCTTGATGCCATTGTTAATCACATCGCGCATATTGAACATCAAACACTCACTTTATATAAAGGTGGTTACAGTGATTTTGAACGACAACGTGCTGAAAAAATGGCATTGCAGCAAGCCATGCACGAAAAGCAGCAACAGAAGGTAGCGCATTTACATAAGTATATTGACCGATTTAAAGCGCAGGCGACTAAAGCACGGCAAGCGCAGAGTCGCATTAAAGCTCTAGAGCGCATGGAAATGATTAGTGCTGCCCATGTCGACTCACAGTTTACCTTTAGCTTTCGACCGCCTTCTAGCTCGCCAGAACCGTTATTGGCGATTAGCGATATTGATGTTGGCTATTCGAACAAGCCCATCTTAAGCAATGTATCGCTGACGGTAAGACCAAAAGAGCGGATTGGCTTGTTAGGGCCGAATGGCGCAGGAAAGTCGACACTGATTAAGTTGTTAGCTGGCGAGTTGCAAAGCCATTCAGGTAAACGCACATTAGGCAAAGATTTGAATATTGGTTATTTTGCACAGCATCAATTAGAGCAATTACGTGCCGAAGAATCGCCATTGCAGCATATGCAACGCTTGGATAAAAATGCGACTGAGCAAGAGTTGCTTAACTATTTAGGTGGCTTTGATTTTCGTGGTGATATGGCAAGGTCCGCTTGCGAAAAGTTTTCAGGTGGCGAAAAATCTCGTTTGGCATTGGCGCTATTGATTTGGACGCGACCTAGTTTGTTGTTGTTAGATGAGCCAACCAATCACTTAGACTTAGAAATGCGCCATGCATTAACCTTAGCGTTGCAAGAGTTTGAAGGTGGCGTGATATTGATTTCACATGATCGCTCGTTGTTGCGCACCACGTGTGATCAGTTTGTTTTAGTTGCGAATGGTCAGGCAAATTTATTTGATGGTGATTTGGACGATTATTCAGCGTGGGTAGCAGAACAGCGTAGTCAAGAAAAAGTGGCGATTGTGAATGAAACTGCTTCAACTGATAAGAAGAATAGTTACGCACAGAATAAATTAGATCGACAAGCGAGAATCGCGGCGCGTAGACCATTGATTAAAGAATCAGAAAAGCTAGAGCGGGATATTGCCGCATGGCACTTAGAAAAAGCGACCTGTGATGCGCGGTTGAATGACACAACTCTGTATGAAAACGCCGACAAAACCGAATTACAGGCTTTGCTAAAACAGCAATCTGCGTTAACGTTAAACATTGATCAAGCAGAAGAGCGCTGGTTGACGGTGCATGAACAGCTAGAAACACTACCTGAGATTGATGCTTAACCGCATATATCATTATTTTTAAAAATTGAAAGCGAACGGATGGAAGAGCTTAAATATTCACAACGATTAACCTTATTACACGGCATTTGTTTAGCTGAAATACATGCGGACGGTGCAACGCCAAGCACTGATTTGGCTGATTATGATGCGCTTGATGCGGCTTATTATTTAGCCAGCTATATTAGTTTTAACGCCATTACTGCCGCAGGTCGCAATCCAAAAGAAGAGTTGACTGAAGATTTTGATATGCTCAGCGTCTATCAGGCTTATGGCTTATTAACCTTTGCTTTTTTAACAACGCCATTAGCGGCTGAAGACATCAAGCCAGATTATCAAGCGGCGCAGGTGACGATTGCCAAAACTTTGTTTTCAGGCATTCCAGATGAGCAAATGATTGAAATTATTAATTCAGGCTTAAATAAAGTAAAACTAATTAGCGATGCTGATGTTGAGCATTGGGGTGAGTTCCGCGAAAACTTAGACAAATTAACGATTAGTTTCGTTATCGCAGGAACGGATGATGAAAGCCCGCACCGCAAAGAAGAGGTGTTGCCTTTATTTGGGCAGTTATTAAGCCAGTTATGCGAGGCATTTGAAGCTACATAAATGCATTTTCAGAAAAAAAGGCCACGAGTGTGGCCTTTTTTTTACACTTACCTTTTACATTAACGTGACGTTAGCAGTAGTTAAGCGGTTGTCTCATTATGCTTTTTTATCACCAGACTCTTCACGCTGTTTTTTGAAGTTAGCCTTTTTCTCAGCGACTTGTTTTCTTTGCTCTGGCGTCAATAGGTTTAAAATCTGTTGATGATGATGCACTCTCGCTAAGATACTGTCGCGCTCTATTGTTGCTAATTTGTCAGCAAGGGCTTTCGCTTTAGCTTCAGAATAGTTGTCTGATAATTACATCAATTCCTGCTTAAGCTTACGACGCTTTTTTATTTGCGCGCGAATCTTAGTCGCTTCTGCATGTTTTAGCTCAAAAATCTGGTCTTTTTGTGCATCTGTTAAATCAATGCCATGTAAAAAGCGATGTCCATGACGTAGGGCTGGCAATTACTAAGGAAGTGATTGAATCGCATGGTGGACAAGTCCTTGCGCAAAATCTTAAACCAAACGAGTTTATGGTCATGATAACGTTACCAAGCAGTAGTTATTCGATTTCACCTGATACGTAATACCAGCGGTCAATCAGTTGAAATTGACTAACTTCATGTAGTCGCTCTGCTTTCTGGCCGCCAACTTTATAGCGCGCTACAAACTCAACAATCGCGCTAGTTTCGCTGGCTTGCTCAAAACGCTTGATACTTAAACCCAGCCATTTTGTTGCAATATCTTCGTTTAAATTTAAACTACTAGGACGC
>JAHZMC010000018.1 GCA_022599515.1 Betaproteobacteria bacterium
ATTAAACACATGACCCCTCAGCAATATTGTAAAGATAAAACAAAAAAAAGCGGCTCCAGCTTCACTGTGAGCTTTATTTTTCTGCCCAAACCAAAGCGCGAAGCGATGACGGCGCTTTATGCTTTTTGCCGTGAAGTAGATGATGTGGTCGATGAGTGTACGGATTACAACGTTGCGCAAACCAAAATTAATTGGTGGAAAACTGAAATCGAAAACTTGTATGCCGATAAACCGCAACATCCTGTCAGTTTTGCGCTACAGCCCGTTATTAAAGACTTTAGTTTGGTCAAAGAGCACTTCTTAGAAATTATTGATGGCATGGAAATGGATTTAAAGTTTAACCGCTATGAAGATTTTAAACAGTTGCAACTCTACTGCTATCGCGTTGCCAGTGTTGTGGGCTTACTAAGCGCGCAAATATTTGGCTTTAAAAATCGTAATACACTTAAATTTGCCCATGATTTAGGCATGGCATTTCAGTTAACCAATATCAGCCGTGATGTAGGTGAGGATGCTCGCAGGGGGCGTATTTATATACCGTTAGATGAGCTAGCAAAAGCGAAAGTAACCGAAGAAGATATTTTAAATAGTAATAAAACAGCTAAGGTGAAAGAGCTTATTGAGTTTCAAATTGAACGCGCAGAAAGTTTTTACGATAAAGCCTTGCAAGAATTGCCCGCTGAAGATGCGAAACAACAGCTGCCTGGACTGATGATGGCCGCGATTTACCGTACTTTGTTGCGTGAAATTAAAGCAGATGGCGCTGAAAATGTGCTGACCCATAAAATCGGCATTCCACCATTAAGGAAATTGTTATTAGCCCTTAAAGCGTATTTCAAATATGCCTAGTATTGCCATTGTGGGTGGCGGCATGGCAGGTTTGGCGGCGGCGGCTAAACTAACACAACAAGGTCAATCGGTTACCTTATTTGAAGCAGCACCCAATTTAGGTGGTCGCGCGCGCGGACTTGATTACAAAGGTTTACGATTAGATAACGGTCAACATATTTTGTTGGGTGCTTATCACGAAACGCTGAATTTATTAGCGTTAGTCGGCGTGGAAGAGTCCGCCGTATTAATGCGTTTACCGCTTCGCTTACAAGTAAAAAAATTGTTAACGAGCACAGACTTCTTACTCAAAGCCAATCCACACTTGCCTGCTCCATTGCATATTTTGTACGGCCTATTAACTGCGCAAGGTGTGTCAATGAGTGAAAAGCTATCTGCAATTCGCTTTATGGCTAACATGCGTTTAAAGCGTTTTACGCTTAAACAAGACCAATCTTTAGCTAACCTATTAGCAACCCACCATCAATCACCTGCTTTTATCCAATTTTTATGGGAGCCATTGTGTTTAGCAGCGCTCAATACGCCATTAGCGCAAGCCAGCGCGCAAATCTTTTTGAATGTCTTACGTGATAGCTTTACTAAAAAAAAGCAGGATGCGGATGTATTACTCGCCAACACGGATTTAAGCGCATTAATCAGTGAACCAATTGCCACTTATTTACGTAAAAACGATAGCGTAGTAGAAACGAGTACTGCAATTGAGCGTATTACGCCTACTAATAATGGCTTTGACCTGCAAACAAAGACTCAACAATATCAGTTCGAACGCGTGATTCTAGCCTGCGGGCCACACCAGCTAAAAAACTTTGTAGAGACACTGCCGAAACTCAGTACGTTAACTGAACATTTTAGCTATCATCCGATTACCACTGTTTATTTGCAATACGCTGAAGATGTCATACTGCCAGAACCGATGATAGGCATCATCAACAGTTTGGGTCAATGGGTATTTGATAGAGGCCAGATAGCTGGTCAAAAAGGCTTAATCGCCGTGGTGATAAGCGCGCATGCACCTTTTAAACAAACACAAGCTGCTTTAGCAGAACAGATTGCAGGTGAGTTGAAGCAAGTATTTCCACATTTGGCACAACCGATTTGGCATAAAGTGATTACAGAGAAACGTGCCACTTTTAATTGTGAATATGCTTTAAAAAAACCAGAAAATACAACCAGTTATGCCAATTTATATGTTGCTGGCGACTATACCAAAGGCGACTACCCTGCCACCATTGAAGGTGCCGTAAGAAGTGGGATTAAAGCAGCTACTTTGATTGTTTAGCTGTTGCGAATTTTGTTGAGCGCTTGATCCAACCGCTCCACAGCAAACACTTCTATGCCTTGAATTTTGGTTTTTGGCGCATTGGCTTTTGGCACAATCGCTTTGGTAAACCCGAGTTTCGCCGCTTCTTTTAAGCGCATCAAACCACCCTGAACAGGTCGCACTTCACCCGCCAAACCAACTTCACCAAATACAATCAGTTTATCTTCTAATGTTTTGTTTTTTAAAGAAGAAACGATTGATATTAACAACGCCAAATCAACACCTGGCTCACTGATTTTGACACCGCCAACGGCATTGATAAACACGTCTTGGTCAAAACAAGCCACACCTGCATGTCGATGCAATACCGCTAATAGCATTGCTAAACGATTTTGCTCTAAACCAACACATAATCGTTTGGGTGCAGGTGCATGACTTTCGTCGACCAATGCTTGAATTTCAATTAATAATGGACGCGTACCTTCCATCGTAACGGTAATACAGCTACCTGCCACTTGTTGCTCGTGATGTGATAAAAACAAAGCAGATGGGTTAGCGACCTCTTTTAAACCCTTTTCCGTCATCGCAAACACACCTAACTCATTCACGGCACCAAAGCGATTTTTAAACGCGCGAATGAGACGGAAAGATGAGTTTTGATCGCCTTCGAAATACAAAACAGTATCGACAATATGCTCTAATACGCGCGGGCCTGCCAAAGCGCCTTCTTTGGTTACATGTCCAACGAGGATAACGGTAATGCCGAGCTGTTTAGCTAAACGTGTCAGTTGCGCAGAACATTCACGCACTTGCGCCACAGAGCCTGGTGCTGATTGTAACGCTTCTGAATAAACGGTTTGTATCGAGTCAATCACGGCAATATTCGGTTTATTTACCTGTAACGTCGCCAATATCTTTTCTAGATTAATTTCAGCCAATAAATCAACTTCGCTAGCATCTAGCCCTAAACGCTTCGCTCGCATAGCAATTTGTTGTGGCGACTCTTCACCACTCACATAAATAGCTTGGCTGGTTTTGCCTAAATGGCACAATACTTGTAGCAATAAAGTTGATTTACCAATACCAGGATCGCCGCCAATCAGAATGACGCCACCTTCAACTAAACCACCACCTAACACGCGGTCAAACTCAGCAATGCTAGTTGGTTTGCGTTCAATATCTGCCGCTTCAACCGCGCTTAATTTTTGTAACTGGCCTGTACTAGCTAAACCTTCAAATTTATTAGCATAGCGATTGGTACTCGCCGTTTCTGCTATGCCTTCAACCAAGGTATTCCACGCCATGCATCCAGGGCACTGCCCCTGCCATTTTGGCTCGCTAGTACCACACTCGGTACAAATATAAACGCTTTTTGCTTTTGCCATCTTTATGCAACCACGCTCATGGGCACACGCGGCGCCACAGCACAAAGTAACTCATAACCAACTGTTCCACTCGCTTCAGCAACCGCATCAACAGGTACGGTAGCACCCCACAACTCAACAGTGGCGCCAATGTCCGCTGCTGGTATATCAGTCACATCACAAAATAACATATCCATCGACACGCGGCCTAAAGTGCTTGTTAACTGCCCATTAACGGCGATTGGCGTGCCATTGGGCGCATGGCGCGGATAACCATCTGCGTAACCGCAGGCCACAATGCCGATACGCGTTGTTTTTGTGGCAGTAAATTTTTCACCATAACCTGCACTTTCACCTTGTGCTAAAGTTTGGATGGCGATAATTTGTGAAGTCAATTGCATGGCTGGTTTTAAATCGAAATTTGCCGCTGGCTTACCACCAACGGGCGTTGCGCCATACAGCATAATACCTGGACGCACCCAATCAGCATGCGCTTCAGGGTGCAGCAAAATGGTGGCAGAGTTAGCTAAAGAACTGGGCGCATCAATGCCTTTAATGGTTTGTGCAAAACTAGCGAGTGGTTTTGCTACGCCCACAGCATCATCGTCTGCGGTTGCAAAATGCGTCATTAACGTGATGCGGCTAACATTGGCGCAAGTGCTTAGTTGTTCATAGGCAGTCAAATACGCAGAAGGAATAAAACCTAATCGGTTCATGCCCGTATTCATTTTTAGGTGAACATTAATGGGTTTGGGGAGCGTTGTATTTTGTATCAGTTTGATTTGAAGTGCATTATGTACTACCAAGCTGATTTCAAAACTGGATGCAATACGTAGCTCTTCTTCGTCAAATGCGCCTTCTAACAACAAGATTTCTTGTTCGAAACCAGCTTCACGTAAGTCAATCGCTTCCGTTAAATTAAGCGTTGCAAATGCATCTGCACTATTCAGTGCATGCGCAACGTGAATCAAGCCATGTCCGTAACCATTCGCTTTAACAACCGCCATCACTTTAGCCGCTTTTGCATGCTGCCTAACGACCGCAAGATTATGTTGTAAAGCACTTGTAGAAATCGTTGCTTGAATGGGTCGCATGGTTATTCTTCCATGTAATTCGCGTTAGCAAAATCCTCGAAGCGCGTATGTTGCCCAATAAAGGTCAATCGAACGCGTCCAATTGGACCGTTACGTTGTTTACCGACAATAATTTCTGCGGTGCCTTTATCTTCGCTATCGGGGTTATAAACCTCATCTCGATAGATAAATAAAATCAAATCGGCATCTTGCTCAATTGCGCCAGATTCGCGCAAATCACTCATGACAGGTCGTTTATCAGGCCGCTGCTCTAAGCCACGGTTAAGCTGTGAAAGTGCCACAACTGGCACATCCAGTTCTTTTGCCAATGCTTTTAGTGAGCGGGATATTTCGGAAATTTCAGTCGCCCTATTCTCGCTACGAGTGCCTGCTGGCGCCGCCATTAACTGCAAGTAATCAACTACAATTAATCCTAATTTTCCTGTTTGTCTGTGCAATCGTCTTGCTCTTGCCCGCACATCAAAACTGCTTAAACCAGCGCCTTCATCAATAAAAATAGGTGCTTCATTTAGCTTACCTAAAGCAGTGGTGAGTTTTTCCCAATCTTCATCTTCTAGGCGCCCAGTTCGCATACGGTGCTGATCCAAGCGACCAACCGAACCAATCATCCTTGTTGCTAACTGCGTAGCGCCCATCTCCATTGAAAATACAGCAACCGGCAATCCAGTATCTAGCGCCACATTTTCTGCCATATTGATAGAAAAAGCAGTTTTACCCATCGACGGACGACCAGCGACAATAATCAAATCGCCACCATGTAAGCCGGAAGTCATTCTATCTAAGTCAGTAAAGCCTGTTGGAATGCCAGTGACTTCACTTTGATCTTCACGTGAAAATAACTCATCAATTTTTTCTGCCACTTGAGGCAACAGCTCTTTGATGTCTTGAAACCCTTCGTTATTTTTATTGCCGCTTTCCGCAATCTGAAAAATCTTAGCTTCCGCTTCATCCAATAACTGCTGTGCATCACGTCCATTAGGGCTAAAGGCACTACCCGCAATGTCAGAACCAACGGTAACCAGCTTGCGCATAATTGCACGTTCGCGGACAATCTCTGCATATCGACGTATATTGGCTGCAGTTGGTGTATTTTGTGCTAGCGAGCCTAGGTAGGCGATACCGCCGACACTGGCAAGCTCCGCTGTATTTTCTAGCGACTCTGCTACTGTCACAATGTCAGCAGGACGGTTACGCTCGATTAATCTGGCAATATGCTGGTAGATAATTTTATGGTCATGCTGATAAAAATCGTCAGCATTTAAAATATCGGCCACTTTATCCAAAGCTTCATTTTCAAGCAGCAAGCCACCAATGACGGATTGTTCCGCTTCAATGGAGTGTGGGGGAAGTTTTAATGCATCTAGTTGTTCATCAGCCATAAGGTTTGATTATACGCATAAACAAGCCACTCTCACAAAGCGCAGACAACAAAAAAGGCGACCTGAGTCGCCTTTTTTGAGAGGAAGCTAAAAACTATGCTTCTGCTACTACTTTAACAGTGATATCAACCACTGCATCATGGTGCAATGCGATACTTACTGGATACTCACCAACTGCTTTTAATGGACCAGATGGTAAACGCACTTCAGATTTAGCCACTTCAGTACCTGCTGCTGTTAATGCTGCAGCAATGTCATGATTGGTTACTGAACCAAATAAACGGCCATCTTCGCCTGCTTTTTGTGCTATTTCAACTGTTTGACCAGCTAATTGATCAGCGCGTACTTTCGCCGCAGCTAAGATATCAGCTTGTTGTTTCTCTAACTCTGCACGACGTGTTTCAAATTCAGCTTTGTTAGCGACTGTTGCACGTTTTGCTTTGCCTTGTGGGA
>JAHZMC010000019.1 GCA_022599515.1 Betaproteobacteria bacterium
GCTTTACACATATCATAGATGGTGAGTAAGCCTACACTTACAGCAGTCAATGCTTCCATTTCAACGCCTGTTTGACCAGTAGTTTCAGTTGTTACGGTGCAGCTGATGCGATTTTCTTTTTCATTAATATCAAAATCAACTGCCACTTTGCTGAGTCCAATCGGATGGCAGAGTGGAATTAAATCAGCTGTTTTTTTGCTGGCTTGAATAGCCGCAATGCGCGCAATGCCTAGTACATCGCCTTTTTTTGCGTTGCCAGATTGAATGAGTGATAAGGTACTTGGCAGCATGCTGATATGGCCAATGGCAATAGCGATGCGGCGGGTGCTGGCTTTATCGCCAACGTCCACCATATGCGCTTGGCCTTGCTGATCAAAATGCGTTAATTTATCCATAGCTTACTTTCTATTGTCGATTAAATGTGAACTTGCGCAGCAAAAACATTATCATAGCAATACTTACACCAACCGCATATTTGCATGTCACGTTTATTGTATACATTATTAACACTTAGTTTGTTTAGCGCTAGCCTCAGTTTCGCAGAGGGTGTCATATCGGGCAAGCCTTATGACAAGTCGATTAATCTCGACACGAGTTTACCACCTGATTTACATGCAGAGCTGCCTGAGCTAGGTGATGTTTCTCAAACGGTATTATCAGCGCAAGATGAGCAAAACATTGCAGAGCAAATTTTGGCTGAAGTGGCAACTAGTGATGAAGTGTTGCAAGATGTTGAAGTGGTTGATTATTTGCAAGCATTAGGCAATCGTCTAGCGGCGGCCAGTGATGATAAACAGCAAAACTTTCATTTCTTTGTCGTCAAAGACGCCTCAATAAACGCTTTTGCGATGCCTGGCGGCTTGATTGGCGTGCATACCGGTTTATTCTTATCTTCTAACTCAGAGTCTGAGTTGGCGAGTGTGCTTGGACATGAGATTGGTCATGTCACACAACATCATTTGGCAAGAATGTTAGCTAAACAAAAAACCGATACTTTTAAAAATATTGCAGGTATTGCCGTCGCCTTGTTGGTTGCGCGTAGCAATCCGCAGTTGGCTTCTGGCGCATTGGCCACTTCGTCTGCGGCAGGTATTCAAAGACAGTTGGACTATACGCGTGAACATGAGCGTGAAGCCGATAGAGTTGGCTTAAGTATATTAGAGAACGCAGGATTTGACCCTAGAGGCATGCCCGCTTTTTTTGCCACTTTACAGCGTGGTTCTCGGTTTGTGGAAGGCAGCGCACCTAGTTTTTTACGCACTCATCCACTGACTTCCGAGCGTATTTCTGATGTTGAAAATCGGGTGGCGATGATGCCATATAAACAAGTGGCATCAAGTTTAGATTATTATTTTGTACGTGCAAAATTACGGACCAATGAAGGTTTGGCGCAAACTGTTATTGATCAATTTGCACATAATATTCAGAGAGGTCGCTATGCTAATGAGGCGGCTGAGCATTATGGTTTAGCGGTGGCCATGTTGCGAAAAAACGATGTTGCAGGCGCTAGCCAGCAAGTCAAATGGTTGGATGATCATCAAGTGAAGAGCGCTTTTATCGAAAATGTAAAAGCGCGTATTGCAGTGGCACAAAATAATCCGCAAAAAGTAGCCGAGCAATATGCTTCTGCGATTAAGCAATATCCACAAAACCGCGCGTTAGTGTATGGCTATGCTGATCACTTTTTGGCACTTAAGCAAACAAAAGAGATGATTAATTTGGTTAAAGCTAAGCAATCGCTTTATTCAAATGATGCGCATTTATATGAATTATTAGCCAAAGCATATTTTGTTGAGCATAAAGATTTGTTACGCTATCAAGCGCAAGGTGAGGCTTACTTTCGACAATATAATGTGGATAAAGCGGTTGAACAGATGACGTTTGCCAGCAAAGCAACAGATGGTTCTTTTTATGAAAAATCGATCGTAGAAGCACGTTTGAAAGATTTGCAGCGTTTACAAAAGCTGAAGAAGCCAGATTAAACAGAGGCAACACAATCATGAAACGTAGAGATTTTTTGGGCTTAAGTATTTTTTCAATATTGTTGGCGCCATTTAATGCGTTGGCAGCGGTGTGGAACAAAGCGGCATTTCAGGCAGAAAATACGGCAGACGCAGAAAAAGGTTTGTCGATTGAGGGCGAAATAGAGAGTAAAGACATAGAAATTGTCGCGCCTAGCCATGCCGAAAACGGTGCGATTGTGCAGGTGGCCGTGCATAGCTATATTGCGAATACAGAAGCAATCGCTATTTTTGTCGATAAAAATCCGACTGCGCTGATAGGGAATTATTTATTTCAGCAAACGGCTGTGCCTTGGATGGTGACGCGTATCAAAATGGCTGACACATCAGGCATTAAAGTCATTGTTAAATCTGGCAATCAATATTTTACAGCTAAGCAACATGTCAAAGTCTTAGAGAATGGTTGTGGTGGCACTAGCAATAATCGTCATCCGTTTAAATCGAGTATGAAGATTCGTGCAAGATTAACGAATAAAAATATGACCCAAATAAAGGCCATTATTACGCACCCCATGCACACGGGTTATGGCAAAGATGATTTAGGAGAGCTTATTCCTGCGCACTTTATTCAACTGGTAGCGATTAAGCATAACCAACAACCAGTGATTGAGATGCAATTGGGCACTGGGATTTCTAAAAATCCGTATTTAACGTTTCATCTGAATCAAGCTAAACTGGGCGATAAAATCACGGTTGAGTGGCACGACAATCTAGGTAATTCTGAACAAGCTGAAACAACTGTCATCGCATAATTGTCATACAGACAGTTTACGATGTGTTTTTGATTTATATCTTACAATCGATAAATTTTATTTATACAACTGATAAGAACAATCAAATTTACTAATTTTAAGTATGTCTCTATAATGCAGACATGGCTTAGAGATAAACCGATTTTTTTACAACTAACTAAAGGAAAAAAGATGTCACTTATTAATACACAAGTACAACCATTCAAAGCGCAGGCTTTTCATAACGGTAATTTTATCGAAGTTACTGAAGAGAGTTTAAAAGGTAAATGGTCTGTTGTGATTTTTATGCCAGCAGCGTTTACATTTAACTGTCCAACTGAAGTAGAAGATGCAGCTGACAACTATGCAGAGTTCCAAAAAGTGGGTGCGGAAGTCTATATCGTAACGACAGATACACAATTCTCACATAAAGTTTGGCACGAAACTTCACCAGCAGTTGGCAAAGCAAAATTCCCATTGGTTGGCGATCCAACACATCAATTAACCAATGCGTTTGGTGTACACATTCCTGAAGAAGGTCTTGCATTAAGAGGTACTTTCGTTATTAATCCAGAAGGTGTGATTAAAACGCTTGAAATTCACGACAATGCGATTGCACGTGATGTGAAAGAAACACTACGTAAACTTAAAGCGGCAAAATTTGTTGCTGAACATCCGAACGAAGTTTGTCCAGCTAAATGGAATGAAGGCGCTGCAACATTAACACCTTCACTAGATTTAGTAGGCAAGATTTAATTTTAAGTAATTAAATCAGTAGTCATTGTTAGGGCAACACCCTAGCAAGTTTTAAAACTGGCGTTGTCCAAAAGATAACGCCTTTTTTGACCCTGAAATTATGTAAAGAGAGTAATCATGGCCCTAGAAGAAAATATCAAAACACAGTTGCAAACATACCTACAAATGTTACGTGAGCCTATTGTATTGGCTGAGGCATTAGATGATAGCGCTGGTGCAAAAGAGATGCATGAATTGTTGGTTGAAATTACCGCGATGTCGGACAAAATTACCCTCATTCAAGAAGACAATGAACGTAAGCCATCTTTTGCCGTAAAACGTGGCGAAACACATAGCCAAGCCCAAAAGGCTGTTGGTGTGCGCTTTGCTGGTATTCCGCTAGGACATGAATTTACCTCATTGGTATTGGCCTTGTTACACACAGGCGGCCACCCGATGAAGTTAGAGCAAGAAAAAATTGACCAAATAGCGGCGATTGAAGGCAAATTCCATTTTGAGACTTACGTTTCTTTAAGCTGCCATAACTGCCCAGATGTAGTGCAGGCATTGAATATGATGTCGGTGATTAATCCGAACATTACCCATGTGATGGTAGAGGGCGGTTTATATCAAGATGAAATCAAAGCAAAAGAGATTATGTCTGTCCCCACTATTTATTTGAATGGTGAAGTATTTGGTGCAGGCCGCATGGAGCTAGAGGAAATCTTGGTCAAAGTGGATACTGGCGCAGTTGCACGTGAAGCGAAGAAGCTAGATGAAAAAGCACCTTATGATGTATTGATTATTGGCGGTGGTCCAGCAGGTGCATCATCTGCAATTTATTCAGCGCGTAAAGGCATTAAAACGGGCATTGTGGCAGAGCGTTTTGGTGGGCAAGTGATGGATACACTCGCGATTGAAAACTTTGTATCGGTAAAAGAAACGGATGGGCCTAAATTAGTCATGGCATTAGAAGAGCACGTAAAAAGTTATGATGTCGATATCATGAACTTGCAGCGTGCAGTGAGTCTTGCTGAGCCAGGTAAAGAGGGCAATAAGAATAAAGACTACATCGAAGTTAAGTTAGAAAGTGGCGCTACGCTAAAAAGCAAAGCGGTTATTTTGGCCACAGGCGCACGCTGGCGCGAGCTGAATGTGCCCGGTGAAAAAGAGTATCGCGGTAAAGGCGTTGCTTATTGCCCACATTGCGATGGTCCTTTATTTAAAGGTAAGCCAGTTGCGGTTGTTGGTGGTGGTAACTCTGGCGTTGAAGCGGCGATTGACTTAGCCGGTTTTGTTGCACATGTCACGTTATTACAGTTCGATACAGAGTTGAAAGCGGATGCGGTATTGCAAAGAAAATTACGTTCTTTAGATAATGTAACGATTATTCCAAGTGCGCAAACTACCGCAATCACTGGCGATGGCAATAAAATGAACGGCCTAGATTACACTGACCGTGTGACAGATGAAGCCAAACATTTAGAGCTAGATGCAGTGTTTGTACAAATTGGATTATTGCCGAACAGCGATTGGTTAAAAGGTACATTAAACTTAAGTAAGTTTGGTGAAGTTGAAATCAATGCCCATAACGCAACGTCATTGCCAGGTGTTTTTGCCGCAGGTGATGTGACCACAACGCCTTATAAGCAAATTATTATTGCCATGGGCGAGGGTTCAAAAGCCGCATTGGGTGCTTTTGATTACTTAATTAGACAGTAAAAATACTATAAAAAAGCGGTAACAAGAGTTAGCTTGTTACCGCTTTTTTTAACTATTTTGTTTTACAGGTATTAATACCCAATAAACTACAAGCAGGACAAAAATTAAATAAACCTGTCAGCAAAGGTACAACGCATATCCATGCCCATGTTGGGCCAGACGCGAATAAAGCCCAAGCAATTAAGGCTAAACCGACGATGATACGTAATGGCCGGTCAAAACCGCCTACATTCTTTTTCATTGCGTTCTCCTATCAAGCAAAAGTTAGATTCGAAAACTAAAGTATACGCTTTGTTGTGATGACCTACTTGATGTGCATCAACAGCTGCTTATTATCGAGCTTATGTCATCAAGCTTAAAGCAACCGCTTCAGCGATTTTAATGCCATCGACCCCAGCCGATAAAATGCCGCCTGCATAACCCGCACCTTCACCACAAGGGAATAGACCTTTGGTGTTAATACTTTGCAATGTTTCATCGTCGCGTTTGATTCTAATCGGCGCAGAAGTACGGGTTTCAACGCCCGTTAATACGGCATCATGCAGATCAAAGCCGTTAATTTTTTTGGCGAATTCTGGTATTGCCTCGCGCATCGCAGTAATGGCAAATTCGGGTAAGGCATCGGCTAAGTTGGTGAGTGTGACGCCTGGTGTATAAGACGGCGTTACTTGGCCTAATTGTGTTGAAGGCTTATTCGCTAAAAAATCACCAATCAGTTGCCCCGGCGCATTGTAATTACTGCCACCCATGATGTACGCATTGCTTTCCAATTGACGCTGGAGTGCCATACCTGCCAATGGATGATTAGGAAAATCTTGCTCCGGCGTAATGCCAACAACAATCCCAGCATTCGCATTACGTTCATTGCGACTGTATTGACTCATGCCATTAGTCACCACGCGTTCTGGCTCAGAAGCGGCTGCGACTACTGTGCCGCCAGGACACATACAAAAGCTATAAACACTACGACCATTTTTTGCGTGATGGACGAGCTTGTAATCAGCTGCGCCAAGTTTTGTTAGTAAGTCTTCACTATAGCTTTTTCCATAGCGGGCACGGTCGATTAAGCCTTGCGGATGCTCAATTCTGAAGCCAATAGAAAACGGCTTAGCTTCAACAAAAACACCGTTTTTGTGAATCATTTCAAACGTATCGCGCGCGCTATGACCAACGGCCAATACTAAATGATTGGTTTCAAGATGCTCACCTGTTTGTAAAGTAACGCCTTGCACTTCATTATTGTCGATATGGATATTATCAACACGACTTTCAAATCGAATTTCACCGCCAAGCTCGATAATCGTTTGGCGCATTTTTTCTACCATACCAACCAGTTTAAACGTGCCGATATGTGGATGACTCACATATTGAATTTCTTCTGGCGCACCTGCTTTGATAAATTCAGCAATCACTTTGCGACCATAATGTTTAGGGTCTTTAATTTGGCTATACAGTTTGCCGTCAGAAAAAGTGCCTGCGCCACCTTCACCAAATTGCACATTGGACTCTGGGTTTAAGGTGCTTTTACGCCACAAGCCCCAAGTGTCTTGTGTGCGTTTGCGCACTTCTTTGCCGCGTTCTAATACGATGGGTTTGAACCCAGATTGCGCGAGGATGAGTGCGGCAAAAATACCAGCTGGGCCAAAACCAACAATAACAGGGCGTAGTTTAGAAGTTTTTTCACTTTGCGCAACAAAATGATAGCTGGTATCTGGCGCAGGGTTAATATGTTGATCACGCTTAAATTTAGCGAGCAAATTTGCTTCATTTTTGACTACTACATCCAAGCTATACACATACAAAATCGCATGTGTTTTGCGCGCATCAACGCCACGTTTAAAAATAGTAAAGTGAATTAAATCAGTTTCAGAAATTGCTAAGCGCTTTAGTATCGCCGCTTTAATCTCATCATCTTGATGTTTGAGCGTATCGGCTTGCTCAATGGGAAGCTTGATTTCGGTAATGCGTATCATTTTTGTAAATCTTTCACGTGGGATAGTGTTTATCTATCAATAGTAAATTGTATATCGTTTATCAATTAAATATCTAAATCAAGCTGTAGTAATCTCTTCAACATTGGCACCGTTATCGGCTTTTTTTCAGTCAACGACCATTCATCCAAGGCATTTAAGATCGACATCAGTGTTGGTAAATCTCTGCGCAGATAACGCAAGCAGTAAGCAATCACTTCATCTGGCAAGCGCATACCGCGCTCTTTCGCATGGTTTTTAAGGGCTTCTGCTTTTTCCGTGTCAGTGAGCGGTTGTAATTGATAGACTAATCCCCAAGCCAAACGAGTCGCTAAATCATCACGTAGATGCATTTGTGATGGCGCATGTAAGCCAGCGGCAATGAGTTTGCTGCCATCGGCTTTCAGTTGGTTATATCTGTTAAATAAATCAATTTGTGCGTCATTGTCGAGTAGGTGTACATCGTCGGCAATATGCGCGCCAAGGCTATTCGCCGCATTCAGCAAGTGGCTTTTACCACTGCCAGCAGCGCCCCAGAAATAGATAAAAGAAGATTCTGCAGCACCTTCTATTAAATAATAAATGCTAGCGACTGCTTCCGCATTATGGCCAACAATAAAGTTATCAAGTGTTTGGGGCGGCGCTGGTTGAATGTCAAGTAAGAGTTGCTTCATACCTATTTTAAGTAAGCATCACTGTTTAAGTAGCTTTCCTTTGAGTGGCGCAGTCCAACAGCAATTGCCGCACTAATGGGTAAGGCGAGTAATACGCCTGCAAAACCAAATAGTTGACCGCCAGCTAATAAAGCAAGAATGACGACAACAGGGTGAAGCCCAATGCGTTCACCGACTAAATAAGGGGTCAGAACATAGCTTTCGACTACTTGACCAATACCAAATACAAGAAGCACGGGCACAATATCGGCTAGTACGCTAAATTGTAGCAAAGCCAGTAACACTGCCATGATGAACGCAATGGCAAAGCCTAAATAAGGCACAAAGCTGAGCAAGCCAGCTAGCAGTCCAATCGCTAGTGCCATTTCTAAGCCTGCTATCCACAAGCCTAAACTATAGAAAAGAGATAAAGCGGCCATAACGGATAATTGTCCGCGCAAAAATTGTGCTAACACTTCATCAATTTCTTTAGTAATTTCTGTGGTTTTTGTGAGCCATTTTCTAGGGACGAGGTTGGCAATTTTATCAACCAGAGTATCCCAATCACGCAAAATATAAAATAAAACAACAGGTAATAATATAAGGTTAGCTAGCATGCCAATAAAGGCCAGCCCTTTGCTACCAGCCATTTTTAAAACATTGCTGACAATGTTGCCAGTCTCTTGCCAATGCTCAGCCACAATTTGTTGAATTTGTGCAATATCAATAACGAAATTGATGCCTAAATAGCGTTCGAGCCAAGGCTCAACTTGCGTACGGAAATTATCAATTAAGGTAGGTAGTCTTTCTGCAATGAGGATAGATTGTTTTTGTAATAAGGGAATTAAAATCAACACAACGCCAATCATAAAGGCGATAAGGCCAAACATCACCAACACGGTTGCGACCGTTCTGCCGAGATTATATTTTCTAATACCGACATCACTCAGTTTGTCGACTAAAGGATCGCAAATATAAGCCAAAATAGCAGCTGCTAAAAATGGCGTGATAATCGGCCCTAGCTGATAAAGAATGAATAGCAGCAGTAAGGCAAAAATTGTCCAGCGGTTATCGCTAAAAAGACGGGTAATTGTTGCGTTGTTTTTTGGTTGATTAGCCATAGTGAGTTAAAATGTGCGCTTGTAAAGTAAGCGATTAACAAAATTATACTGAAGTTAAACCACTTAACGTAATTTATTAAAAAAACACATTAATAAACGCTGAGCAACAATACCTAAAGATACTATTGAAACAGTTACTATTGAAACAAGACGAAACGAGACTATTTTGAGCGCACATTCTAACGATACTCCTATAACCTACCGCGATGCTGGCGTTGATATTGAAGCAGGTGATGCTTTAGTTGACCAAATCAAGCCTTTTGCAAAACGCACAATGCGCCCAGAAGTGATGAGCGCGATTGGTGGGTTTGGCTCTATGTTTTCGATGCCAACTAAGTTTAAAGAGCCTGTATTAGTTTCTGGTACCGATGGTGTGGGTACAAAATTAAAACTGGCGTTTGAACTCAATCAACACGATACCGTGGGCATTGATTTAGTGGCGATGAGTGTGAACGACATTTTAGTGCAGGGTGCTGAGCCGCTATTCTTTTTAGATTATTTTGCCTGCGGAAAATTAGAGGTTGGCACAGCTGCTACCGTGATTAAAGGCATTGCGGCTGGCTGTGAGGAGTCTGGTTGTGCATTGGTCGGTGGTGAAACGGCAGAAATGCCAGGTATGTATCCAACAGGTGAATATGATTTAGCTGGTTTTGTTGTCGGCTGTGTGGATAAAGCCAATATTATTGATGGCTCGACGATTGCCGAAGGTGATGTGGTGTTAGGGTTGGCCTCAAGTGGCGCGCACTCAAATGGCTATTCATTGATTCGTAAATTGATTGAAAAATCTGGCGTGGATATGGAATCAGATTTTCACGGACGAAAATTCAAAGATGTGGTGATGACGCCGACTAAGCTCTACGTTAAATCCATTTTAGGCTTATTAGAAACAGTAAAAGTCAAAGGTATGGCGCACATTACGGGCGGCGGCATTACTGAAAATGTGCCACGTGTGTTACCAGAAGGACTGACAGCAGAAATTAGTGCGAATAGTTGGGCGCTACCACCATTATTTAATTGGCTGCAAGCACAGGGTAATATTGCTGACAAAGAAATGTATAAAACTTTCAACTGCGGCATTGGTATGGTTGTGATTGTGGCGCAAGCGGATGCAGCTGAGGCCAAAAAAGCATTAGAAGCAAAAGGTGAGACTGTTTATCAGATTGGTCAGATTCGCGCACAAAGTGCAGGTGAAGCGCCAACGATTGTTATTTAGGCTGTTGTTGCATAAAGCATGACTCATTAAAATCATGACAACGAAAATTTAAGGGAAATCGTTATATTACGTATCAGTTATTTAAGTATGGAGAAACGATGACCTTGTTATGGATGAAAAGAGCAGTCATTTTGTTGTGCATGATGACCATCAACCTTGCGATTGCCGCGCCGAAAAAAATCACCCTTGAATATGAGCTGGAACGTGATGGGCAATTATTTGCTAATGTGACTGAGTATTTCACGCAAGATGGTAAGCTATACCAGATTGAGTCTGTGACGAAGGGTATTGGTATTTATGCCTTACTAGGCAAGCGCGAGTTAAAAAGTAATGGTGTTGTTACGAAACAAGGATTAAAGCCATTGCATTTTGAATCACTTCAAAGCACGAGTGCAAAGCGAACATTAATCAATGATTTTGATTGGGAAAATCAGCGCTTAAATATGCAAGTTAAAGGCCGTAAAAAAGAGCAAGCGTTACAGGATGGCACGCAAGATTTACTCAGCATTATGTATCAGTTTATGTTTAAACCGCCTATGCAGACGCCATTTGCAATACCATTAACAATTGGTAAAAAGCTTTCTATGACTGATTATGAAGTGACGACCAAGACACAAATGAAAAAAACCAAAGCAGGCAACTTTGATGTAGTGACATTGACTGAGCGAAATACAGATGAACCTAAAATTATTTATCTGGCAAAAGACCATCATTATTTACCCGTGAAAGTGGTGATGTATGATGACGGCGCTAAATTTGAGCAGAATTTAATCAAACTAACAGTTGAATAAATGTAGCGCATCTTTGATAAAAAAGCTACCAAGCAGGAGCGTATGTTAGCTTTTTCTTGCAAAAATCATTACCATTAAACCAATTCAACTTATTCAAGAATCCCACAGATTATGACCCCAAATTTACTCCGTCAAGCAGCGATGTTATTAAATGACATGCTGAATTTTGATAAACCAGCCGATGCCAAAATGAGCGAATTTTTTCGCAACAATCGCGATCTTGGCAACAAGGAGCGCGCGTTTATAGCCGAGAGTGTTTATGGTGTGATTAGACGCTTTCGATTTTTAAGCACGCTAACGGCGAATGATGAAAATGATCCTGATGATGCGCGTAAGCTTATCCTGGCGTGGTTGCTACGCGTGCAAGGTCGTAGTTTGCGCGACTTGGATGACATGCTAACTGAGCAGCAAAAAGAATGGGCAATCGCAATCAAAGCTAAATCAACAGAATATTTTCCAATTGCGGTGCAAGCAGATGTACGCGATTGGTTGTGGGAGAAGCTAGTATCACAATATGGTGAAGAGCAAGCACTCACTATCTGTCGTAGTATGTTTGATCAGGCGACGTTGGATTTGCGAGTGAACACCATTAAAGGAACACCAGAAGAAGTGCTCGCCAAAATGATTGCCGAAAATATCAATAATGAAAATATCATTGCTGCAATGCCTTATTCACCGATTGGTATTCGTATGCCTAACCGTGTTGGCATTAGTAAGCATGTATTATTTACTGAAGGAAAAATTGAAGTGCAGGATGAAGGTAGCCAGATTTTAAGTTATTTGGTTGCTCCTAAACGTGGTCAAATGGTGGCGGATTTATGCGCAGGCGCAGGTGGAAAGACCTTGGCTTTAGGTGCATTAATGCGAAATACGGGACGTTTATATGCATTTGATGTGTCAGAAAAACGTTTGAATAATTTAGGTAAGCGCTTAAAGCGTTCTGGCTTATCTAATTTAAATGCACAAGTGATTAATAACGAAAATGATTTAAAACTAAAACGATTAAATGCCAAGTTTGATCGCGTGTTAGTCGATGCGCCATGTAGTGGTTTAGGCACTTTGCGCCGCAACCCTGATTTGAAGTGGCGTCAAACAGAGCAAGATGTGATTGAGTTAAATCAAAAACAAACCAACATCTTGGCGCGCGCCGCCAAATTAGTTAAAGCTGGCGGTCGTGTTGTTTACGCAACTTGTAGTTTGCTGAAAGAAGAAAACGAAGTGATTGCCGAAGCATTTTTAAGCGCACATCCAGAATTTGTTTTAATTCCAGCCAATGAAGTGTTAGCACAGCAACAAATTAACTTAGATACAGGTAAATACTTAAACTTACTACCGCATTTACATGGCACAGATGGTTTCTTTGCTGCTGTGTTTGAGAAGAAGTTGGCCGAAGATAAACCTACTGTGAAGCCGCTAAAGAAAGCCGCATAATTATGGCGCTGGATCTTTCTAACACCTTAGTTGTCGGCATTTCAGCAACTGCTCTATTTGATTTAGGGGAGGCTGATCGATTATTTCAAGAGCGATTGAAAGTTGATGTTGAGAAAGCGGTTATAGAATATCGGCAGTATATGCTTGCTAGAGAAAGTGAGCCTTTACTTAATGGTACAGGTATGCCCCTTATCAGGGCGTTACTAGAACTCAATAAGTTTCACCAGAAAGATGAAGCGCCACTCGTTGAAGTAGTGGTGATGTCGAGAAACAGCCCAGAAACAGGTGTGCGTGTTTTTAACAATATTCGAAAGTTAGGTTTAAAAATTAGTCGCCATGCGTTTACTGGTGGTGAGTCAGTTGCCGATTATATTGAAGCATTTGATGTCGATTTGTTTTTAACAACTAATCTTAAAGATGCACAAAAAGTAATGGATGCGGGTAAATGTGCGGTTGCTTTATTGAAAGAGCCGCCTAAAGATATTGAGCAATTACCTAGCGACCAAGTCAGAATTGCATTTGATGGTGATGCAGTATTATTTGATGAAAGCAGCGAGCTTATTTTTAAATCAAAAGGCTTGGATGAGTTTCAACAAAATGAAGATTTACAACAACATGTGCCGATGCTAGAAGGGCCTTATGCTTCTTTCCTACAAAAACTAGCAAAATTACAAAGCCGTTTGCCATTTGGCGTGGAAATGTCGCCCATTCGTTTAGCAATCGTGACGGCAAGAAGTGCACCTGCCGAGATGCGCGTAATTAATACATTGCGCCATTGGGGTGTTTATGTGAATGAGGTATTCTTTTTGGGTGGGCTAAATAAGGCCGCCATTTTAAAAGCATTCAAACCGCATATCTTTTTTGATGATCAGGATTTGCATATTGAAACCGCATCAAAATTAGTGCCCGCGGGTAAAGTGCCTTACAAAACAGATTCTTTATTAAATAAACAAAAATAGGTAAAGTGGATATTCAAATTAGACCGTTCAAATTAATCTATTTAAAGTGATTGTCGATGAAATTACCTAGTCTTAATGCACAAATATTGATTGGCGCCCTATTTGGCGTAGCGGTCGGTTTGCTATTTCAGCAAACAGGGATAGAAAGCACAACGGCCTCTTCTAGCTTATATGCAGCCACCATTATCGGTACATTATTTATCGATTTACTTAAAATGATTTTGATTCCGCTGGTGTTTTGTAGCATTGTCGTGGGCATTGCCAACTTACGGCAACATCAACAAATGCATAAAGTATGGATAACCACGCTTATCTTTTTTGTGTTAACCATGGCCATTGCAATGATTGTTGGCATGGCTGCGAGTACCTATTTTAAGCCTGGCTCTGGATTAGAAGTCAGCATGTTTGAAGGCGCGATGCAAAATTTTCAATCACAACAAATGCCTTTGCCTGAATTTTTTGCTCACTTTTTACACAATCTATTTGTTAATCCATTTCAAGCCTTAGCCGAAGGCAAAGTGTTAGCGGTGGTTATTTTTGCTTTATTTCTTGGTATTGCGTTGGTGATGGGCGGTGACCGCTATAAGAACATTTTAGTCTTGTTGGAAGAGGGCTTAGAAGTTACCATGCGCATCGTCAATTGGATTATGTGGTTAGCGCCTTATGGGATTGCTGCACTGTTGATTAAGCTAGTTGCCACGCAAGATGGGGCTATGTTGGGCACGCTTGCGCAATTTGTTGCGATTGTTGCTGGAACATTATTGTTTCATGGCGTTATCGTCTTACCCCTACTTTTATTCTTGTTTACGAGAAAAACTCCGTTTTGGTTCTTGCAAGGTGCAAGGCAAGCGTTAATCACGGCATTTGCCACTAGTTCAAGCTCTGCTACTTTACCCATTACCATGCGCTGTGCCACAGAGCAGCTGAATGTAAAGCCAGAAATTGCAGGTTTTGTGTTGCCGCTTGGTGCAACCATGAATATGGATGGCACCGCTTTATATGAAGCGGCAGCGGCGTTATTTATTGCAAACTTGGTTGGTGTTGACCTAAGTTTTGTTCAGCAAATGATAGTCTTTCTTACTGCTATGCTTGCTTCCGTCGGGGCGCCTGGCATCCCAAGTGCTGGGATGGTGACCATGGTTTTGGTGCTGCAATCTGTTGGTTTGCCTGCTGAGGCGATTGCGATTCTGCTACCAGTCGATCGCCTGTTAGACACTCTTCGTACGACGATTAATGTCGAAGGTGATATGACTGCCAGTTTAGTTGTTCAAAAAATCGTTTCTTAAGGCTACCAATTCTCTATGCTACATTTTTATAAAGCCGATTTGGTTGATGCCGAGTCTATTGCAAAGCTCATTAACACTGCCTATCGGGGTGAAACAAGCCGCAAAGGTTGGACGACTGAAGCTGATATTTTGGATGGGCTACGCACTACCACTGCTGAAATTACCAAGATGATTAAACGGAGTGATGCGTTTATTTTAATCGGTGTGCAGAATGATGAAATCGTAGCGACCATTTGTTGCGAGCTGCAAGTGATTGCATTTAAACATACGGTTCATTTTGGCATGATTGCCGTGAAGCCTAGCTTGCAAAATAAAGGACATGGCAAGGATATAATTACGGCAGCTGAAACCATGACTAGGCGCGAGTGGCGGGTAGCAGGTTTTCATATGACAGTCATTTCTTTGCGGACTGAGTTGATTGAATTTTATGAGCGTCTCGGTTATCAACGTACAGGTGCGTTTGAGGAATTTCCACAGAATCCTACCTTGTGGCAGCCTAAATTAGATGGCTTGAGTTTACAGGTGCTCGCTAAGTTAGCTTAATTTAATTGTATGGCTAATTAGCAAGCCAATATAAATTTTCTTTAAGCTTCACTGCCTTTTTGAAATTTCACCGCATGCAATTTTTCTAGCCCATGCATCACTAATGAATAAGCAGCTGGTACAACCACTAATGTCAGTAAGGTTGAAGAAAGCATGCCGCCAATAATCGCAATCGATAGCGGCTTATTGGTTTCGCTACCAGCCCCTAAACCAATTGCAGCAGGTAACAACGCTAACACAATCGTGAGCGAGGTCATGATAACTGGCCGCAACCGCACAGGGCAGGCTTCTGTCAATGCCTCGTCAATGCCAGCACCTTTTTCTCTTAGTTGATTGGTCAAATCAATCAGCAAAATTGAATTTTTGGCCACTAAACCAATTAATAAGACTAATCCAATCATTGAATAAATATTGAGCGATTGATTAAAGAGCATGAGTCCAATTAGACCGCCAATGATTGCCAGTGGTTGTGCAAGCATCACGATGAGCGGTTGTATAAACGAATTGAACTGGCTCGCAAGCACCATATAAAGCAACACAAAAGCAAGGATAAACACAAACGACATATTCTTAATGGTTTTGCGCATTTCCTCAGCCTGACCCGAAAGGATTAATTGAAATTCTGCCGGTAAAATTTCCGCTGCCGTTGCGTTGACGATATCCAAGGCGTCATTTAGAGGAATGGTTGGATTGGCGTAGAAATTAACCGCATATTGCAAATCATAGCGACCAATAACCGCTGCGCCTAATGTTGATTTAAAACTTGCTACAGCATCAAGCCGTACTAACTCTCCACTGGCATTTCGTAGGTAAATTTTACTTAAATCAGCGGCTTGTTGTAACAAAGTTTCATCTGCTTTTAGTCGAATATCATAGCGCTGCCCATCGCTGATATTATCGTTATAACTGGCAACATTAATACCGCCTGCATACATCGAAATGGCCGTAGCAATTTCTCTGGCATTTAAGCCTAAATTAGCCGCACGTGTTCTATCCACATCAACACTGAGCTGCGGTAAGTCTAGTTGTACATCAATATCGACTTTACCCATGCCCTCAGTTTTTGAGAGGGTTTCTTTGAAGCGATTAGCGACATCGCCTAGCTCAGCTAAGTTATTTCCAGTGAGAATAAATTGTAATTTTTCTGAGCGTGGTCCAGATGAAATAGACGTGGGCGATGCGAAAGCATTCACACCTGCAATTTTTGCCAAATCTTCTTTGACAAAATTGATTAGTTCACCTTGGCTAAGACTGCGTTCTTCTTTCGGTTTAAGGCGGACACTAATGCTGCCTTGGTTCACTTGTCCGCGTGAGCCTGTCCCAATAGAGGCATAATAGCTTTCGATTTCTGGATATTTCGACAATGTAGCTTCAATCAGTTTGAGACGTGAGTCGGTATATTCTAGGTTGGACCCTAACGGCGTTTTCGCACTAATTCTAAAAGCGCTTTCATCCGATTCAGGGACAAATTCTTTATCGACGTGCTTAAGACTATAGAAGCCAGTTAACGCCACAAATATGGCGGTGAATATTAGGATAAAACCACGATGACGTAAGGTAAGACCTAATAGCTTTTGATAGGCGCTATCTAGTTTGGCTAAGGTATTGGCAATTTTTGTATAGAAAGCATTTTCTTGTTGTACCACGTTGAGGTAGCGTGAACAAAGCATAGGCGTTAGCGTCAACGAGACCAGTAATGAAATGATTACGCCAAAAGTAACGACTACCGCAAAGGACTCAAAAAACATCCCAACAATGCCATCCATAAAAATAACAGGGGCAAAGATACAGACTAAAGAGGCGGATGACGCTAGCACAGCAAACACCACTTCATTACTGCCGTTAATAGTGGCAAGTGTGCGGAATCTCGCTACGGCACTTGGATTCTTAATGTCCTCTTTACTGAGTTTATTACCTAATTCGCCAGACATATGGCGCATAATACTTTCACGAACCACGATGGCATCGTCCACCACAACGCCAATCAGTAACAAAAGTGCGAGTAGCGTCATGCTATTAAAGGTGTAGCCTGCAAAATACATCACGGCGATAGCGCCTAGCAACGAAACTGGAATTTCTAAACAAATCATAACGGTTGAGCTGAAAGAGCGCATAAAAATAAGCACAATTAGCGCAGCAAACAAGGTGCCTTCGACTAAATGTTCTTTCAGAGAGTTAACAATTTGATTAATAAAGATAGAGTCATTTGACGATATTTCTAAGTTCAGGCCAGGTGGCAAATTGGGAATAATTTCCTCATTCAGTTTTTTCTGAACCGCATTAATAATTTCCACTGTGTTGGTATTCGCAATTTTAACAATCCCAATTCCAACCGTTGGTTTGCCTTTATAACGTGCAATCTGACGGTTATCCGTAATGCTATCTTCTACCTTGGCAATGTCTTTAAGGTAAATAGGCGAACCTGCCTTTTGTTTAACGACCATCTTTTCTAAATCGCGAATGTCGTGAAATTCCAAGTCTAATTTAATCAGTTGCTCGGCTTTTTCACTGACTAAAAAGCCGCTTGGCAATTGCACATGCTCGCGTTGAAAAGCATCAATTAGATCATTAGCACCCAATTTATAAGCAGCCATGCGCTCGGGAGAAACAATCACGCGAATCACACGATCGCGCTTACCACCAAATCTAATTTCGCCAACACCATTAATGGTCTCAAATTTTTTCTTCAATACATTGGTTGCATACAAATTGAGCTGTTGAATCGTGCGGTCGCCATTTAACGATAGCCAAATAATTGGACTGGCGTCAGAGTCTACTTTTCTGACAGTGGGCGGGTCGGTATCAGTCGGTAATCGCCTTAGGATTTGACTGATTTTGGATTGCACCTCATTAAATGCAACGTCAATATCTTTATCTAAATTAAAGGTAATGCTAATGGTGGAAACGCCAGGGGAGGATGCTGAGCCAATATGATCAATGCCTGGCGTTGTATTAATAGCCGATTCAATGATGCTGGTAATGCTGGTATCGACAACCTCGGCATTCGCACCGCGCAAAGTAGTGGTGATAGTAATAACAGGAAAATCAACTGAGGGAATGCGGTCGACGCCGATGCGATTATAGGAAATGATGCCAAATAAAATAATCATAGCCGACAGCATCCAAGCGAGGACGTGTCGTTTAATGGAAAACTCAGGAAGTGTCATAAACGCTAAATCTCTGCGGCTTTACGTTCTTTTGCAATCTCAACTGGCGCTTTGTCGGTTAAAAAGCCAGCGCCATCAACTACGATGATGTCATTAGGTTGTAATCCAGAACGTATTTCAACTAAACCGTTTTGACGTAAGCCAGATTCAATAATGGCTTGATAAGCCACATGATCACGCACAACATAAACGACTTCGCCAGCTGGGCGCAATACCAGACTTTGTTCAGGAATCATAGTAGTCGCAGGCCGTTCACTTAACACAACCGTCCCAGTGACCGTCGCACCTGGCTGCCAGCCTGGCGCATTATTGACATCGGCGATGACATCAATAGTGCGCGTACCTTCTGCAATCAGCGGTTTTAGCTCACGAATGACCGTTTCAACCATTTGATCGCTGGTCGGTGTTTTGAGGCGCACAATTAATCCAGGTTTAAGTTGTGCGCCAAGCTGTTCTGGAAAAGGCAAATGCGCGCGTAAGATTTGTTTAGAGACAATTTGCACGATAGGGTCGCCTACACGCAGGTAGTCGCCGGTATCGACAGGTTTGCTTTCGATAACGCCGCTGACAGGCGCAATCACTTTCGATTTACTACTGTCATGATTGATGCTAGCAACACGGGCTTTAGCGGCAGTTAATTGCTGTTTTAACACATTTTCTTGAGCCACTTCATTATCCACGGCGTTTTGAGAAATGAAATTTTTGTTAACCAATGCTTGGTTACGAGCCACGACTTTAGTTTGGTTCTCTAATAGCGCTTGGATTCTGGCAACCTCTGCTTGCGCTTCGTTACGTTGCATGATGTAGTCAGTCGCATCTAAAGTGGCAATAAGCTGTCCTTTTTTGACGGTGTCGCCTGTATTAACATGCACTTTGATGACACGTGCTGCCATTTCTGCCGCCAATGTTGGGTTGACTAAACCCTCAAGCGAGCCAACTGAAGTTTGTGTAACTTCAATCGCCTGATTTTTGACTGCTGAAACAGATACTAATGTCGCTCGGACGTCCGATTTCTTATCAGCAGAAGCATTGTCAGCACCACATGCATTAAGCAATGCAGATATAAAAAGGGCTGAAATAATGACAGTATATTGGTGCATGGTTAAGCGGTTCATTCTTAATTAGTTAAAGTGTTATCGTCCATCATTATCGCTCATTACTGATTAATTGCTGACCAATCAAAAAAAGGCCCTGGATCTGTTTTACGCCCTGGTGCAATGTCTGAGTGTCCAACCACGTGCTGAATAGGGTAGGTTTCTTTCAAAGAAATCAATAATTTATTCAATATTTTATATTGCGCGGATTCAAATAGTTCAAAATCAGAACCTTCAAGCTCTATTCCGACCGAAAAATCATTACATCGTTCACGGTCTTGCCAATTTGATACGCCTGCATGCCATGCGCGTTTATTGCACGGCACAAATTGAATCAGCTCACCATCTCGTCTAATCAAGAAATGCGAGGACACTTTAGCAGTATAAATTTGCGCATAATAGGGGTGTTCATTAGGATCAAGCTCATTAGTAAATAACGCAATGATGCCATTCCCACCGTATTCTGATGGCGGCAGGCTAATATTATGAATAACCACCATGTCGATAGCACAGTCTTTTTCCCTATTATCAAAATTAGGTGAGGCTATTTGTTTTGCTGCGGCCATAACACCTTTGTTGTTAATGTTATATGGCTGATTATTTGGTTTAGTCATTGTCAATTGTATGTGTTTCATTTTCAGGAGTATGCAATCCGCATTGATTGCACGCGACTATTTTCTCAGCGGATGATGGCGTTGTTTTAGTCTTGTTGGCGGTTATTGAGGCAATAAAGCGTTTTAATACAACAACCAGTATCCAAACCAAAACAATTAAGATTAGAATTCTTAGCATAGATACAATAATAACTTTAAAGGTAGAATAGGTGTAACAAATAAAGTGAAGTATAAAACAGTCTTGCAAAGGCTAGAAGCGCTTAAGCTGTTATAGTGAGCGTTGGTGATTACAAAATAAATTCATGGCAAGTTCACAAGAATTATCAGATTTTCTACGGGACGTAGAGCGACGCGCTTTCAAGCAAACAGCTTACGCTGTGCGTGATGATCATGCCGCGATGGACATTGTGCAAGATGCCATGTTGAAATTAGCTGATAAATATCCTGATAAACCAGTGACAGAATATCCGATGTTATTTCAGCGTATTTTGCAAAACACCATGCGTGACTTTTGGCGTCGCCAGAAGGTGCGCGCGCTCTGGACTACTTTACTTTCATCATTCAGCACGCAAAGTGATGATGGTGAAGCGAGAGATCCACTCGATACGATGGACGTTGATGATGGTTCTCAAAATCCTGCAACACAATTAGAAGGTAGTCAAACGCTGCAAGTGATTGAAACAGCGTTGCAAAAGTTGCCAGCACGTCAACGAGAAGCCTTTGTATTGCGTTATTGGGAAAAGATGAGTGTTGCCGAAACAGCAGAGTCTATGGGCTGTTCTGAAGGTAGTGTTAAAACGCACTGCTCACGTGCATTGCACACAATGGCGGCATTGCTAGCGCAACAAGGCTTAGGCACAGTAAAAGAATTAAATACTTAGGGGTAGCGTCATGAAGACAGACAATACAGATTACGAATATAATGAAGATGCACAAGGCAAGCAGATTGCTGCGTTGCTTGACGAAAAGGCGCAGCGTTTGAGTTTGCGTGTTTTAAAGCAGCTAGAAGATGGCAGAAATCAAGCGGTAAACAGACATCAAAAACAGCAAGGCTCAACGGTTAATGCTGATGGTACATTAAGTCATTGGGTCAGCTGGGCTGATCATCATCGTGTTGCGATGGCAGGATTAGCTTTGGCAGTTCTGGTAAGCGCTTTTTTAATCATGCAAAGCATGAGTGCGAATGAAACAAGTGATGCATTTCTGCTAGGTGCGGATTTGCCGCCAGAAGCATTTGTAGATAAAGGATTTGAACCAGCGTTGAATCAGTCGGCGAGTCTGTAAAATTAGAGTATAAAATTAAGTCACATTTTTTAATTTAAGTTATTGAGGTTGCATGAAAAAGTTTTGGTTGCTAGTTAGTTTATTGTTTGTCATGCATGTGCAGGCAGCAACAAATCAAGCGCAGTTGGCAATGGCTGATATTGGTGTCATTAAAACGTCTTTGAGCGATGATGCCCCAGCAAAAAAATGGGCTGAATTGACTGAGCAGCAACGTAGTGTGCTGGCTCCTCTATCTGCTGAGTGGGACACGCTCAGACCTTGGCAACGCGAAAAAATGCTTGATATTGCCGAAGATTATCCAAAGATGGATGCAAAAAAACAAAAGCGTGTGCAAAAACGATTGAATACTTGGAGTCGTATGACGCTATATGAGCGTGAAAATGCACGTAAACGTTTTCAAAAGTTTAATAGCTTGAGTCCAGAGGAGCAAC
>JAHZMC010000020.1 GCA_022599515.1 Betaproteobacteria bacterium
CGTGGATGCACTCAATCCGAATAAATCAAATGATTGTCAAACGGCTAAAAGAAATACGGTAGCGCGTTGGAGTGTTGAGGATATTGTGGCTTTATATGAGATGCCGCTAAATGATTTAATGTTTAAAGCGCACAGTGTGCATCGTGAGCATCATGATCCTAACGCAGTGCAAGTGAGCACTTTATTGTCGATTAAAACGGGTGGTTGTAGTGAGGATTGTGGTTATTGCCCACAAGCGGCGCGTTATCACACTGAAGTTGAAAACGAACCAATGATGCCGATTGAAGAAGTATTAAAAGCAGCACAAGCGGCAAAAGATAGTGGCGCTAGCCGCTTCTGTATGGGCGCTGCTTGGCGCAGCCCAAAACAAAGAGATTTAGAGCCAGTGTTAAAGATGATTTCAGAAGTGAAAGCAATGGGCTTAGAAACTTGTGCGACTTTGGGTATGTTGAAAGAAGGCATGGCGACTCAGCTTAAAGACGCTGGGTTGGATTATTACAATCATAATCTTGATACCGCACCAGAGTTTTATGGAGACGTGATTAGTACGCGTACTTATGAAGATCGTTTAAATACCTTAGATAGCGTGCGCGAAGCAGATATTAACGTGTGTAGCGGCGGTATTATTGGCATGGGTGAAACGCGCAAACAACGCGCAGGTTTGTTGGCGCAATTTGCTAATATGGAACGCCCACCAGAAAGCGTGCCGATTAATTTACTGACCCAAGTGGAAGGCACACCTTTACACGGTACTGAAGAGTTAGATCCTTTTGAGTTTTTACGCACGATTGCCGCAGCGCGTATCGTGATGCCTAAAAGTTTTGTGCGTTTATCAGCAGGCCGTCAAAGTATGCATGAAGGCATCCAAGCGATGTGCTTTATGGCGGGCGCAAATAGTATTTTTTATGGCGAAAAGTTGTTGACAACGGGTAATCCAGAAGCGGAAACCGATAAGAAGCTATTCGAAAAATTAGGCATACACGCTATTTAATGATGCGTGTTATTTAATTATGTTAGCAGCCTTACAAAAAGCATTAGATCAGCGCGCAGTCGATGGCTTGCTACGTCAACGCCGCTTATTAGATTCGCCGCAAGCGGAGACTATAGCGACTAATAATCAGCTGTATTTATCATTTTGTAGTAATGATTATTTAGGATTAGCTAATCATCCGCATCTGATTAAAACCATGCAAGATGCTACTGGAAAAGCAGGCGTTGGTAGCGGCGCATCGAATTTAATTACTGGCCATCATCGTTATCACGATTTGCTAGAAAAGCAATTAGCGCAATTTGTCGATATGCCAGCCGCCTTGGTTTTTTCAACAGGGTATATGGCGAATATTGGCGTGTTAGGCGCATTGGCTGGACGTGGCGATGCTATCTTTGCCGATAAGCTTAATCATGCTTGTTTAAATGATGGCAGTTATTATTCTTTGGCAGAATTTCACCGCTTTGCACATAATGATGTTACCGCTTTAGAAAAACTGCTTAAAGCGAGCAATGCAAAACGCAAAATAATTGCCGCAGATGCGGTGTTTAGTATGGATGGCGATCTTGCGCCGTTAGCCGAATATTTAGCGCTATGTGAACAATATGATGCGTATTTATATGTCGATGATGCGCATGGTTTTGGCGTGTTAGGTGAGCATGGGCAAGGTTCACTCAATCATTTGAAGCTAAAGTCACCACGTATTATTATGATGGCCACTTTAGGTAAAGCAGCAGGTGTAGCAGGTGCTTTTGTGGCGGGCGAACAAGTGGTGATTGACTATTTAATTCAAACGGCTAAAAGCTATGTTTATAGCACGCCAGCGCCGCCAGCTTTATCTGCAACCCTATCAGCATCTGTTGAACTGATAGAGCAGGGTGATAATTTAAGAACGCAATTACGCTTATTGATGCAAACCTTAAAGCAGCATCTTAAACTCAGTAAATGGCGATTAATGCCATCAGAAACAGCTGTGCAGCCCTTATTGGTAGGCAGTAATCATGATGCGCTTAAACTAAGTGAATACTTGCAGGAAAAAGGTATTTTAGTACCAGCGATTCGGCCGCCAACCGTACCGAAAGATACCGCTCGGTTACGCATTTCGCTGTCAGCAGGGCATACGGAAGCGGATGTTATACAATTGGCAAAACTGATTAATGAAGCAGAGAGAGAATTAGCATGACATGTCATGTTGAAGTGATAGGAAAAGGTCATCCGTTAGTGTTAATTCACGGCTGGGGCATGCATAGCGGCGTATGGCAGTCACTGATAAAACGTTTATCAAAAAACTATATGTTGTATGTTGTTGATTTGCCTGGCATGGGGCAAAGCCCTTCCATAGAGCCTTATCAATTGTATCGTCTAGCGGAAGAAGTGGCGGAGGTTATTCCTGGCGTTTCCGATATTTTAGGATGGTCACTTGGCGGTTTAGTTGCGCAAAATATTGCCGTGACTCAGCCAGATCGTGTCAAAAAGCTCATCTTAGTTGGCTCTACACCGTGCTTCATAGAGAAAAAAGGATGGCAATCTGCTATTCGTCGAGATTACTTTACGGAATTTTCTCAAAACTTAGAGACTGACTATCAGCGCACCATGATTAAGTTTTTGACCTTGCAATGCATGCGCGCAAAAGATGCAAGAGATACCGTTAAACAATTACGCCAGAGCTTCGAGTCAAAACCTGC
>JAHZMC010000021.1 GCA_022599515.1 Betaproteobacteria bacterium
ATAAAACTAATAATAATAGTAATGTCATCTTTTTCTGTGCATTACACTAATTACTTAAAATAATCATACTGTTAACACTAGTTTAAGTTTGTTTAAAACCTTGTTTTTTATTGTGGATTAAATGTGTATGAATTTTGATTAATTGTAAAACATGCGTTAACCCATTTTTTATCCACAGCTTGTTATTATTTTTATCCACACCATCTTTATACTTAATCTCGTATTACTTGGGTTAAAAAACCAATATCACGTGCGATATTTTGATCATTTAACCGTAACTGCTCAATTTCATCACACGCATGCATTACAGTCGTGTGATGGCGATTGCCAAATGCCTCGCCAATTTCTGGAAAGCTATGGTTCGTTAACTCTCTTGCCAATGACATTGCAATTTGTCTCGGTCTTGATACATTTCGTGACCTTTTTTTGCTATGCATTTCAGACACTTTAATTTTGAAATAATCCGCTACCGTTTTTTGGATATTCTCTATCGTAATTTGCCGACCGCGCACCGCAATTAAATCACGTAACGCCTCTTTTGCTAAGTGAATATCCATCGGTTTACCCGTAAACTTAGACATTGCGACAATGCGGTTCAGCGCACCTTCTAATTCACGCACACTTGATCGTATTTGTTTGGCCACAAAAAAAGCAACATCTTCATCTAAGTTGATTTTAGACTCTTCTGCTTTTTTAAGCAAAATTGCGACACGCATTTCTAACTCAGGCGGCTCAATTGCAACTGTTAAACCCCAACTAAATCGAGTACGCAATCGCTCATCAACATCAATAATTTCTTTAGGATAAGTGTCGCAAGTAATAACAATCTGTTTTTTTTCTTCAATTAAAGTATTGAAAGCATAAAAGAACTCTTCTTGCGTCCGCGTTTTTTTACCAAAAAATTGAATATCATCAATTAATAATAAATCTAAAGAGTGATATTGCTTTTTAAACGCATCAAACGCTTTATTTTCATAGGCCTTCACCACATCAGAAACATAACGCTCCGCGTGTAAATAGCGTACTTTTGCATCAGGGTTTTGTTGTTTAAGTTGATTGCCAATGGCTTGTAATAAATGCGTTTTACCTAAACCAACACCGCCATAGATAAACAGCGGGTTATAGGCTTGACCAGCATTATCAGCCACTTGTCTCGCCGCTGCTCGGGCTAATTGATTAGCACGGCCAGTGACATAATTATTAAAATTAAAGGCTGGATTTAAACCTGATGGTACTTCTGCTTTACTACTTACTTTTTTAGCAGGCGCACTTTTTTTTCTAGCGTCTTTTACACTTTGTTCTATTGGTGTGATTTCTGTTGTTTGAACAGGCTTTGTTTCAACTTTTGCGGTTGGTTTATTACTGGTGATAATTTCAATGAATACTGCTTCTGAAAAAAGCTCTTCGGCAATGCGTTCAATTTTATTTAAAAATCGATCTTTAACCCATTGCTGTACAAATTTATTGGGTGCGACAACGATAAAACTCTCATCCGTTATTTCAGTTTTAAGCGGTTTAATCCAAGTATTAAACTGTTGTGATGACAACTCTTGTTCAAAACGGCTGAGGCAGGTGGGCCAAAAATTATCCATCGTTTTACCAAGTACCCCAGTTAGATGTGAGAGATAGAATTTTTTGGTTAATTTTCATTTTTTTTACCAAAAGACAGCTGATAATTTTAACCTGTTTAATCAGACTTATCCACAGGCGATTGCATTTTTTAAGTCTAAGTAAATTATGATTGACAAACCACCCTGATATCAGGTCTAATGTAGGGCTTTGTAGCATTCGCATTTGGAGAATTAAATGAAACGTACTTATCAACCGTCTAAAACACGCCGTGCACGCACGCACGGATTCTTAGTACGCATGAAAACAAAAGGTGGTCGTAAAATTATTGCGGCGCGCCGAGCAAGAGGTCGTAAACGCCTAGGTTTGTAAGTTTAACACGTCTTTAAGCGTGTTAAATTTGCTAAGCATTAACATGAGTAGCAATGCATAAACCAGTAATAAGCAAGTTGGTAATGATTAGAAAAACGGATGAATTTTCATCCGTTTTTAGTTTTAGAAGACGCTTCTCTTCCGCTTTTCTGGTAATACATTACAAACCGCAAGCAGTAACAGAAACAAAAGTTGGGTTTGTTGTGGCTAAAAAGATAGCCAAATTAGCAGTGGATAGAAATTATATGCGCCGCGTATTGCGCGAGCTATGCCGTCAAGAATTACATATATTAAATAGTGTCGATATTGTGATACAAGTTAAAAAGCCTTTTAAAAATAGCCATTTCTTAATATTGAAACAAGAACTTGTTATGCTATTTGATAAAATACAGCATAAAGTAATGCAAGAAAAAATAGATCATGCGTAGTCTGTTGATTGGTTTGATTAAAATATACCAATGGGGATTAAGTCCTTTTTTTGGCGCAAGTTGTCGCTTTTATCCTAGTTGTTCTAGTTATGCTATAGAAGCGATTGAGAAGTATGGTGCTTTAAAAGGTAGCTATCTGATGGTGTCAAGATTAGGTCGTTGTCATCCTTGGTGTGATGGTGGTCATGATCCTGTGCCTTAGTCTTTTGTTAAACAATGAGTTTTTATAATCAGTAAAGAGTTGTAATGGATATTAAACGTTTAATCATATTTGTCGTCTTTTCATTTTCCATCTTAATGTTATGGGATGCGTGGCAAGCAAAAAATCAACCTGTTAGTGATGTTTCTAAAACAGCAGATGCTGCAATCGTTGATGCTAGCCTTCCAGCAGCTTCTTCAGCAGATGATGTTAATTCAGATGATACTAGTAACGTAGATAAGTTGGCACCAGGTGAACGGATTAAGGTCAACACCGATTTATACCAAGCTGAAATCAGCACGATTGGTGGAGATTTACGTCATTTAACCTTAAATAAACATCGAGCAGATGGCAAAGGTGAAGGCCGTTTTGTATTGATGGATGATAATGCAGCAAATACCATGCTTTATGTAGCACAAAGCGGTTTAATTGGTGCGGACTTGCCTAATCATAAAACAGTGTTTACGAGTGAGGTGAATAACTACAGTATGCAGGCTGGTGCAGATGCACTTAAGGTAAAGCTATCTTGGGCTGGCAATGGACTTACAGTTGATAAGATTTACACATTTCATCGTGGCCAATATGAAATTGAAGTGACACATGTCATCCATAACGCAAGTGGTGCAGAAGTAATACCTTCTGTTTATTACCAAATCACGCATGATAGCGAGTCTAACCAAGGTTCTGCTTTTATGCCAACGTTCACTGGTGGTGCTTACTACACAGACGCAGATAAATTTAAGAAAATTAAATTTACTGAAATGGCTGATGCGAATCTATCGTTAAAAACAAAAGATGGCTGGATTGGCATTATTCAGCATTATTTTGCCAGTGCTTGGATTCCAAAGGCAGGCACGCAAGATGAGTTTTATACCAAACAATTAGCTGATAATCTGTATGCGGTTGGTGTGGTTAACCCTGTTGGCAAGATTGCACCAGACGCCACAGCTGAAATAAGCGCAACCTTATTTTCTGGCCCACAAACAGAAGCTGATTTAGAAGCGGCTGCCCCAGGTTTAGAGTATGCAGTGGATTATGGTTGGTTAACCATCATTGCTAAACCATTGTTTTGGTTATTATCAAAAATTCACGGGTTTATTGGTAATTGGGGTGTAGCAATTATTATCCTGACGATTATGCTTAAAGCCGCCTTCTTCAAACTTTCTGCAGCGAGTTATCGCAGTATGGCGCACATGCGTGAAATGGCACCACGCATGCAAAGTTTGAAAGAAAAATTTGGCGACGATAAGCAAAAATTGCAACAAGCCATGATGGAAATGTATCGAAAAGAGAAAATCAATCCATTGAGTGGATGCTTGCCAATATTAGTGCAAATACCTGTTTTTATTGCACTTTATTGGGTATTGCTAGGCTCTGTTGAGTTACGTCATGCACCATTTTTTGGTTGGATTACTGATTTATCAGCAAAAGATCCTTATTATATTTTGCCGATTTTGATGGGTGCGTCTATGATTATTCAGACTTACTTAAATCCAGCACCTGCTGACCCACTGCAAGCTAAAGTAATGAAAATTATGCCAGTGGTATTTAGTATTTTCTTCTTCTTTTTCCCAGCGGGTTTGGTTTTATATTGGTTGGTCAATAATATTTTATCGATTGCACAACAGTGGTACATCAATAAAACAATTCATGCTGAAGCGCTAGCTAAAAAAGGCAGTGCTAAGCGCTAATTCACAAGATACGATTGCCGCTATCGCTACAGCAAGTGGTGCTGGCGGCATTGGTATTGTTCGCGTATCTGGCCCTTTATGCCATGTAATAGCGACACAAATTCTCGGCCATTGCCCTGCTCCACGTTACGCAGCCTATTTAGATTTTAAGCAAGATAACGGTGAGTTAATCGACCGTGGTATTGCCATTTACTACAACGCGCCGCATTCTTACACGGGTGAAGAAGTATTAGAGCTACAAGGGCATGGCGGTACTGCGCTAATGCAAATTTTGTTAGCACGCTGTATTGCATTAGGTGCGCGCCAGGCAGTGCCAGGTGAGTTTACTAGACGCGCTTATTTGAACGATAAGCTTGATTTGGCACAAGCAGAAGCGGTTGCAGATGTGATTAATGCCGCGACAATCGAGGCTGCTAAAAGCGCAGTTCGTTCTCTCTCTGGTGAGTTTTCACAAACAATTAATTCCTTACTAAGTGAGCTGATCAATTTACGTTTATACGTAGAAGCTTGTTTGGATTTTCCTGAAGAAGAAATTGATTTTATTACACAAGGCCGCGTGGCGGAAAAAATAGCCAAAAACCAAGCGGTGTTAGCTACTATTTTTAGCAAAGCTAAACAAGGCGCATTATTACGTGATGGCGTTAATGTTGTATTAATCGGGCAGCCCAATGTTGGCAAGTCTAGTTTGATGAATGCTCTTTCTGGCGAAGAGGTGGCGATTGTGACGCCGATTGCCGGAACGACACGCGATGCCATTAAAAGTGAAATACAAATCAATGGGGTGCCACTGCATATTATAGATACTGCTGGCCTGCGTGAGACTGATGATGAGGTTGAAAAAATCGGTATTGCACGAACTTATCAAGCCACAGAAACGGCGCATATCGCATTATTATTAGTCGACGCAACTCATGGTATTGGTGAGCAAGAAAAGTTGATTATAGACCGCTTGCCGCAAGAAATGACTAAAATTTGGGTGCATAACAAAATTGATCTTTCCCAAGAACAACCGCAAGTCTTAGATAAAAATAATGCAATGCATATTTGCTTATCAGCCAAAACAGGGTTGGGACTAGATTTGTTAAAAAGCCATTTATTATCGCTGGTTGGTTATCAACAAAATGCTGAGGGTGTATTTATGGCGCGCGCTAGACATTTAGAAGCATTGAACCAAGTAGCTTTACATTTACAGCAAGCCAGCGCACAAATTAACTTGGCTGAATTGGCAGCAGAAGAACTGAGATTAGCACAAGAATCTTTAAGTAGTATAACTGGTGAATTCACACCAGATGATTTGCTTGGTGAAATATTTTCTAAATTCTGTATTGGTAAATAAAAAGGCGCTAATAGCACCTTTTTTATACTCGGTAAATATGGTTTTTACTGTTCCGTAGTACGTAACTTTTTGTATGTTACTTAATGCTTAGGTTGTAGCGCTTGTGTTTTTTGTTTAGGCTTAATTTTACAAACGCGTTTACAGCCAGTAATCATCGCCAAGATATGATTATCACGATGTGGCTAGCGTGGGAACAGAAGTTTATGTTTTCATTGTGATTTTTAATAAATGTTTCACGTGAAAAATTAATTTTAGCAAGAAATAATCAAGATTAAGTCACTTGTCTTAAATGTTTCACGTGAAACAGTTAAGTTTAAGTGACGTTAAGCATGGATTTACGTTAAAATTATATCCTTTCATTGTTGAATCACGTTGCGATTAATGTATGCAGTTTCCAGATAAATTTGATGTTATTGTTGTTGGCGGCGGCCACGCGGGCACTGAAGCGGCTTTAGCTGCTGCGCGTATGGGCCAAAAAACCTTATTGCTAACACACAATATAGAAACCTTAGGTCAAATGTCATGCAATCCTTCTATTGGAGGGATTGGTAAGGGTCATTTGGTTAAAGAGGTGGATGCTTTAGGTGGGGCAATGGCGATGGCAACAGATGAGGGGGGCATTCAGTTTCGGATATTGAATGCAAGTAAGGGCCCTGCTGTTCGAGCGACGCGTGCACAAGCTGACCGTATTTTATATAAAGCAGCCATTCGCCGCACCTTAGAAAATCAACCTAATTTGTGGCTATTCCAACAGGCGGTAGACGATATTACGCTAGAGGGTGACAAGGTTGTTGGCGTAGTAACGCAAATTGGCCTTAAGTTTGCATCAAAGTCTGTCGTGTTAACGGCGGGTACTTTCTTGGGAGGGTTGGTGCACGTTGGCATGCAAAACTATAGTGCTGGCCGCGCTGGCGACCCTCCTGCTATTTCATTAGCCGCTAGATTGCGTGAAATTGGGTTACCTGTTGGACGATTAAAAACGGGTACGCCGCCTCGTATCGATGGGCGCACTATTAATTATGCCGCCATGACGGAACAGCCTGGCGACAGTCCAGTGCCAGTTTTTTCTTTTTTAGGCAATGTGGCACAGCATCCAGCGCAAGTTTCTTGCTGGATTACCCATACCAGTACGCAGACGCATGATATTATCCGCAATGGTTTGGATCGTTCGCCTATGTACACGGGCGTAATCGAAGGCGTTGGTCCACGCTATTGTCCAAGTATTGAAGATAAAATTAATCGTTTTGCAGATAAAGACTCACATCAAATTTTTATTGAGCCTGAAGGTTTGCAAACCAATGAAGTCTACCCAAATGGCATCTCAACCAGCTTGCCATTTGATGTGCAATTGAATTTGGTACGCTCGATTAAAGGGTTGGAGAATGCACATATCTTGCGTCCTGGTTATGCGATTGAGTATGACTATTATGATCCGCGCGGCTTAAAAAGCACCTTAGAAACAAAAGCGGTACAAGGTTTGTTCTTTGCTGGACAAATTAATGGAACGACAGGCTATGAAGAAGCCGCTGCGCAAGGATTGTTGGCAGGTGCAAATGCCGCCTTGTACGCGCAAGATAAAGAAGGCTGGTGCCCTGCTCGCGATGAGGCCTATTTGGGTGTGTTAGTCGATGATTTAATTACAACGGGCGTCACTGAGCCTTACCGTATGTTTACTAGTCGTGCTGAATATCGTTTACAGCTACGCGAAGATAACGCGGATATGCGACTCACTGAAATCGGTCGCAAGCTTGGTTTGGTTGATGATGTGCGTTGGGAAGCTTTTAGTCGTAAGCAGGAAGCGGTTGCTAAAGAGCATCAGCGTTTGAAAAAAACCTTTGTGCAGCCAGCGAATGTTTCACGTGAAACACAAGAAGCGGTTTTAGGAAAGGTGCTGGATCATGAATACAGCTTGTTTGAGTTGTTGCGGCGTCCAGAAGTGAGCTATCAAGGTTTGCTAGATTTAATTCCAACGGATGAAATATTGGCAGATGATGTCAAAGAGCAAGTGGAGATTGCTGCCAAATATCAGGGCTATATCGATCGCCAAAAAGACGAAATTGCTAAGCAAAAAGACAGTGAGCATATCAAGCTTGGCGATATGATTGACTATGATCAAGTGCATGGTTTAAGCATAGAGGCACGTCAAAAGTTAACGAAACATAAGCCAGAAACGATTGGTCAAGCAGGCAGAATTTCTGGTATTACGCCTGCAACCATTTCTATTCTGATGATTTACATGAAGCGTAAGCATAAAAAGGAATCCACACAAAATAATAGTGAAGCAGCATGAGTGAGTTGGCTGACAAGTTGGCGGCGGGCGTCGTGCAAATGGGTTTGCAGATTTCAGATGAAGTGCAGCAGCAGTTGTTAAGCTATTTAGCTTTGCTAGATAAGTGGAATAAAGTGTACAACTTAACCGCCGTGCGTGAGCCTTTAGAAATGGTGACTTTGCATTTGCTGGATAGTTTGAGTGTGTTGCCATATATAAAAGGGCCGCGATTATTGGATGTAGGTAGTGGTGGTGGTTTGCCTGGTATCGTGTTGGCGATTTGCTTGCCTCAATTGCGAGTGACTACTATCGACACGGTACAGAAGAAAACGATTTTTATGCGCCAAGTAAAAGGTGAGTTGGGTCTAGATAATTTAGAGGTGGTGCATGCGCGAGTAGAGGCGTTTGAGATAGAACCGTTTGATCAAATTATTTCCCGTGCGTTTGCAGAGATTGGTTTGTTTATTGAGCTAACACGACATCTAATGGCGAAAAACGGGCATTGGCTTGCAATGAAAGGTGTTTCGCCGCAACATAATTTGGCCTTGCTGCAAGGAATAAAAAGTACGATTCATCCGTTATCGGTAGCTGGATTGCAGGCGGAACGTCATTTGGCGATTATTGAACAATATTAGAAGGTGCATTGAAAAAGATCTGATGAAAATATTAGCAATTACCAATCAAAAAGGCGGTGTTGGCAAAACAACCACGTGTGTCAATTTAGCAGCAAGCCTAGCCGCGAATAAGAAAAAAGTATTATTGGTGGATTTAGATCCGCAAGGGAATGCAACAACTGGTTGTGGCATTGATAAAGCACACTTAAAACACAGTATTTATCATGTGTTGATTAATAGTAAAACCTTACGTGAAGTGATTGTCAGAAGCGAAAAAGGTGGTTTTGATGTTGCGCCGTCAAATCGCGAGTTGGCAGGTGCAGAGGTTGAGCTGGTCAACGAGATTGCGCGCGAAACACGTCTGAAGCAAGCAATTGCGACTATTGATGGTTATGACTATGTTCTATTAGACTGCCCCCCTGCCCTCAATTTGGTAACAGTGAATGCATTAACGGCGGCAAATACCGTCATGATTCCGATGCAATGTGAATATTATGCATTGGAAGGTTTGTCGGATTTAGTGAATACGATTAAGAAGGTGCGTGCGCATCTCAATGGTAAACTGGAGATAGAAGGATTGTTGCGCACCATGTTTGATAGGCGCAATATGCTAGCGCAACAAGTTTCAGCACAGTTGGAGGGTCATTTTGGCGATAAGGTTTATAAAACCGTTATTCCACGTAATATTCGGTTAGCTGAAGCGCCAAGTTATGGTTTGCCAGCATTGATTTATGACAAGACATCAAAAGGTGCAACAGCTTATCTGGACTTGGCTGCAGAAATTATTTCAAAAAATAAATCAATAAAATCAAAAGTTTAGAATAAATATAGGGAAGTTTCATGGCAAAACACAAGGGATTAGGACGTGGTTTAGACGCGCTATTAGCTGGAGATGATGAAGCAGCAAATAGTGAAGATGGATTGCGCATGTTAAGTGTTGCCCAGATGCAGTCTGGCAAATATCAACCGCGCTCACATATGGATGAAACAGCGCTACAAACGCTGGCGGACTCAATTAAGAGTCAAGGTATCATGCAACCGATTTTGGTGCGAGAAATTGCACCAGAGCAATATGAAATTATCGCTGGTGAGCGACGTTGGCGCGCCAGTCAAATGGCAGGTTTGACGGAAGTGCCCGTATTGATTCGTGAAATTGAAGACGAGTCGGCTTTAGAGATGGCGTTGATTGAGAATATACAACGTGAAAATTTAAATCCGGTCGAAGAGGCGCTGGGTATTAAGCGTTTAATCGATGAGTTTGCCATGACACATGAAAAAGCAGCTAACGCGGTTGGGCGCTCACGTGTGGCGGTTTCCAATTTATTGCGATTGCTGACTTTGGCTGGCGGTGTGCAGACGATGCTGATGGAAAACAAGCTAGATATGGGTCATGCACGTGCGTTGGTTGGATTAGATGCGGCGCAGCAAGTGATGTTAGCAAACAAAATCGTGCAGCAAGATTTATCAGTGCGTGAAGTAGAAAGTTTGGTAAAAAAAGTCGGTGTTGATACAAAACCAAAAGCGCAAAAAACTGATGCAAATCGTGATGTGCTTGCGCTTCAGAATAGGCTGAGCGAAAAGCTGGGCACAGGCGTGAGCATTGCGGCTAAGGCAAATGGTACAGGCACTTTGAAGATTAATTATAGTAATTTAGATGAGTTGGACGAGATTATTAAGAAAGTGACAGGCTAGGCGATGTTGGTTGTCATTAGCCAATAACGCTTGACTAAAGCAAGGGATTAATTCAAAATCGCGGCTTTGCTAAAAGCCACATTTTAAATTTAACTGTTTTTAGTGGATTTAAGAGATGAATGATAAAGAAACAGGCTTAACGGCAAAAAGTACTTTCGAAGCAATGTTGCGCTCACAACTGATAGCAACAATAGCGGTAGCGGTCATTGCTTTCGTAATCTCCGGAATGAATGCAAGTTTGTCAGCAATAGCGGGCGGATTATCAGTTATTCTGGCTGCGTTTATCGCTTCAAAAGTAGCTATCAGTAAGCGTAAAGATGCAGCTTCAGTGTTAGGTAGTATGCTGAAAGCGGAGTTAATCAAAATTGTATTGATTATCTTGTTTTTATTCATCACTATCAAAGGTTTTAAAGAATTAGTGCCATGGGCATTGATTATTGGGTTAGCCGCTGCGGCAATTATTTCTGGCGCAGCAATGAGTAAACGAAACGAACATTTAAAGATATAAATCATTATGGCGACAGAGCATACTACAGAGCACGCAGCAGAGCATTCGGGCGAGATGACGACAGCGAGCGATTACATCAACCACCATTTGTCATTTAATGTGCAACCAGTTGGTCAAGGTGATCACAGCTTTTGGAATGTGATTCATTTTGATATGTTCATTATTTCATTGGTGTTAGGTTTGATTGTTGCAGCAGCAGTTTGGTTCGTTGGACGTAAAGCAACATCTGGTGTGCCAAGTAAAACACAAGCGTTTGTCGAATTGATTTTTGATTTTGTTGATGGTCAAGTAAAAGGCATGTTCCACGGTGATCGTCATGCGTTTATCGCACCAACCGCATTAACTATCTTCTTATGGGTGTTGGCCATGAACTTGATGGACTTGGTGCCAATTGATTGGTTTGCTAAATTCACTGGTTTATTTGGTGAGTCTCATGCGCCCTTCCGTCCATTGCCAACCTCTGATGTCAATACCACATTTGCTTTAGCATTATCGGTTTGGATATTGATGATTTTCTTCTCAATCAAAGCCAAAGGCGTTGGTGGTTGGATACATGAAATCTTTGGCGCACCATTTGGCATGCCAAAACTGTTTAAACCTAAATCTTTCATGGGCTTAGTTGGCTTGTTAGTTAGTCCTTTATTATTTCTAGCGAACTTTATGTTCAATATGATTGAATATATTTCGAAACCGCTTTCACATTCAATGCGTTTATTCGGCAACTTGTACGCCAGTGAGGTTATTTTCTTGCTGATTGGTATGTTAGCTGCAACCAGTATCGTTGGTATGTTTGGTGCGGTGATATTAGGTGCTATGTGGGCGATATTTCATATTTTGGTGGTGCCATTACAGGCATTTATTTTCATGATGATGACCATTGTTTATTTATCAATGGCACATGAACATCACTAAAATTTTAGTTTAATGCAGGTGTTTTAGTTTAATTAGTAAATCTTTAAATCAGAGAGGGTAACAAAATGGAAATGATTCAAGCATATACGGCGATTGGCATTGGTTTGATGGTAGGTATTGGTGCTGCAGGCGCTTGTATTGGTATTGGTAACATGTGTTCTAGCTTCTTGGACGGTGCAGCGCGCCAACCAGAAATGATTCCTGAATTACAAGGTAAAGTGTTCTTGCTATTAGGTTTAATCGATGCGTCATTCATTATTGCTGTTGGTGTGGCACTATTGTTTGCATTCGCAAACCCACTATTAAGCGCAGTAGCGTAATTTTAGGATTGCTTAGATGATTGGGTTGGTCATTGGATTGACCCAAATGATTAAGTTTTAAACTTGGAGCAAACATGAACTTTAATTTAACGCTTATTGCACAGGCAATTACGTTTGCGATATTGATTTTAGTTATCGTCAAATTCGTTTGGCCACCGCTATTGAAAGCGATTGAAGCGCGTCAAAAAGAAATTGCGGATGGCTTAGCTGCTGCACAAGAAGGTAAAAGTGCGTTAGAAAATGCTTCTAAAAAGTCTGAAGTGACTTTGAACGAAGCAAAACAAAAGGCCAGCGAGATTATTGGTCAAGCAGAAAAACGTGCAAACGAAATTGTTGAAGAGGCGAAAACAACTGCTAAAACCGAAGCGGATCGTATTAAAGAAACTGCTAAATCAGAAATTGCACAAGAAGTGAATCGTGCGAAAGAAGGTTTACGTGCGCAAGTATCAGTACTTGCTATTTCTGGCGCAGAAAAAATCTTGCGTAAAGAAATTGACGCAAAAGCGCATACAGCGATTCTTACTCAATTAGCGGCGGAGCTATAACTCATGGCTGAAATCTCTACCATCGCAAGACCGTATGCGGTTGCCGCTTTTAAGTTGGCTAAAGAAAACAAAGCACTAGCGAAATGGTCAGACATGCTGTCATTAGCAAGTGCGGTAAGCAGAGATACGCAATTAGCAACTTTTATCAATGATCCTAAAATGAGTGGTCAAGTTTTGTTAGATGCTTTCTTAAAAGTATGCGGCGACAAACTAGACGCTGGTGGTCAAAACTTAATTAAAGTGTTGGTTGAATATAAGCGCTTATCTATTTTGCCAGCAATTAGCAGTGCATTTGAAGCATTAAAAGCAGCTGAAGAAGGCACTTTAGATGCTCAAATTATTGCGGCAGTTAAACCAACTGCAGCAGTAACAAAAGACATTGTCAAAAAACTTGAAGCCAAGTTTGGTAAAAAAGTATCAGCAGAAGTTGCGGTAGATCCAGAGATTATTGGTGGTATGAAAATTATTGTGGGCGATACGGTTATCGATGCGTCCGTTAAAGGTCAGTTACAAAATTTAGCTTATTCGTTAACAGCGTAAGCAAGCGATAAAAACTTTAGGAGTTTAGTAATGCAATTATCTACATCAGAAATCAGTGAACTGATTAAAAGCAGATTAGAAAACTTTGAGGTCAGCAATGAAGCGCGTACTCAAGGTACTGTTATCTCAGTAACTGACGGTATTGTGCGTATTCATGGTCTTTCAAACGTCATGTCTGGCGAAATGATTGAGTTCCCAGGCAATACATACGGTTTGGCACTTAACCTTGAGCGCGATTCAGTCGGCGCTGTGGTGTTAGGTGATTACGAGCATATTACTGAAGGCGATATCTGTAAGTGTACAGGTCGTATTTTAGAAGTGCCAGTTGGTCCAGAATTGATTGGCCGTGTGGTGAATGCTTTGGGTCAGCCAATTGATGGTAAAGGTCCAATTAAAACAAAATTAACCGATAAAATCGAAAAAGTTGCGCCAGGCGTGATTGATCGTAAATCAGTTTCACAACCAGTACAAACTGGTTTGAAATCAGTTGACTCTATGGTGCCAGTTGGCCGTGGTCAACGTGAGTTGATTATTGGTGACCGTCAAACAGGTAAAACAGCAGTAGCAGTTGATGCAATCATCAACCAAAAAGGCGAAAACATGACTTGTGTTTACGTTGCGATTGGTCAAAAAGCATCAACGATTGCTAACGTAGTACGTAAATTGGAAGAAAACGGCGCGATGGAATACACCATTGTTGTTGCTGCAACCGCTTCTGATTCTGCCGCATTACAATTCTTAGCGCCTTATGCGGGTTGTACCATGGGTGAATACTTCCGCGACCGCGGTGAAGATGCATTGATTGTGTATGATGATTTGACTAAACAAGCGATTGCTTATCGTCAAATTTCATTGTTATTACGTCGTCCACCAGGTCGTGAAGCGTATCCAGGTGACGTTTTCTATATTCACTCACGTTTATTAGAGCGTTCAGCGCGTGTTAATGAAGAGTATGTAGAGAAGTTCACTAATGGCGAAGTTAAAGGTAAAACAGGTTCATTAACAGCATTGCCAGTGATTGAAACGGCTGCTGGTGACGTTTCTGCTTTCGTACCGACTAACGTGATTTCAATTACCGATGGTCAAATCTTCTTAGAAACTGACTTGTTTAACGCTGGTATTCGTCCTGCAATTAACGCGGGTATTTCAGTATCTCGTGTTGGTGGTGCAGCGCAAACTAAAGTCATTAAAAAATTAGGTGGTGGCGTTCGTTTGGCATTAGCACAATACCGTGAATTGGCTGCTTTCGCGCAGTTCGCTTCTGATTTGGATGAAGCAACACGTCAACAGTTAGATCGCGGTCGTATGTTTACCGAGTTAATGAAACAAGCGCAATATGCACCTTTGAGCGTATCTAACATGGCAGTAACATTGTTTGCAGCGAATAAAGGTTATTTCGATGATGTACCTACAGCAAAAGTATTGGCTTTCGAAAGTGGCTTACATGGTCATATGAAATCGAAATATAAAAAGCTAATGACTGCGATTGAGAAAAACAAAGCAATGAGTGCTGAAGACGAAACAGCAGTTGAAGATGCGATTAAAGACTTTAAAGCAACAAGCGCATATTAATCTCTAGAAACTAAGACAAGACTTTAGGATATAAGACAATGGCTGGTAGTAAAGAGATTAGAACCAAGATTAAGTCGGTAGAAAATACCCGCAAAATCACCAAAGCAATGGAAATGGTTGCAGCTTCTAAAATGCGTAAAGCGCAGGATAGAATGCGTGCAGCCCGTCCATATGCGGAAAAAATCCGTAACGTTGCTGCACATCTTTCTTATACACAACCTGATTACAAACATCCCTTTTTAATTAAACGGGATGTGGTAAAAAATGTTGGTTTGATTGTAGTGAGCTCTGATAAAGGGTTGTGTGGTGGTCTAAATACCAATATGTTGCGTTTATCTGTTAACCAAATGAAAACGTGGGAAACAGAAGGCAAAGGCATCAAAGTGAGTGCTTTTGGTAGCAAGGGTTTGAGTTTTATGACCCGTGTTGGTGCAGATGTGCAATCTAATACAACTGGATTGGGTGATGTACCGCATCTAGAAACCTTAATTGGCTCTATTAAAGTGATGTTGGATGCATTTGAATCAGGTGAAGTTGACCAATTATTTATCTGTTACACCAAATTCATTAATACCATGAAGCAAGAGCCTGTGATGGAACAATTGTTGCCATTGTCAGGTGAAAAAATGGGTAGCCCAGAAGGTAACTGGGGTTATATCTATGAGCCAGAAGCAGAAACTGTGATTGATGAGTTAATGACGCGTTATATCGAGTCGCTGATTTATAGTGCAGTAGCAGAAAATATGGCATCAGAACAATCATCTCGTATGGTCGCAATGAAGTCTGCATCTGATAATGCGAAAACAGTGATTGGTGACTTGAAGCTTGTGTATAACAAGGCACGTCAAGCGGCGATTACTAAAGAGATTTCAGAAATTGTTGGCGGCGCAGCAGCAATTTCAAATTAAGATTTTATTTAAATTAAAAGTATCTGACTAAATATTGAGTTAGGAAAAAAGATGGCAAAAGCAAATCAAGCAGTAGTAGGTAAAGTAGTTCAATGTATTGGCGCGGTTGTGGACGTTGAGTTTCCACGTGATCAAATGCCAAAAGTATATGATGCATTGATTATTGATGACAAAGACTCACAAGCTGAAAAAGGCTTAACGTTAGAAGTGCAGCAACAATTAGGTGACGGCATCGTGCGTACCATTGCCATGGGTTCATCTGATGGTTTAGCACGCGGTACCGCCTTTAAAACAACTGGTTCACAAATTACAGTGCCAGTTGGTACTGGTACTTTAGGCCGTATTATGGATGTGTTGGGTCGCCCGATTGATGAAGCTGGCCCTATCGATTCTACAGAGCGTCGTTCGATTCACCAAAAAGCACCTTCTTTTGAAGAGCTATCTCCTTCTGTTGATTTGCTAGAAACAGGCATTAAAGTGATTGACTTGGTTTGCCCGTTTGCTAAGGGTGGTAAAGTTGGTTTGTTCGGTGGTGCGGGTGTTGGTAAAACCGTTAACATGCTTGAATTAATTAACAACATTGCTAAACAACACTCAGGTTTATCTGTATTTGCCGGTGTTGGTGAGCGTACACGTGAAGGTAATGACTTCTACCACGAGATGGCAGAAGCTGGCGTGATTAAGCTCGACGATATGAAAGAATCAAAAGTAGCAATGGTGTTCGGTCAAATGAACGAGCCACCAGGCAACCGTCTACGCGTCGCGCTATCTGGTTTAACCATGGCTGAAAAATTCCGTGATGAAGGTCGCGATGTGTTGTTCTTCGTTGATAATATCTACCGTTACACATTGGCTGGTACAGAAGTATCAGCATTGTTAGGCCGTATGCCATCTGCTGTGGGTTACCAACCAACATTAGCAGACGAAATGGGTAAATTGCAAGAGCGTATTACCTCAACTAAAACAGGTTCTATTACCTCTATCCAAGCGGTTTATGTACCTGCGGATGACTTGACCGATCCATCACCAGCAACAACATTCCAACATTTGGATTCAACTGTTGTGCTTTCACGTGATATTGCTTCTTTAGGTATTTACCCAGCGGTTGATCCGCTAGATTCTTCTTCACGTCAATTAGATCCATTAATTGTTGGTGAAGAGCATTATGAAGTAGCACGTAGCGTGCAACAAACATTGCAACGCTATAAAGAGCTGCGCGATATTATTGCGATTTTGGGTATGGATGAGTTATCACCAGAAGATAAATTAGCGGTGGGTCGTGCACGTAAGATTCAACGTTTCTTGTCACAACCGTTCCACGTGGCAGAAGTGTTTACAGGTGCACCTGGTAAATATGTGCCATTGAAAGAAACCATCAAAGGCTTTAAAGCGATTGTTTCTGGTGAGTATGATAATTTACCAGAACAAGCGTTCTACATGGTCGGTGGTATCGAAGAGGCTGTAGAAAAAGCCAAAACTTTAAACTAAGTTTAATAGAGAGTTAAAAATGGCAAATACAGTTCGTGTTGACGTAGTAAGCGCAGAAGAGGAAATTTTCTCAGGTCAGGCTGAATTTATTGCAGCACCAGCATCTGCAGGTGAAGTGGGTGTTTATCCACATCACGCGCCGATGATTACAACGATTAAACCTGGTGCTTTACGCATTAAATTACCAGATACAGCTGAAGAAACATTAATCTTTATTTCAGGTGGTATGTTAGAAGTGCAACCCGGTTTGGTCACTGTGCTAGCAGATACAGCGATTCGTGGTCATGATTTAGATGAAGCAAAAGCGTTGGCGGCGAAAGCCGCTGCTGAAGAAGCGATGAAAAATAAAGCTTCTGATATGGATTATGCAAAAGCACAAGCCGAATTAGCAGAAGCAGTTGCGCAAATTCAAGCCATTCAAAAGTTACGTAAAACTAACTAATGTTTGTCTATTAAAAAAGCGGCTTTTAAGCCGCTTTTTTATTGTCAATATTTTATGTAATGGCTAAAGTCAACGAGTCTAGTAAAAGTAGTAAAATACTATTAATTATGCAAAATAAGCCATTAAACATCCTGATTCTCGCTGCTGGTAAAGGCACGCGTATGCATTCTAATCAGCCCAAAGTGTTGCATGAAATTGGTGGCCAGCCAATCTTGCGGCACGTGATTAACTGTGCCAAACACTTAAATCCGACAAAGATTATTGTGGTTTACGGTTATGGTGGTGAGCAAGTTAAACAAGCCTTCCAAGATGAGAATATTATTTGGGCAGAGCAAAAAGAGCAGCTAGGCACTGGTCATGCGGTACAGCAAGCATTACCGCATTTAGATAGTGAGTCTAACACACTGATACTGCTCGGAGATGTGCCACTAGTGAGTACAGCTGCATGTGAAAAGCTACTTGCACAAGCAGATAATCAATTGATTATTCAATCATTCAAAAAAACAGATCCAACCGGTTATGGCAGAATTGTGCGTAATGAGCATGGTAAAGTGAATGCCATTGTTGAACAAAAAGATGCGACTACGTCACAGCAAGCGATTAATGAAGTCAATACAGGCATTATGGCAATGCCAACTAACCATTTATCAATTTGGCTACAGCGATTAACCAATAATAATGCCCAACAAGAATACTATTTAACTGATATTGTAGGATTTGCAGTAGCGGATAAAGTTGAGGTGAATGCAGTTACGATTGATGATGAATGGTCTGTGACTGGTATAAACAGTAAGCAAGATTTAGCGCAGATTGAGCGTGTTTATCAACAGCGTCAAGCTGTAGATTTATTACAAAAAGGCGTTACTCTCTTCGACCCTGCGCGGATTGATATTCGCGGTAATGTAGAAACAGCCAAAGACGTTGAAATTGATGTGGGTTGTATTTTTGAAGGTCAAGTAAGCCTAGGTGAAGGCGTAAAAATTGGCGCCTATTGTGTTATTAAAGATGCCACCATTGCAGCAGGTACTGTGATTGCGCCATTTACGCATATCGTCGAAACAACCATTGGCGAAAATAGCAAAATTGGACCTTATGCCAGATTGCGACCAGGCACCACATTGGGTAATGAGACCCATGTCGGTAATTTTGTTGAACTTAAGAATGCACAAGTTGATACAGGTAGTAAGATCAATCATCTTAGCTATGTCGGTGACGCATCGGTAGGTAAACAAGTCAATATTGGTGCAGGAACGATTACGTGCAATTATGATGGCGCCAATAAATTTAGAACAGTGATTGAAGACAATGTTTTTGTTGGTTCTGATAGCCAATTGGTTGCACCAGTGACCATTGGTCAAGGTGGCACAATAGCCGCTGGTTCAACCATTACCAAAAACACGCCGGCAGAAGCATTGACGCTATGCCGAGCCAGAGAGCAAAAATCGATTGCTGGTTGGAAGCGACCAGTTAAAGCAAAGAAAGACTAACTATGTGCGGTATTGTGGGCGCTGTTGCCAAAAAGAATGTCGTTTTAACATTAATTGAGGGCTTAAGCCGCCTTGAGTATCGTGGTTATGACTCTGCTGGCATTGCCGTATTAGATGGCGATATCAAGCGTGTACGAGCCGTTGGACGTGTTCGCGAGATGGAAGCTAAAGCCAAAAGCGAACAACTTTCTGGTTTGGTTGGCATTGGTCATACGCGTTGGGCAACCCATGGCGGCGTCACCGAAAGTAACGCGCACCCGCATGTTTCAAGAAATGAAATCGCTGTCGTCCATAATGGGATTATTGAAAATCATGATGAACAACGTGAGCGCTTATCTGCTTTAGGTTATGAATTTACTTCAGAAACCGATACAGAGGTCATCGCCCATTTAATTCATTATTATCATGATAAAGGTGAGTGCTTACTGACAGCGACTAAGCTGGCAGTTAAAGAGTTAACGGGTGCATTCGCTATCAGTGCAATTTCAATCAAAGAGCCAGACAGTATGATTACTGCGCGGCAAGGCTGTCCTTTGTTAATTGGACTAAGTGATGAGGCTAATTATATTGCGTCAGATGTTTCAGCAGTATTATCACAAACGCGAAAAGTGATTTACTTAGAAGATGGTGATGTTGCTGAGATAAAGGCTAACGGCGTTACTATTTGGGATAAAACAGATACGGTCATTGAGCGCACTGTGCATGTGAGTGATGTGTCATTGGCTAGCTTAGAACTTGGTCCTTATGCGCATTTTATGCAAAAAGAAATCCACGAGCAGCCGCGTGCTTTAACGGATACGATTGAAGCGTTGATTGATGATGCGAGCTTCTCACCAGCCTTATTTGGCAAAGGTGCTGAAGCCGTTTTTAAAGAAGTCGACAGCGTTTTAATCTTAGCGGCAGGCACCAGTTATTATGCGGGATTGACCGCTAAATATTGGTTAGAAAGTATTGCAGGATTGCCAACCAATATTGAGATTGCGAGTGAATATCGTTATCGCGTTTCTGTCCCCAATCATAGACAATTAATTGTGACGATTTCACAATCAGGTGAAACGCTCGACACCATGGAAGCGTTGAAACATGCGAAAAGTTTAGGTCAGGAATTAACACTCTCAATTTGTAATGTACAAGAAAGCGCCCTCCCGCGCGCCTCTAAATTAGTTTTTTACACCCGCGCTGGCGCAGAAATTGGGGTTGCCTCTACAAAAGCATTTACCACGCAATTAGTGGCGCTATTCACACTCGCAGTTGTATTGGCTAAGCAAAAAAGCAAACTATCAACAACGCAAGAAGAAGAATATTTACATGCATTGCGACGGTTACCTGTTAGCGTGCAATATGCACTCAACTTAGAACCACAAATTAGAGAGTGGGCAAAACACTTTGGCGATAAAGAACATGCGCTGTTTTTAGGTCGTGGTATCCATTATCCAATTGCTTTGGAAGGTGCATTGAAGTTAAAGGAAATTTCTTATATTCATGCGGAAGCTTATCCAGCAGGTGAGTTAAAGCATGGACCATTGGCTTTGGTTGATAGTAATATGCCAGTCGTCGTTATTGCGCCAAAAGATAGCTTGCTAGAAAAAGTAAAATCCAATATGCAAGAAGTGAAAGCGCGTGGTGGTGTATTGTTTGTATTTGCAGACGCAGACAGTCACTTCACGGAATCAGATGGTGTGTATGTCATTCGTACACCACGTCATGTTGGTGCGCTATCCCCTATCTTGCATACGGTGCCTGTGCAGTTGTTGGCTTATCACGTTGCTTTGCTTAAAGGTACCGATGTTGATAAGCCTAGGAATCTAGCAAAAAGTGTCACGGTAGAATGATGATAATTGCTTAAAAAAACCACCAACCAGCCCACATAGCGCCAACTTGAATCACTAAACCTAAGATGACCTTTGTCGCGAAAGTTTTACTACCGCTTGCGATGGCCATTACACTTTTTGATACAGCATTTACCGTTACCGCCACAAGAATAGGAACAATAGCATTGATAGCACTGATTTTATCGGATGCTACCATTGTAGCAACCGATATGCTAGGAGAATGCGCATCGGCAAGCCCTGCAACTCCTGAGGCAACAATAAGTCCTTTTTGACCAAACCAAACTTGTAGGGCGGCAGATACAATCAACACAATTGCAATCATGCCAGCAAACCAAAGTGCAGTTTTGATACTAAATGCAGATTCTTTATTAGGAGTGTCTTGTGTTTGCAGGTGCAATGATTGAAACGTTAACCAAGCACCATAAATTGCAATTGAAGTAATGGCAGCAATGAGCGGAATTTTTAACACGTTAAGCGTGGCTATATCAATTGCTGCCAGCAAGATGGCAAGCTGAATAATGGTTGAAGCGCTAGAGAAAGTGGCTCCACAAGCGGCAGCATAAGTGATGGCTGTATTGTTTTTTGACTGTTCTCCCATGCTGCTGACTGTAGCAAGGCTAGAAATAAATCCAGAAAAAAACCCCACCACTGGCAGGCCAATACTTTGTCCAAGTATACGGAGTGCTAAATGTCCCAATACGTTTATGGACATAATAAAAATAACAATTAGCCATAAACTTCTTGGATTAATCGCATCAAATGGACCGATAAATGCATTCGGTACTATCGGTAAAATAATTAATGTTGCTGCCGCCAACATTAAGAATTCATATAATTCGGCTTGTGTAACAGTTTTTAATACGAAGCCATGTAAACGCTTTTGATTAGGAGTAATAATGCCGTTGCGACAGCTAGACTGGCCGCTAAAGCTGCATTTGTCATGGTTAAACCGCCTAAAATAACTGTTAGCAACAAACTGATGGCAGTGGTTAGGCCAAGTGCCTTATCTTTATTAGCGAAGTGGGCAACGGATACAAAAATGACCAGACTCATTAATGTAGCGATATGCAACCAAAGACTAATCATAAACGAAGTTGCACCAAGTAGCGCAGCGATGGCAAAAGTACGGATGCCAGCGATAGTACTATTTTCATGTGCGGTTATGTTGCGCTCTCGATCAGTACCAATAATCAGGCCAATGCCTAAGGCAACTGCAAAGTTGAGCCATAATGTATTTATGTCAATCATATAAGGGTAAATTTGCTAAAGGGCAAGTAAGTTGTAACTATGCTACTCTTATTTTATAACCAATCCCAATCAGTTCTTGCTTTGTGCGGCGCGTTACGCATTAAGCAATCCCATAATCTAGGTGGAATAAAGCGGAGCAATTTTGCCACCCATCCCATTTGCCATGGAATGATGATAAATCGACGTTGGTGCTCAATGGCAGAGATACACTTTTTAGCAAATACATCAGCCTCCATCAAAAATGGCATTTTATAGGCATTAATATTCGTCATCGGTGTACGGATATAACCTGGTGCAACTGTGGTGACAGTAATACCATACCTTTGTATTTCTACTCGCAAGCTTTCAAGGTAACTAATCGCTGCGGATTTACTAGCACTATAAGCACCTGCGCCAGGTAAACCGCGAATACCAGCAACACTGGCAATGCCAACTAATTGTTTTTGTTCATCTGTTGAATTGTTCATTGCCGTAATAAATGGGCTAAACGTATGGACCATACCCATTACATTAATGTCCATAATCGCTTGGAAAGCAGGAATATCTTCTTCATACTCGGTGAGTGTGCCACGACTAACGCCAGCGGCTGCAATAACGATGTTAGGTGTGCCGTAGCGCATCATAAAGTCAGTTGCGGCTTTCTGTAGTGCTGCACTGTCACGAACATCCAATGCATAGATAACACAAGTCGTGTTTGGTTGTGATTCAAGCTCACGCGCAATGCCTTCTAAAGCAGCTAATTTGCGCCCTATTAAACCTAAAACCACATTTTGATTGGAATATTGACTTGCATATTCACGTGCTAATGCTAGACCAATTCCGCTAGAAGCGCCTGTAATGAATATTTTTTTCATAAAATAATATAAAAAACCCGCTAAGCAATCGCTTAAGCGGGTTAGTGTAAAGTTATTTAAGTTTAGAAGGCAACTTAATTTTATCAGCTGCCTTATTTACTTTTTTGCTGAGGACTGCTTTTTAGCTGTTCGAATATTATTAACAATATAATCAGTTACTTCCAATGCTTGTGTATTGCCGCCAGCCATGGTGCCAGAAGTAATATATTTACCATCGATAACTAAGCTAGGCACACCCGTTGCACCTGAAGAGCGAAAAACTTGTGCCGCACGTTTTAAGTTGGCGTTCACTGTGAATGAATTAAATGTTTCCTCTACTTTTTTACGATCTAAACCACTGTTGTTTACAATCCAATTAAGTACCGCTTTTTGGTCAGTTGGATTTAATGCTTTTTGCTTATGAATAGCATCAAATAATTTGTCGTGTAATTTCTCGCTAATGCCTAATGCTTCCATCGTGAAATAAGCTTGCGCCATTGGTGCCCAGCTTGGATTAGGCAAACCAGGCATGCGTTTAAAATTAACATCAGTAGGTAGTTTTTTTAACCAAGCATTAAGTGGTTGTTCCATATGATAACAATGTGAACAGCCATACCAAAAAATTTCCATGACTTCGATTTTATTTTTGTCGTCTGTTGGTAATGTTTGTGCGACGGCATCAAATTCTTGCCCTATTTGCGGTGCAGCCAATAAAGGACTATTTAAACTAACTGCACCTAAAAATAGTGCAAATGAGAGCAACAGTTTTTTCATTACTTATCCTAACTTTTTTAATTAAATCGATTTTAATCAATATCGATGACTAATTGATATAACGTATAACAGACAACAAAAGATGACGATAGATTCACTCGTCATTTTTATTATTCTGCATTCATTTCAGTTTGCACCTTAATGAGGTCAGCATTAAAGTCGTTGGCTAATAGTTCAGCACGAATTTTATTAATCGCCTCAATATTTTTTAATGGGCCAACACGAACGCGATGCCATGTGCCCTGCTCTGGAATGGTTGCAGTTTGCACAATGGCTTCAAATCCTTGTAGTGCCAAATTAGCTTTTAAATTATCGGCATCTGCTTCACTTTGAAATGATCCAACCTGTAAAAAGTAATTTTCTTTTTTAGTGGTCATATCGGATTGCGAGATTTCTTCTTCTGTTACCGTGCTCTCAGTTTTTGGCAAAATAGTATAAAAATCAAACTTATCTTCTGGTTTATTTTGCGCCGATGTATTTTCTTCTGTATCCGCATCCGTACTTTCCGTTAGCGGTTCAATTGTCTTAGACTTACTTTTGTTATCTCGGAACGGGCTGGTATCACCCTGAATATACATGGTTAAGCCAGCGGTTAGAACTACTCCAAGTAAAAAGCCGATAAGAAACCCAGACAAAAATGGATTGCCACTATTTTCTTTTTTTGACCTTGGTTTGTAATCTCTACTCATATTCTTTACCCATTACTTTATGTGATTTTAGTTTTATATTGAAGGTTTACATTTGGTTCGGTGCACTAACACCAAGCAATGCCAATCCATTTTTTAACACGTGTCTTGTCGCGGTGATTAACGCCATGCGCGCCAGTTTAGTTGACGCATCATCGACCAAGAACTTCGTATCATTGTAATAGCTATGCAATTCACTCGCACATTCTTTTAAGTAATTGGCAATCATGTGTGGCGCCAAATCACTCGCTGCATTTTGCACAATGTCAGGAAATTCACTCAGTTTCTGCATAAGGCTGGTTTCACGTGGCGATGTCAGCGCGCTTAAATCGGCTGATGTAAGCGAAGAAGCATCGCCGCCCCATTGCGCCAACACACTACAAATACGCGCATGCGCATATTGAATGTAATACACAGGATTATCATTGGTTTGCGCGCGAGCAAGGTCAATATCAAAAGCCAATTGCGAATCTGCGCGACGCGCAGCCAAGAAGTAACGCGTTGCATCACAGCCCACTTCTTCGATTAAGTCACGTAGCGTAACATAGCTACCAGCACGTTTAGACAGTTTAACTTCTTCACCACCGCGCATGACGGTCACCATTTGGTGAAGCACATAATCAGGCCAACCTTTTGGAATGCCGACATTCAATGCCTGCAGGCCAGCTCTCACCCGTGTAATCGTACTGTGGTGATCGGCGCCCTGCTCATTAATCACTTTTGTAAAGCCACGGTTCCATTTTTCTAAATGGTAGGTAACATCAGGGACAAAATAAGTGTAACCGCCCTCTTGTTTACGCATCACACGGTCTTTGTCATCCTCGAAATCAGTTGTACGCAACCAAAGTGCGCCCTCTTCTTCATAGGTGTGACCACTTTTAATCAACGCTTGCACGGTTTCTTCTACTTTGCCGGAGGCATATAATGCGCTTTCTAGTGAAAACACATCAAACTGAATTTGGAAGGCACGCAAATCTAAATCTTGTTCATGGCGTAAATAAGCCACACTGAAATGGCGAATAGATTCTAAATCAGCCAAGTCGCCACTTGCCGTGACTTTAATATCGTCTGCTACAACCGTTTCCTTGGCTAAATAGGCTTTCGCAATATCGGCAATATATTCACCGTGATAACCATTTTCAGGAAAGCTAGCATCATCTGTCGCAATGCCTTGTGCACGCGCTAATACTGATTTCGTTAGGTTATCAATTTGCGCACCCGCATCGTTATAATAAAACTCACGGGTGACATCCCAACCATTGGCTGCCAGCAAACGCGATAAACAATCACCAACGGCAGCGCCGCGACCATGTCCAACATGTAATGGGCCTGTTGGATTAGCAGAAACAAACTCTACTTGTACCTTTTCACCTTTGCCAGTTTGGTTATGACCATAGTGTTCGCCAGCCTGCAAAATATCCTTTACGATATCGTGTTTTGTATTAGCGGCTAAATAGAAATTAATAAATCCAGCACCAGCAACTTCTACTTTCTCAATTTGCGTATTTTTAGGTAGCGCTTGAATCAGTTGCTCTGCGATAGTACGTGGATTTTGGCGTAAAGGCTTTGCCAATATCATGGCGAGATTGCACGAAAAATCGCCATGATCGGCTGATTTTGGGCGCTCTAAAATAATGTTTATACTGGCAGTATCGGCAACCAAAGTTTTAGCCGCTTGCAGTAATAGGTCTGAGATGATGTCTTTCAAGGGTCGTATTCTTAAAAAATAAGCTGGTTATTGTGAATAGATTGCATTAAATTCGTGAAGTCAGTATTTTAACCCAATAAGCCTTTACACTAAAATTATCTATACAACGTCTATAACAACCTAATATAACAAATCCATAACCATGCCAATGCAAATCCTCAGAATTGGACTTGATGTGCCGCTGAACCGTTTATTTGATTATCTCAATAACGGATTTAAGGCGCAGGTAGGTGCGCGCGTGGTTGTTTCTTTTGCGGGGCGTAATTTAGTTGGCGTGATTGTAGAAATTACCACTGAATCAGATGTGCCTTTGGACAAATTAAAGCCTGTACAACATGTGTTTGAAGATGTGGTTTTTGATGCAAAGTTGTTTAAATTGCTGAAATTTTGTGCAGATTATTATCACTACCCATTAGGCCAAGCGATGATGGCCGCTTTGCCATTACGTTTGCGCCAAATTAAACCCGCTGTCACGCGCAAAAGTTATGTCTATCAGCTTAATGCTTCAGTTGATATGGCCTCGCTACCTAAACGCCAAGTGGTCTTACAACGTATCGTGCAAGCGTTGCAAGAGAATACCAGCTTGAGTGAGGCGCAACTAGCCGAGATTTCGCCAAGTTGGCGCAAAGCGATAGCTACGTTAACCGAGATGAACTGCCTGCAACAAACAACAGTGGTTGCAATAAAAGCGGGTTTGCAATCATCAAATGTTGTGCCTACGTTAAACGCGGAGCAACAGCAAGTAATTCAAGCAGTATTAGCCGAAGCTAATCATTTTAAACCGTGGTTGTTATATGGTATTACGGGCAGCGGTAAGACTGAAGTTTATATTCAGTTATTACAAACCGTGTTGGCAGAGCAAGATGCGCAAGCCTTAATTTTAGTGCCCGAAATTAATTTAACGCCACAACTAGAAGCGCGTTTTAGAAGTCGGCTAAGTCAATATCCATTAGCCACATTGCATAGTCATTTAAGTGAAAGTGAGCGCTTGCAATCATGGCAAGCGGCTAGCACTGGCGCAGCAAAAATTGTGATTGGTACACGTTTGAGTGTATTTAGCGCTATGCCAAAGTTAAAACTTATCGTGATTGATGAAGAGCACGATAGTTCATACAAGCAGCAAGATGGCATGCGCTATCACGCCAGAGATATTGCCATTATGCGCGCTAAGCAACTGAATATTCCAATTGTGATGGGCAGTGCGACACCGTCATTGGAGACATGGCATTTAGCGAAGAAGCAACAATATGGTTTATTGCAATTAAAGCAACGTGCGGTCGAAAACGCGCAGCTACCCAAAATTCACTGCATTGATGTTGGCAAATCACCTACTGAAAATGGCTTATCCCCTATTCTGATTAAAGCCATGCGCGAACGATTAGCGCGTGGTGAACAAAGTTTGCTATTTCTTAATCGGCGCGGTTATGCGCCTGTTTTGCATTGCAATGCTTGCCAATGGATTGCGCCTTGCGTACGTTGTTCCGCGCGTTTGGTCGTGCATCTTGGGCAACGCCAACTGAAATGTCACCATTGTGGTCACGAGCAACGTATTCCGCTGCAATGCCCAGATTGCGGTAATCCAGATTTAAGCCCGATTGGTCAAGCGACTCAGCGGCTAGAACAAACCGTAGCCGATTTATTTCCAACAGCAAATATTGCAAGAGTCGATCGCGACAGTGTGCGGAATAAAGATGCGCTGACCGATTTGCTGAAAAAGGTACACAACAAAGAAATCGATATTTTGGTTGGCACTCAAATGTTGGCAAAAGGACATGACTTTCCACATTTAACCTTAGTCGGTGTGATTGATACCGACACTGCATTATTTAGCCCAGATTTTCGTGCGAGTGAACGGCTCTTTTCACAGCTCATGCAAGTGTCTGGTCGCGCCGGACGTGCAGAAAAAGCGGGCGAAGTATTAATACAAACCACATTCCCTCAGCATGCCTTATTTGATGCCCTGCGTGCGCAAGATTATGAAACGTATGCGGATACTTTGCTTGATGAGCGTAACATTATGCAATTTCCACCAACCATTTATTTCGCATTGCTAAAAGCAGAAGCGAGTACTTACCCTCAGGTGTTAGCGTTTTTAAATGAAGCTGTTGCATTGGCGCAAAAGATGCCAAATGATGTGATGATTTATGACCCACTTAGGCCACAGATGGCGCGGCTAAACAATATGGAGCGAGGTCAGTTGCTGTTGCAAGCTAATAATCGTGGTGCATTACATCAATTATTAGCGCAATTGACGCCCTTATTGCGCGTGCATAAATTAGCCAATAAAGTTCGGTGGGTGTTAGATATTGATCCAATTGAGTTCTAATAACGCCTTTATAATTAAGAGCAACAAAGTTGCTGGCTCTAAATTGTTATTTATCTGTTTTAGGCAAATCAGTATAAAATTAGGCAAAACGATTTACATAAATATAGAGAGAATATGACAAAAACACCACCATGCGTGATGACATTTTCTGCTACTGATCCTAGTAGTGGTGCAGGATTGCAAGCTGACATGCTAACTTTGGCAAGCATTGGTTGCCATCCCCTTTCCGTTGTCACAGGGGTGACGGTGCAAGACACGGTTGGCGTAGAAGGCGTGATGGCGCTGGATGCGGATTGGATTAATGATCAAGCGCGGACGATTTTAGAAGATGTGCAAGTGTCGGCTTTTAAATTGGGCTTATTGGGCAGTGTAGAGAATATTGCCGTCATTGCAGAAATCATGGCGGATTATCCTGATGTGCCATTGTTAATTGACCCTATTTTAACTTCTGGACGTGGCGACGATTTGACTAACGAAGAAATGCAAGCGGCGATGTGTGAATTGCTGTTTCCGCAAGCCACACTCATTACGCCAAATAGTATAGATGCACGTCGTTTGGCTTTTTATGATGAAGGCGATGAAGTAAAATACACTTCATTAGAAGAGTCGGCGCAGCGCTTATTGGCGATGGGAACAGAATATGTGCTAATTACAGGCACGCATGAACGTTCTGCCGATGTAATGAACTCCTTATATGGCGCAGAAGGTTTAATTAAAGAATATCACTGGGAGCGATTGGCAGGTAGCTATCATGGCTCTGGTTGTACGCTAACCAGTGCAATTGCAGCTTGCATGGCGCATGGATTAACCGTAGAAGAAGCGCTGCAAGAAGCACAAGAATATACTTGGCAAACGCTTAAAAATGCTTTTAGACCAGGCATGGGACAATTTATACCTGATCGCTTCTTTTGGGCGCGAGAAGAAACTGAAACATTAGAAACAGATTTTGAAAAGCCATCCTCTATTCAGCATTAGTGTAATAAAGCGTTATCCCGGACATACTTAAACCGAGTAAGTCGTCATAAAATAGCCGATGTGTCATTACAGATTAGGCGCTGAAGATTGTCAGCTAGTAAGGCGCGAAAATTGCTTGGTAAGAACAAGATAACTGGCTTTTCATGTTATAAACAGCTGGCTTTGGCGTAAAAGGCGCATGCAGATGGTGCAGATTGCACTGCTTTTGGTGCGCTTATCTTTTAAAATAAGCTCTTAAAATAAGCCAAACCTAAAGCGCCAAAAGTACCGTTAGACTTCTTTGCGTAAGTGAGGCAAGTAATATGGCAGTTGTTGGTATTGGTGAAATGACCTTAACCAATGCAATGCAAGTAAAACAGGCAGAGGCAGATGCAATTGTAGTGATTAGTGTACTTTCTTAATGCAGACGCTAGTATATAAACCAGTAAGCAATTTAATTTTTAGGCAATAACGATATAATTCAGACCATGACTTCACAAAATCAAATTCTTTTCGAGCAATCTCAACATCTCATTCCAGGTGGTGTTAATTCCCCCGTACGTGCGTTTCGCAGTGTGGGTGGCACACCTATTTTCTTTAAAAAAGGCCTAGGCTCTAAGCTTTGGGACGTAGATGGTAAAGAATATATCGACTATATCAACTCTTGGGGGCCAATGATTGTTGGTCATGCACACCCAGAAGTGATTGCGGCTGTGCAAGCTGTTGCTGCCAATAGTTTATCGTTTGGCGCGCCGACAGGTTTAGAGTTGGAAATGGCAGAGACCATTAACAAGTTAGTGCCGAGCATGGAGCAAATTCGCTTAGTGAGTTCTGGTACCGAGGCAACAATGAGTGCGATTCGTGTTGCGCGCGGTTTTACTGGCCGTAGTAAATTAGTCAAGTTTGAAGGTTGTTATCATGGCCATGCCGACTCACTGTTGGTTAAAGCGGGTTCAGGATTGCTGACGTTTGGTGAGCCAGATTCAGCTGGCGTGCCTGCAGAGGTGGCCGCTAATACTTTAACGCTACCGTACAACAACGTTGAGCAGTTGGAAGCTCTGTTTAAACAGTCAGGTGACGAGATTGCTTGCGTGATTATTGAGCCAGTTGTTGGCAATATGAATTTGGTTAAACCGACAGAAGCTTTTTTGAAAGCCTTACGTGATTTGTGTACCAAGCATGGATCGGTATTGATTTTTGATGAAGTGATGACAGGCTTCCGAGTACATTTAGGTGGCGCACAAGCGCTTTATGGCATCAAGCCAGATATGACAACATTGGGTAAAGTGATTGGTGGTGGCTTACCTGTGGGTGCTTTTGGTGGACGTAAAGACATCATGTCAGGTTTAGCGCCACTAGGAAAAGTGTATCAAGCAGGTACATTATCAGGAAACCCAGTGGCTGTCACTGCAGGTCTTAAAACATTAGAATTGATTCAAGCACCTGATTTTCATAAAAATTTAACAGTGCAAACACAAAAATTAGTTGATGGTTTGATGGCTGCAGCTAAAAAAATAGGTGTGACTTTTAGTGCGCAAAGTGTAGGTGGTATGTTTGGCTTATATTTCAGTGAGGCATGCCCAACTTGTTTTGATGAGGTGATGACATCAGATAAGGCCGCTTTTAATGTTTTTTTCCATAGCATGTTGGACAGTGGTATTTATCTTGGGCCATCGGCATTTGAGGCTGGATTTGTCTCTGCAGCCCATACGGATGGCGATATTGCAACAACGATAGCGGCGGCAGAAAAAGCCTTTCAGGTAATTTTATCCACAAAATAAACCTAAACGTGTGCTATGTGATTGATAGCAAGCGTATTTAACGGTATTATTTAGGGTTCCGCTAAATGTACAGTAATGCTTGAGAATAGAGTAATGAATACACACAATGCAATTAATCAGCAGGATTCTAAATTGACTAGATCGACACGAGTAACATCTACGCCAGAAAAACAAGGCTTATACAGCCCTAATAATGAGCATGACGCCTGTGGCGTTGGCTTTGTTGCGCATATCAAAGGCAAGAAGAGTCATCAAATCGTTCAGCAGGGTTTGGAGTTATTAACCAACTTAACCCATCGTGGTGCGACAGGATATGACCCTAAATTGGGTGATGGTGCTGGTTTATTGATGCAAATTCCAGATGCGTTTATGCGTGAAGAAGCGGCTAAATTAAATATTGAGTTGCCTGCTGTTGGGCAATATGCCGTTGGTAATTTATTTTTACCGCAAGTATCTAGCAATAGAGCGCAATGCGAAGGTGTGATTGAAAATATTCTGCAAGAAGAAGGTCAAGTGTTGCTTGGCTGGCGTGATGTGCCTGTAGACAATAGCAATATTGCTGAGGCGGCACGTGATGTAGAGCCGATGATGCGCCAATTATTTATTGGTAGTACATTCGACGATCCTGATGCGTTTGAGCGTAAATGTTTTGTCATGCGTAAGCGTATCGAGCATGCGGTGCGTGCATTGGATATTCAAGATAATGCCTATTTTTATGTGCCATCCCTTTCTTCACGTACCATTGTTTATAAAGGGATGTTGTTAGCCAACGAAGTGGGTGTTTATTACAAAGATTTGATGGATGAGCGCGTGGTTTCAGCGCTGGCTTTAGTACATCAACGTTTCTCAACAAATACTTTCCCATCATGGCATTTGGCTCACCCTTTTCGCATGATTGCGCACAATGGCGAAATTAATACGGTACAAGGCAATGTCAACTGGATGACAGCGCGCCATGCGGCAATGCACTCTGAGCTATTGGGTGAAGATTTAGAAAAAGTATGGCCGTTGATTGTGGCTGGTCGTTCAGATTCTGCTTGTTTTGATAACTGTTTAGAATTGTTGGTTGCTGGTGGTTATAGCGTACCGCATGCCATGATGATGATGATTCCAGAAGCGTGGAACGAAAAAACCATTATGGATGATGATAGACGAGCATTCTATGAATATCATGCCGCGATTATGGAACCATGGGACGGCCCAGCAGCAGTTGCATTTACCGATGGCAAAATCATTGGTGCAACGCTCGATCGCAATGGTCTACGTCCTGCTCGATACTTAGTCACTGATGATGATATTGTGATGATGGCTTCTGAAATGGGTGTATTGAAATTCCCAGAAGAAAAAATCGTTAAGAAATGGCGTTTGCAACCAGGCAAAATGTTGATGATCGACATGGAGCAAGGTCGTATTATTGATGATGAAGAGGTAAAAAGTGCATTGACGACAGCCAAGCCATATCGTCAATGGATTGATGCAACCCGTTATAACATTTGCGATTTACCTAAGGTTGAAGCCAAATTTGACTTAAAAGCTAGCTTGCTCGATACGCAACAAGCGTTTGGCATGACGCAAGAAGACATTAAATTCTTACTAGAGCCAATGATTGAAAAAGGTGAAGAGGCTTCTGGTTCCATGGGTAATGACGCTGCGCTGCCAGTGTTGTCGAATAAACCTAAAGTGTTATACAACTACTTTAAACAGTTGTTTGCACAAGTGACCAATCCACCAATCGATCCGATTCGTGAGGAAATGGTGATGTCTCTGGTGACATTCCTCGGCCCTAAGCCTAATCTGCTTCAGATGCATGAGACCAAGCCAGATGCACGATTAGAAGGTAGTCAGCCAGTGCTTAGCGAAGAAGCTTTCGCTAAGATTATGGGGATTAAAGCAATCACAAAAGGTGATTACAATTCAATCTCATTGGATATGTGCTATCCAGTTTCACAAGGGATAGCTGGGATGTCAGGCGCGCTGAGCGCATTGTGTGCAAAAGCGGAACAATCAGTAGCAGATGGCTTTAATATTATCGTATTAAATGACATGAATATGGATAGCGACATGGTTGCTATTCCTGCTTTGCTAGCAACTTCTGCAGTGCACATGCACTTGGTTGAAACTGGTTTGCGGACACAAACGGGCTTAGTCGTTTCAACAGGCTCCGCACGTGAAGTGCATCACTTTGCCTTGCTAGCTGGTTACGGTGCTGAAGCAGTTTTCCCATGGTTAACTTACCAAACAATCGCGAGTATTTCTGACAAGCCTGTAGAGGCTAGCGAGAAATTTATCAAAGCGGTTGGTAAAGGCCTATACAAAGTCATGTCGAAAATGGGTATTTCTACCTATCAGTCATATTGTGGGGCGCATATTTTTGAAGCGATTGGCTTAAATTCACAATTTGTTGATGCTTACTTTAAAGGCACGACAACCCAAATTGAAGGTATTGGTTTAGAACAGGTGGCTGAAGAGGCGCTTCGTTTACATCAAGCAGCTTTTGGCCATGACCCAGTGTTAAGCAATGCGCTAGATGCCGGTGGTGAGTATGCTTACCGAGTGCGTGGCGAAGAGCATATGTGGACACCGCAATCTGTGGCTAAGCTACAAAATGCGACACGTACCAATCAATATGAAACTTATAAAGAATATGCAAAATTAATCAATGATCAAACGCGCCGCCATATGACATTGCGTGGTTTATTTGAGATTAAACCTGCAGGAAAAGCGATACCGTTAGAGCAAGTTGAATCAGCAAAAGAAATTGTTAAACGTTTCGCAACAGGCGCAATGTCAATGGGTTCAATTTCGACTGAAGCACATGCTACATTAGCGATTGCAATGAATCGTATCGGCGGAAAATCCAATACAGGTGAAGGCGGCGAGGATAAAAAGCGCTATATTCCAGTAGCAACAGACACTAGCATGTCTGAAGTATTCGGTAAGGAATTTATTGAAGCAGATGTTAAATTAAAAGCGGGCGATTCAATGCGCTCTCGCATTAAACAAGTGGCGAGTGGTCGTTTTGGTGTGACAGCAGAATATTTAGCGAGTGCTGATCAAATTCAAATCAAAATGGCACAAGGCGCTAAACCAGGTGAAGGCGGTCAATTGCCAGGCCACAAAGTTAGTCAATATATTGCGATGTTGCGTTTTAGTGTGCCGGGTGTTGGTTTGATTTCTCCACCGCCACATCATGATATTTACTCGATTGAAGATTTGGCGCAATTGATTCATGACTTAAAAAATGCCAATCCAAATGCATCTATCTCGACTAAACTGGTTTCTGAAACGGGTATTGGTACGGTAGCGGCGGGTGTTGCAAAAGCAAAATCAGACCATATTGTGGTCGCTGGCCATGATGGTGGTACAGGTGCATCGCCATTAACTTCGGTTAAGCATGCAGGTACACCGTGGGAACTAGGTCTTGCTGAAACACAACAAACCTTGGTGTTAAACCAATTGCGCGGACGTGTGATTGTGCAAGCTGATGGTCAAATGAAAACAGGCCGTGATGTTGTGATTGGTGCCTTGTTAGGTGCGGATGAGTTTGGTTTCGCAACCGCGCCGTTGGTGGTTGAGGGTTGTATTATGATGCGTAAGTGTCATTTAAATACCTGTCCAGTTGGCGTTGCAACGCAAGATCCAGAGTTACGTAAGAAGTTTACGGGTAAGCCTGAGCATGTAGTGAATTACTTCTTCTTTGTTGCAGAAGAGATTCGTGAATTAATGGCAAGCATCGGTATCGCTAAATTTAGTGATTTAATTGGTCGTGCAGATTTACTTGATATGCAAGCAGGCATTGATCACTGGAAAATTAATGGTTTAGATTTTAGCAAAATCTTCCATTTACCTGGTATGCCAGCAAGTGTTGCCAGATACCATGTTGAAGACCAAGAGCATGGCTTAGTGAATGCATTAGATAATGCATTGATTAAACAGGCAAAAGCAGCCATTGAAAATGGCGAAAAAGTGGTGATTGATACACCAATACTGAATACTAATCGTACTGTTGGAACAATGTTGTCCAATCAAATTGCGACAAAATACGGTAATGCTGGACTACCAAATGACACGATTAATATTAACTTTACTGGTACTTCAGGCCAAAGTTTTGCCGCATTTTTAGCTAAAGGCATCACTTTTACTTTAACTGGTGAGGGTAACGATTACGTTGGAAAAGGCTTAAGTGGCGGCCGTATTATTATCAAACCGCCTGTGGCTTTCCGTGGTATTTCGCATGAAAACATCATTGTTGGTAACACCGTGATGTATGGTGCAACGGCTGGTGAAACCTACTTTAGTGGCGTAGCTGGTGAGCGTTTCTGTGTGCGTAACTCAGGTGCCTCAACGGTAGTTGAAGGTGTCGGCAATCATGGCTGTGAATACATGACAGGCGGTACGGTGGTTGTACTTGGCGTTACAGGTCAAAACTTTGCAGCGGGTATGAGTGGCGGCGTCGCTTATATTTATGATGTAGACGGCCAGTTCGCTAAACGTTGCAATATGAGCATGGTGACATTAGAGAAAGTTGAATCAGCTGATGCGGATATCGGTAAGGTGCAGCATTTGGGACAAGCAGATGAAGTCACTTTAAAAGGCTTAATTCAGAACCATGCTGATTTAACGGATAGCCAACGTGCTAAAGCTATTTTGGCCGATTGGGGTAATCAAAGAGCTAAGTTTGTTAAGGTAATGCCGACTGAATATAAACGCGCACTAACAGAGTTAGCCGCAACTGCAAGCAAGGAAGCCGCATAATGGGTAAAGTGACAGGATTTAAAGAGTTTGAACGACTATCGGAAGCCAATCTTCCAGTTGAGCAGCGCGTAAAAAATTACAAGGAGTTTGTGCTCCATTTAAGCGATGATGAAGCAAAAGTACAAGGCGCACGTTGTATGGATTGTGGTATTCCATTTTGTACGGCAGGTTGCCCAGTCAACAATATCATCCCTGATTTCAATGACTTGGTTTATCAGCAAGATTGGAAGCAAGCGATTGAAGTGTTGCATTCAACCAATAACTTCCCAGAATTTACTGGTCGTATTTGCCCTGCACCATGTGAAGCGGCTTGTACATTAAATATTAATGATGATGCTGTTGGCATTAAATCAATTGAGCATGCCATCATTGATAAAGCATGGGAAAATGATTGGGTTACACCTCAGATTAATCCAAATAAGACTGGTAAAAAAGTTGCAGTGGTAGGCTCAGGACCTGCGGGTTTAGCCGCGGCTCAACAGTTGGCGCGTGCTGGTCATGATGTCACTGTGCTAGAAAAGAATGACCGTATTGGCGGTTTATTGCGCTATGGGATTCCTGATTTTAAAATGGAGAAGTCGCACATTGACCGCCGTATGGCACAGATGGAAGCAGAAGGCGTCACGTTTAAGACCAATCAATACGTGGGCGAAAATGTTCAAGCAGATGATGTATTAAAAAATTATGATGCTGTTGTGTTGGCTGGTGGTGCTGAACATCCACGTGATTTACCTGTTCCAGGCCGTGAATTAGATGGTGTACATTTTGCGATGGACTTTTTAACGCCTAATAATAAAGCAGTTGCAGGCGATAATGTTCAAGGTCAAATTAAAGCAACAGGTAAACATGTTGTAGTGATTGGCGGTGGTGATACAGGCTCTGATTGTGTGGGCACCTCTAATCGCCACGGAGCAGCAAGCGTTACTCAGTTTGAATTGATGCCACAGCCGCCAGTACGAGAGAATCGTGCGTTAACATGGCCGAACTGGCCACTTAAAATGCGTACATCAAGCTCGCATGAAGAAGGCGCAGACCGTGATTGGTCAGTTGGAACCAAAGAATTAATTGGTGAAAATGGCAAAGTAACTGGTTTAAAAGCAGTGCGTCTAGAATGGGAGGGGCGTAATATGAAAGAAGTCCCTGGTTCTGAATTCACTATTAAAGCAGATTTGGTTTTATTGGCTATGGGCTTTGTTTCACCGCTACAAAATGTATTAGATGCTTTTGGTGTCGAAAAAGACAATCTTGGTAACGCTAAAGCAACAACGGATGGCGAAGGTTGCTATCACACCAGTCAAGATAAAGTCTTTGCAGCGGGTGATATGCGCCGTGGTCAATCCCTAGTTGTTTGGGCTATTCGTGAAGGTCGTCAATGCGCCAAAGCGGTAGATGAGTTTTTAATGGGTTCATCAGTATTGCCACGCTAAGCAGCTAAACTAATGTGATTTAAAATGGCAGTAAAATACTGGGGATACAAATGCTGTATCCCCAATTTTTTGAAAAAGAGTTAATATGCAAGTCCTTCAGAACGATACTTTTTTAAAAGCGTTAATGCGCGAATCCACCAGTTACACACCGGTTTGGATGATGCGCCAAGCTGGACGCTATTTGCCTGAATATAAAGCGACACGACAAGATGCGGGTAGTTTTATGGACTTATGCCGCAACGCCCAGTTTGCGACCGATGTGACTTTACAGCCTTTAGACCGCTATCCCTTATTAGATGCGGCGATTCTATTCTCAGATATTTTAACTATCCCTGACGCGATGGGTTTAGGCTTGTCGTTCGAAGCAGGCGAAGGCCCTCGCTTTGAAAGAACATTACAGCACGAAGCTGACATTAAAAAGTTAACAGTGCCAGATATGGCTGACCTTCAATATGTCTTCAATGCAGTTTCCAGCATTCGTAAAGCATTAAATGGACGTGTGCCTTTAATCGGCTTTTCAGGCAGCCCATGGACGCTTGCAACCTACATGGTTGAAGGTAAAGGTGGCACAGACTTTTTAACAACAAAGAAAATGGCGTATACCAGACCTGATTTGTTACACCATATTTTAGAAACAACGGCACAGACAGTTATTCAATATCTCAACGCGCAAATTGAAGCTGGTGCACAAGCTGTCATGATTTTTGATTCATGGGGCGGTGCGCTCTCGCACAATGCCTACATTGAATTTTCACTCAATTATATGAAAAAGATTATTGCTGGTTTAACTAAAACTGCCGATGGTCGAAAAGTGCCTTGTGTGATGTTCACCAAAGGTGGCGGGCTTTGGTTAGAAGCTCAAGCAGAATCAGGCGCAGACGCGCTAGGCTTGGATTGGACGATTGATATTGGACTAGCGAGAGCGCGTGTTGGAAGCAAAGTGGCTTTACAAGGAAATTTAGATCCAGCAGTTTTATTATCAACACCAGCAGCAATAGAAAAAGAAGTAGCAAATATTTTAGTGAGCTATGGCGAAGGCTCAGGACATGTATTTAACTTAGGTCATGGTATTACGCAATGGACGCCGCCAGAAAACGCAGCTGCATTTTTAGAAGCAGTACGTAAACATAGTCAGCAATACCACATTAATAAATAGCAAATAGCAAGCAAAAAAAATGACCCAATGAAGGGTCATTTTAATCGAGGTTTTTATGCCTCAGGTTTTATTGCAAACTTAAGCTTTTTGAATGTTAGAAGCTTGTTTACCTTTTGGACCATCAGTAACGTCGAAAGTTACTTTTTCGTTTTCTTTCAAACTTTTGTAACCACTATCAACGATTGCTGAGAAGTGAGCGAATAAATCGTCACCACCTTCATCTGGAGTAATAAACCCAAAACCTTTTGAATCATTAAACCATTTTACTGTTCCTGTTGCCATGTCTTATATCTTTCATACTTTAAATAGGGAGGCACCCTGAAAACTTGGGTTTTAAAATCTAATGCCTACTGACTTAAAATTGAAAAATCCAACGCCTTAGTACGCTTTGTACACGCTAATGAAGAGAAAAACAAGCGGAAAATGCATTTATTTGCAAAAAAAGCACAAAAAAACGGCTTTTTTGGTGTTTTTGTTGCTAAACATGTCGTCTAAGCCTATACTGCGTGCGTTATTGCTTTTAGAGCAATGTAAAATATTTTGGAGTTATAGTTGGCTAAAGAAGAATTAATTGAGATGAATGGTGTAGTAACAGAAGTCTTACCAGACTCGCGTTATCGTGTGACATTAGAAAATGATCACAAGTTAATCGCCTATGCTGGTGGTAAGATGAAGAAAAATCATATCCGTATTTTGGCTGGTGATAATGTTACGCTTGAGCTATCGCCATATGATATTAATAATGGGCGGATTACTTTTAGACATATTGAACAAGGTAGCAATAACTTTACGCCTAGGAAAAAAAGATACTAAATCATTTTTAATGATGCAAATAAAAAGCTCCACTTAGGAGCTTTTTTGTTTTAAGGCAACATGCGTTGCATGGTTTCATCTTTATCGATAAATTTATGTTTTAAAGCGCCTAAGATATGTAAAACAATAATGGCTAGAAATATCAACCCTGCAATTTCATGTGTCTCATGAAAAATTTCTCTTATTGGTTTATTTTCGATTCCTGCAATAAAATCTAGACCAAACCACTTTACACCATACTTACCTGCCACCGACATAATCAAACCGCTCAATGGAACGAGCACCATCAATAAATACAGTAAATGATGGGCGCTAGTAGACAGTTTACGTTCCCATGCCTTGTAGCTTGTTAATAATGCAGGTGGCTTATGGGTAATACGCCATAAAATGCGAATAACAATAAGGCCTAATAAGGTAATGCCAATTGACTTATGTAAGTTGAAATAAAAAGCTCTAGGTGAGCTCTCTTTAGTTAGTTCCCAAGTGTAAATGCCCCAATCAAATACATCATATGACATTTGCTCTGGCGCTTCTCTTGGTAAACCCGTCATGTACCAGCCAAATGCAAACATACCTAAAATACCGAATGCAATCAGCCAATGCAGGATAATGGCAACTTTCGTATAACGCTTGTTCATGCTTCCTCCTTAAATTTAGTGCCACTCAACTTGATGTTTTGTGTGACAATCGTCACTACATTCTTGTTCAAGAAGCATTATATTTTAACCGTTAAAAACGGAAAGCGACTGAATTATGCGACTTTTAAGCAAAATATTAATACTGTTCATGTTATCTAGTTGTGCTGAAAGCAAGCCTGCTGGATTCTTGGAGAGTATAGGTGATGGTATTTATGTTCATCATGGAGAGCATTTAGATATTGATGTTGGCTATCAAGGTGATATTTGTAACATCAGTGTGGTGGTTGGCAGCAAGGGTGTAGCGGTTATTGATACGGCAGGCAGTCTAAAAGTTGGACAACAGTTGCGCGCTGCTATTGCGGAAATTACCAAGTTGCCGATTTTGTATGTAATTAATACCCATGTGCATCCAGATCATATTTTTGGTAATGCCGCTTTTACTGCAGATAAACCGACTTTTGTTGGGCATGAAGCGTTAGCCGAAGCCATGCAGTTGCGTGAAGAGGCTTATAACAAACTAAATGCAAAGTATTTGGGGGAAGAAGCTAAAGGGAGTGAGATTGTGCTACCTACTTTAGCGGTGAAAGATTCATTGAATCTGGATTTAGGCGATAGAAGCTTGCAATTACAAGCATATCCAGTTGCGCATACTAATACTGATATTACAGTGATTGATTCTAAAACACAGACTTTGTTTACTGGCGATTTATTGTTTATAGAGCGTACGCCGGTGATTGAGGGCGATATCAAAGGGTTGATTGCAACTTTGGAGCAATTAAAAACGTATCAAGATGTGAAACAAGTTGTGCCAGGCCATGGAGCGCAGACCAAAAATTGGAAAGTTGCTATTGGTAATGAATTACGCTATTTAAATGTCATGTTAAGTGATGCGCGGACCGCAATTGAAAATGACGTTGGCATGGTAAAAGCAATGGATACTGTGGCGGCTAGTGAAAAAGATAAGTGGGTATTGTTTGATGTTGCCAACCGACGTAATGTCAATACAGTTTATCCCGCGCTAGAGTGGGAATAAAAAAAGCGGCAATTGCCGCTTTTTTAACAAATGAACTATTGTTCACTAAAGTTTTTATTTCTTGCGGTTATCTAAGCTGCAAGCTGTTTGAGGATACAAACTTAACAGTAGTAATCCACCTACTATGCCCAAGTGTATGAACATAGATTGAAAATCGTGTTTGCCAGAAATGACTGCTAAAAATATTGTTAGTGTTAATAATAAATATGCACATGCCTTTGTCTTATAGCCGAGAAGCAATCCGATGCCACCAACTAACTTTATTAAAATTAATAAAGGAGCAAAAATAGTTGCCAATCCTACACTACCTAATTCTAATTGGTATTGCATATAACCATCAGCACTACTGAAAATTTGATTCAATCGAAGTATAACCGGTCCTAAAAAAACCAATGCAAGTAACACTCTCGCAACTGTTGTTTGATATTTTTGCATCATCTCATCCTTAAATTCACATATTAAAATTATGCATGCATAATGCCTGTAAGCACTATCGACTGCAAGTATTACAAAAATCTATGCAAGAATTTTATATTAAACAAGTCACTTGGGCTACACATGAAACACAGTTAAGGCTGATTCGTGAGCAAGTGTTTATTCTAGAGCAGCATGTTCCAATTGTATTGGAATGGGATGATTTAGATGCGGGTGCAACGCATTTATTAGCCTTTGATCAACAAGCGCAAGTCATTGCTTGTGCACGGTTGTTGGACAACGGCACTATTGGGCGCATGGCTGTTTTGTTAGAAAAGCGTGGAATGGGTATAGGAAGCGCACTATTACAAACAGCAATCAATATTTGTAAGCAACAAAGCTTAAAAGCTGTGACACTCTCTGCGCAAACCCATGCAATTGTCTTTTATCAAAAAGCAGGCTTTGTTATTGTGAGCGACGTTTATTTAGATGCCAACATTCCGCATGTGGATATGCAACTAAAGATTTAAGTCAGTAGTTTTAAATCACCGCATTAAAATTGTATAATGAGCGATTGTTTTTCAGTTCATTTCTAAAAGGTATTTTTATGTCAAAAATTATTTTTAAAGCAGGCGAAGCAACCTTGTACACAGAAGGTAAAGATACATCAGCAGCAATGCCAGAAATTCTTATCGGCGCAGTTGATGGCCCAGTTGGTCAAGCGTTTGCTAACTTAATGCAACAAACTAAAGGTCACACCGCGATGTTTGCCGTGCGTGATTTAAATCAAATGGTGCGCCCAGTGTGTATGACAGTACCAAAAGTGACATTGAAAGATTCAGCCAACATTGAATTATTTGGTGGCTTGGTGCAAGCAGCAACAGCAGATGCGATTTTAGATTGCGTGATTGAAGGCATTATTCCAAAAGACCAAGTGAATGACCTATGCATTATCAGCTTGGTATGGATTGATCCAGGTGCAGCTAAAGACCCTAACTTAGATAAAAAAGATATGTACAAAAATAACTACGAGGCGACTAAGCTAGCAATTAAACGTGCATTAAACGATGAGCCTAGCATTGATGAACTCATTGCTAACCGTCAAAAAGTAAAACATTGCATGTGGGAAGACAGCTGGGATCAAGACTAGTTAACACGATAAAAAGTAGCTCCGGCTACTTTTTTTATATCTGTGATTAAGGAAGTAAAATGAAAGTAGCATTTATCGTAATGATTAGAATGATAATCTTATGTTTATTGAGCATAGGATTTGTCGCTTGTAGTAGTGGTGAAAAGTTAGCTGCTGTTCCCACAGGCGCAACTGTATTGATATTGGGCGATAGCTTAAGCTATGGCACAGGCGCGGCCAAGGGAGAAGACTACCCTACGCTACTAGCACAACGTACAGGATGGGATATTATCATGCAGGCGTGCCCGGCGATACCAGTGCAGAAGGCTTGACGCGATTACCTAGATTATTGGAAAAGTATCAGCCTGCCCTATTAATGATTGAATTAGGTGGTAATGATTTTTTACGCAATATCAATATTAGCCAAACGGAGGCTAATTTACGCGCTATTATTCAAGCGGCACAGTCCAAAAATATTCAGACTGTGTTAATCGCTATTCCAGAAAACCAACCAGTCAAAGCCGCCTTAGGCGGATTATCAGACCATCCAATTTATCCGAAACTAGCTGAGGAAAACAACATTCCTTTGGTGGAAGATATTTTCTCTGATGTGCTGTCTAAAAACGCGCTAAAGGCAGACTATATTCATCCTAATGCGGAAGGATACAAGATGGTTGAGGAACAGTTGAGAGCGGCTTTAAATGAAATTGGTTTGTTAAAAGCTGAGTAATGCTCTTGCTTAATGATTGAATTGCTTAATGTTTAAATTGCATCATTAATAAAATATTGCGCACAGGCGTCGGTATTGCCGCACCAATCGCCTCATCTATGCCCATCCATATGTAGCCAGCTTTTTCTTTTTGCTTTGGTGGGCTGACGACTTGTAATGGTTGCGGTGTAATAGCCAGCTTGTAATGGGTAAACACGTGATTCACAATCGGCAATGGTTCATCAGCCTCTGTTGATAAGCTAAATTTTTGTTGCGCAACTTCGTAGGCGATTGCTGTCATGTCAATTTCTGGTAAGCTCCATAGCCCTGCCCAAATACCTTTTTGTGGACGTTTTTCTAACAGAACTTCCTTACCCATAAGGATAATTAACATCGTCGTTTCTTTTTGCGGTAATACTTTTTTCGGCTTTGGAGTGGGTAAGTTTTGCGTTTGGTTCTCTGCGAGTGCCTGACAGCTTTTATGCAGCGGACAAAGCGCGCACTTTGGTTTGCTGCGGGTACAAATAGATGAGCCTAAATCCATCAAGCCTTGGGTGTAAGCAATGGCATCATGGTTTGTATGATTAGCGCTTGGATTCTCGCGCTCAGCAATTGCCCATAGTTTTTGTTGAATGGCTGGCTTACCTGTCCAACCTTCAATCACAAAATGGCGGGCGAAAACACGTTTCACATTGCCGTCTAAGATAGGTTGTGGTTTGTTTAAAGCAAAGGTTGAGATAGCCGCTGCCGTAGAGCGACCAATGCCAGATAAACGTTGAATATCATCAAATTCAGTTGGAAACATACCATCAAATTCATCTACGATGGTTTGCGCGGCGCTGTGTAAATTGCGTGCGCGTGAGTAATAACCTAGTCCGCTCCAAGATTGTAATACCTGTTCTTGCGTGGCATTGGCGAGGGCTGCAATATCAGGAAAGCGTTGCATAAACGCTGCATAATAACCAATGACGGCTGTTACCTGCGTTTGCTGCAACATGATTTCAGACACCCAAATAGCATAAGGGTCCGTGGTATTTTGCCATGGCAAATCATGCCTGCCATGGTCTTTTTGCCATTCAATAATGGCATTTGCAAAAGCGCTCATCAAACTAAAACTTTAATATGCCTTTGAGTTTTTCTTTTGCTTTGTCTTCAACTGTTTCTGGTTTTTCAGCGGGTGCTGCTTCTGTTGTTGCACCTTCAGCCGCTGGTTCGGTCGCAGCTGCATCTGACGCCGTATCTGCAGGTTTTTTCTTACCGAGTAAACCTTTAATCGCATCTATTTTGTTGTCGCCGCCAATAAGCTCTTGTACGGCAGCACCCTTTTCGCCGCCTACTTTTTCTAATAATTTAGATTTAGCTAGGCCTGTCACAATGGCTTGGGTGTCTAGTCCAAATTTTGGATCAGCGAAGGTACCTGATATTTTTAATGGAATACTGATGCCAGCCAGCTCATCTAAATTTTCACCACCTTGGCCTTTTATCGATTTGACGATGGTTGGCGCGGCTGTGTAATTCAGGGTTTGGTTACCAATATTAATATCGCCAAAGCTATCGCCTTTTGCTAAGCGTAGGATAGGTGCTTTCATGTTTAAATCTTCGTTGTGGGCGATGCCATTTTTAATAGTAAAGCTAGCATTCAGCTCACTAAAGTCTGTTTTTTGCTTTTCGTCAGAAGCGGTTTCTACCGCTTTGCCTTTTAGCAAATTGACCTTACTTTTAATATCGCGAATTTTCCCCGCAATATCAATGCCTTTCAGTGCGCCATCAGCTAATGCGAGTGAAGAGGTGCCCGCTAAGTTTTTTTTAAACGTATTAACCTTATTACCTTGCGTTGCAATATCAATATTAACCGTGCCAGTTCCAGACAGCATGTCGTTATTAATAGTGTCTTGTAATAATTGGCCAACAGCCACACTGCTCATGCTTTGTTTAAAGGCAATGTTAGGTGTTGCGCGGGCATCTACATTGAGCGAGCCTTGCATATTGCCGCCATATAAGCTGGCAGAAAATGGCGCTAGTGTTGCTACGCCACCATCAGCTTTTAGGTCTATGCGTACGTTTTGCAATTTTGTTTGACCATAACTGAGTTTGCCTATGCGTAGCGAGCCATTCGCGTTTAACGCTTTTAATGCGCTTAAATCAATCACTTCATCGCCTGTGGTTTTTGTGTCTGAAGTTTCTTCTGCATTCACATAATCATTCAAATCAAGCTCATTAATATCAAGGTCGAATGTGTATAACGGCTTAGCAAATTGACTGACGCTTAGTGCGCCTTTGATTTGGCTGTCATTTAATTTAACGTTTAAACCATTAATCGCCACTTTTTTACCATCTGCTTTAACGCCAAGATTCAACCCTGAGATTTGGTGTTTGTCATACAGAATGCTATTGATATTCACTTTACCGTCTAGTAGTAAGGTATTAAGCGCTGTCAGATCCGCTGGCTCTTTAGAAGCAGATTCGCTAGCAGCTTTTGGAGGGCCCAATAATTTATTAAGGTCTAACTTATCTGCATTCAAGTTGAATTTAATATTCGGCTGTTTAAAGCTAGCAACCGCAACATCGCCATTGAGTTTAGTGTCTTCTAACACAATATTAAACTTGCTGTTAGCCAACTCTTTTTTAATATCGGCATGCGAACTTAAATTGAATGTGCCTTTAACTGTGCCATTCGGTAAGCTAGGGTTTTTAATATCGAGCTTGCCAACCAGTTTTGGAATATCAAAGATTAATGCTTCGATATTGCCTTTAAATGGTGAAGAGAATTCACCCTTCACAGTGCGTTTACCTTGCACCATTGATAAATCACCTGTGATGCCGCTACTTTGAATCGCTTTAGGCGAGCCTTCCATATTGGCTAACACCATATTCACTTTTAAATCGCCGTCAGTTTTGGTTTGCGCAAGGTTGATAGTGATTTGTTTACTATTAACCTTGTCTTTTGCAATATTGACAGCTGGTGCGCTTAAATTAACCGCTTCTTTTACGCCTTTAAAATCGCCAGAAGCAGCCAGTTTTAGATCATTAATTAAAAATTCCATGCTTTCTGTTTGCGCATCAATATCACCAGTGGCGGTAATATCAACATCTTTGCCATCAAGCATTTCGCCTTGCATACTGCCATCTAAGCCTTTCACAACAAAGCGTTTATTGTCAGGATCGTATAAGAAATTACCTTTAATCGCAGTATTAGCAGCAATGGCAGGCTGATTCGCTTGAATCATGAAGTTAGTGTCTAAATCAACCGGCTCACCTAGTGCAATATGGCTCGAGCTTAAATTAAATTGACTGATGTTATAGGTAGCTTCGTTTGCCTCATCAGCATAATTCACTTCCGAATTCGTGACATTAATGCCCTGCACATTAAATTCAATTTCTGATGATTCAGATTCATCTTTGCTTAAGAAATCATCGTAGTTGGTTGTGCCATCCTTATATTTCACAATATTGGCTTTAGCGCCATCAATGTAAATAGTGTCAACTACCAGTGATTTTTTAAGTAAGGGCATAACCGCAAGCGCAACTTTAGCGCTGTTGATAGAAGCAAATTGGTTGTTCGAGGCATGTTCAGAAATAGCCACTTTGCCTAAATCTGCGCCCAATTTTGGCCAAAAAGACAAGCTAATATCACCATCAATGGTTAAATCGCGGTCATATTTTTCTTTAACAAGTTGGATGACTTGCGGTTTATAGTCATTCGGATTAAAGGTCGCCGCAAAGTAAGCCATCACCAGTGATGTTAAAAGAATAATGCCACCAAGCACCAAGGCAGTTATTTTTAAATACTTTTTCATGGTGATCCTTCGTTTAATTTAATGATCTATGTCAATCATGTTTGATGCAACTATCACTATAAAGTTTACCAGTAATAAAAGAGCACCAACGCACCAAATGCAATACGATACCATGCAAATATGGTGAAATCATGACTGGCGATATAGCGTAGTAATACTTTAATCACGATAAGAGCCGCGATAAATGCAGTGATAAAACCAATCGCAAAAATTAGAAAATCATCAGCGGCCAGTAAATCTCTGCTTTTATATAAATCGAAAATAGTTGCGGCAAACATTACAGGAATGGCTAAAAAGAACGAAAACTCAGTAGCGGCCGTTCGAGATAAGCCAAACACCATGCCACCGATAATGGTTGAGGCAGCTCTAGATGCGCCCGGGATTAATGCAATCGCTTGCGCAAAGCCCACTTTTATTGCCTGCTTCCAGTCCATGTCATCTACAGAATGAACAGTCACTTTAGGCAATTTTTTCTCTACCCATAAAATAATAAAACCACCAATAATCAGCGCAATCGCAACCGATTTTGGATTGAATAATAAGGCTTTAATTTGCTCGTGAAACGCTAAGCCGATAATGGCTAATGGCAAAAAAGCGATGAATAGATTAATCACTAATTGCCGAGATTTTTGTTCATTCAAATGCGTGGTGACATGCATGACTTTGGTACGATATTGCCATACCACTGCCAAAATCGCGCCTAATTGAATCACAATTTCAAACACATCACGTTTTTCTTTACTCAAAAAGTTGAGAATATCACCACTGATGATGAGATGGCCGGTGCTGCTGACGGGTAAGAATTCTGTAGCGCCTTCGACGATACCCATGATGATGGTTTTGAGAATTAACAGTAAATCCATGATTGTTCTAAAAGTGATTTCTATTTGATAGTGACGGACGATTAAAAATGCAGACATTAAGTACTCGTCTGCATTTTTTGAATGATTTATCTTATTTAAGCATGCCTAAAACAGTGCCAAGCAAGTCATTAGAGTTGTTATTCACTTCACCATTCGGCGTCATTTTATCGATAACATTCGGTAAATGCTCTGCTAATTGACCGCTAAGCATATCTGGGCTGAGACCAAATTTTCCTGCAATTTCAGCAATGGTATCTGCGCCCAAGGCATCTGTAATTTGGTTAGATGAAACTGGCGCATTTTTGCCATTGCCAACCCATGTTGCTGCAATATCCGCTAAACCGCCTTCTTTGAGCTTAGTCAAAACACCGTCTATCCCGCCAAATTTGTCGAGCATCTCCATGGCAACTTTTGCCATATCCGATTTTTCACCCAACATTTTGCCTAAAACTGCGCCTGCAACACTATCAAATAAGCCCATTGTTCTGTCCCTTTGTTAATTATGATTTTGAACTGAGAAGAATACCTTAAAATTGCTCGTTGTCGCGTAAATAACGCCACATGCCTAGTGGTATTTACCTAAATTTACACTTCCAATACGCACGCGTTTTAAGCCTACAACATGCAAGCCAACCATTTCACACATGCGTCTAATTTGGCGCTTCTTACCTTCGCGTAACACAAAGCGTAATTGGTCTTCATTTTGCCAGCTGACCTTAGCTGGTTTCAGTTGTTCGCCATCTAAACTTAAGCCATGATTAAGTAGCGCCAAGCCTTTTTCGTCTAACTCACCTTCAACGCGGACTAAATATTCTTTCTCTACGCTCGAGTCTTGACCAATCAAATGGCGTGCAACACGACCATCTTGAGTAAGCACTAACAAACCTGTTGAATCAATATCCAAGCGCCCTGCTGGTGCAAGTCCTTTTAAGAATCCACGTTGAAATTCTTTTGCGTTATGTTCATTTAAATCAGGATCTTCTAGCCATTCATTATCAGGATGCACTAAAACAATTGCTGGTTGATAACCATCTTCAGCTTGTCCGCTGACATGGCCTACTGGCTTATGCAGCAAGATGGTCACGTTTTCAGCTTGGTGCTCCATCGCATAGCCGCTGACAACAATCTCAGCATCAGGGCTTACTCGTGTACCTAAGACATCGATAATTTCACCATCCACTTTTACCCAGCCGTTGACAATCCATTCATCTGCTTCACGACGCGAGCATAGCCCTAGTTCTGCCATGCGTTTTGATAACCTTGGTGATGAGTCATCTTGCTGGTTGGGTAGTTTCGCCGCTGCTTGTTGATGCGCAGATTTTTTTGCCGCACGCGTTTTATCAAATTCACTGGCTACAAAACCATCACGCGCTTTACCGCCACGTCTTGGCGGGTTGCGGTTAGCGCCCTCGCGGTCAGCATATTGGCGGGTAGTATCTGATTGTATTTTTCCACCATCGTCTTGTCGTTTGCTAGGCGCCCTAGCGTCATCACGTTGAGGTCTGTCTCTTGCGCTATCGCGTTGCGGTCTATTTCGAGTATCATCACGTTGCGACCTATTAGGTTCACGTTCACTTCTTTTATCGACAAAAGAGCGATCTTTGAACTCGCTTCTTAAAATTGGCGCATCTGAGGCTGGTGCAGCAGCTTTGTTCGCAGGCTGCTCATGCAAGCTACCATCATATTTATGGTTACGCTGACGCGCGGGTTTCTCCGCAGCATGCTCGCTCACAAATGTTGGCTTTGGCGGCGGCGCTTTACTGCGGTCACGTTTCGATGGGTCAGCACGGCGTACAGGCGCTTTGCGCGCTGTCGGTTGGTCTGATGGTTTTTTGTTAAGCTTTAGTGTGGTCAAAATGGGTTTCCTATTGTAATCAGCATTTTAACAGAAGCTGATTAACTTGCTTGCCACATATTTAACAAGCTGACTGATTGGATTACGCTAATAAACTGACTTTTACATCAACATGCATGGTGGCTTTATTTGATGGCAATCCCAAAAAACTCCCTGCAACTGGTGGGACAGCTTCAGGATTGCGGGCGACGGCAGTCGCAATATGTTTGCTACTGGTCACTTCTCCTGAGGTCGGGTCAAAGCCTTTCCAGCCAGTGCCAGGTAGATACACTTCTACCCAAGCATGGGTGCTAGCATGGCCTTGCTCTGTCGCAGGCGCAACATCAATCTCATCAGCCGTTAAAATATCCGCAGAGGTCCGTATCGAAAATTCACCAGCAGGCGCAATTAAACGCTGACATAAATTACCATAATTGTCGGTATATTCCACCGCATGAATGCTGCTTGGTTTAAGTGTGTAAGACTCGCGCGCAATCCATTGCTGCAGGCCGCTACGTGGACGCAACATCAGTGTAAACGGTGTTTCGACGCTCACATCAAAAGTAATATCACAACCAGTACGAAGCCACACAGCATTTCCTTAATAAAATGATTGATTGAAAGTAATAGAAAAGATTGTTAGCCGTTTGTATGAAAGTTAAAGCGACGGCTAATAAAAAAAGCCAGTATACACTGGCTTTTTTATTGTGAGCGACAGGATAATTGTTTATTTACCGTCACGCATTTTCTTAAACCAATATTCTAATTGTTTGCCAGCAGCTTCACGACCACCAAGGCCAAATGCTAGGGCAACGGCTACAGCAACTGAACCAAGGGTTAAGCCAAATGCCATGTTGACGATGTCATCTGCAATGCCCATTGCGCGTAGGCCCATTGCGACCACAAGGCCGACGATGGCAATGCGGGCGATATTGGCTAGGCCTGTTGATTTTTCGCCGCTTGCACGATCAATTGCATGGTAAGCAAGGTTGGCTAACCAGAAGCCAATGACTAGAATGACTGAGCCGAGTAGGATATCGCCACCAAACTGAATGAAGATGCTGACAATGTCGCTGACTTCTGAGAAGCCTAAACGATTGGCTGCTTCCACAGTGGCAAATAACATGGCAAAGAAAATGACGATTTTTCCAACAATGTCAGCGATTGTTGATTTTTTGTTAAATGTTTTTGCATAGCCTAGTTTCTCAGGCAGCTCGTTAAAACCGATGCTGGTGAGTAGATTGACAATCAGTGCGGCAACAAATTTAGCCACATAATAGGTGATGGTTAATATAACCGCTGCCGCTAAGATATTGGGCACCGCTTCAAACATCATGGAGAGCATATTGCTGGCTGGCTGAGAAACAGCACTCATTTGTAACGCATCTAAAGCGGCGATTAACGTTGGAATAAACACAAAGATAAACACCAACATACCAACAACGTTAGATAGTTTAATGGCGTTTTTACCATCCATATCCACTGCTTTTGAAACATTATCAATACCGCTGGTTGCTAAAATATTGGTGACTAAACCGCGTAAAATTTTAGCAACAATCCAACCGACAAGTGCGATTACACCACCAGCAAAGATATTAGGAATCATGACTAGAAATTCATCTACCATGCCTTGCACGGGTGCTAGTAAGCCGTTGAGTTCGAAGGTGGAAAGTAACGCAGGTAAGAACATTAAAATAATGATCCAAAACAGCATATTACCAACATTATTGCTCATTGGTTGCATGCCAGCTGCAGCGCTTAGTTTTTCGTCTAACTTGGTCGTTGCTAGTGCTTTAGTGACTATCAGTCTGACTAAAGTTGCAATTCCCCAAGCAATGGCTAGCAAAATTAATCCCGCAAAAATACGTGGTAAATATTCAAATATTTGCGTCACCATGACATTAAAAGGTTCAGAAACTGCTTGTAAATTTAAGCTACTAAATACGCCAATTAAAGTAATCAGTAGGATTAGAATAAAAGCGCCAAACGAGATGCCAGAAGCAATATCAACTTCTTGCCCCGTGCTTTCAGAGATTCTTTTGTTAATGCCTATCATGTTTAAAAAGCGGTTTAAGCCAGCGCGAACGAGTACAGCAATCAGCCAACCACCTATCAACACAGCAAGCGCTCCAAAAATACCTGGTAGATGTTGACCCAATTGACCCTGCAAACTGTTCACAAGTGTAGAAAAGTCCATTTGAAGTCCTCCTGAATTTTTATGAAATTGCAGATTCAGTTTACAACTAATTTCAGATAATACAAGGGAAAGGGGACAGTTAGCTGGGATTGGAGGCTAACGGTATCGTGGATATAAAGCGTAATTTAGGGGAGTATTCCCCTAAATTTTCTTAATGAGTTAGAAGTAAATTATGTTCTCCATGGATGTTGTGGTAAATCACATTCACCACATTTAGTCGCGCCAGCTACCGCAACGATATGGTCATTTTCAACCGTATCGCCACTCACACCAACAGCGCCAATCAGCATGCCAATCTGAAAAATCCAACTATTTCAATGACTTACTATTATCTTAGAAAACAAGCATGCATTTTTTGCATGAAATGAAAGAAAGCATAATGGGTTCTATGCAAAATTTGCAGTTTTATGTTGTTTATTACTCGCTTCGATTATTAAAATTAAAACAAGAATAACAATACGAATCAGTAATTTAGCTTGATTTAATTAATCGTTTACTAAACATGGTATTATCATTGCTCATAGCATTGGACAATTCAATCAATAAGCCATGACATGCAAACAATCAAGAAACTATTTAACAAGTCACTTTTTAGCAAGCTAGCAATTAACCCATCATCGTTAATGTCGTTTTTACTCTTTTGGTATCTCACCAGTATCACGCAATTGCTCATTAGTTTATCGGGTGCTGCCTCGTTTGAAGGCTTTAAAGATGCCACCATTACGGCATTTTTATGGATGATTCCTGTGCTGTTATTTCCGCAGCAGGTAAAAAGAATTACCGCAAGTTTAGGCATTATGCTTTGGCTATTTGCGTTGCCTGGCTTTGGTTATTACCTTATTTATCATCAAGAATTAACGCAAAGTTTGATGTTTATTATTTTCGAATCTAATCAATCCGAATCAACCGAATATTTACAAAATTATTTGTCCATTGGGATTGTTTTAAGCTATATCGCGTTTACCTTAGTGCCTCTTTATATTTGGACAACAATAAAGCCTTATGAAAGCACAAGAAAACCAGCCAATATCACCAGCTTCATTTTAATAACACTTATTTTTATGACGCCTGTGAAACGTGCAATTCAATATGGTGACATTAATGCAGCTTATAAAAATTTAAATCGCCATTTGTCAGCGGCGCCGCCATGGCAACTTGGATTTGGCTACAGCAATTATCAGCGAGAGTTAAAAGAAGTCGAAGCACAACTGCTCAATTTAAACAAAATTCCAGCGCTCAAAAATTTTACAGAAACGAAAAAAGAACTGCCGACAACAGTTGTGCTGGTGATTGGTGAATCGACGACGCGCGTACACATGGGCTTGTACGGCTATGGCCGAGACACGACGCCAAAACTTTCTAGCATGAAAGATGAATTAATGGTTTTTGACAATGTATTTGCATCCAGACCAAATACGATTGAGAGTTTGGAGCAAGTGCTCACTTTCGCCAATCAAGCCCAGCCTGATTTATATAAAACCACGCCTTCTTTAATCGCCATGATGAAGCAAGCGGGTTATAAAACCTATTGGATTACCAATCAGCAAACGCTCACACAACGTAATACTATGCTCACCACGTTTGCCAAGCAAGCAGATGAACAGGTGTTTTTGAATCATGGGCGCCGTCAAAATTCTTATAGTTTTGATGCCAAAGTATTGGCACCATTTGCCGAGAAATTGCTTAAACAAGATGAAAAGAAACTCATCATCGTCCATTTGCTCGGTACCCATATGAAGTACGCCTATCGATATCCAGCGGACTACAACTTTTTTAATAATGCAGAAGGTATACCTGAAGTCATTTCTGCCGATTCTGACAAAGTGACACTGGTGAATGAGTATGATAATGCCGTTCGTTATAACGATTACATTGTGCACGCACTGATTCAACAATTGAAACAATCAACTGCAAGTGCTACACAGAGCTTATTGGTTTATTTTTCTGATCATGGAGAAGATGTCTATGACTCGGCGCCACACGCATTTAAAGGGCGCAATGAAGGCGCGCCAACCTACCCCATGTATGCCGTGCCATTTATCGTATGGCATTCGCCAAACTGGCAAAACGCGCAACAGCTAGCGGATTCTGCAATCCGTCACCGCCAGTATGATAATGCTGATTTTATTTACACGTGGTCAGATTTAATTGGGCTGACCTACGATGGTTATCGCGCAGATGAAAGTCTTATCAATAACGCATTTGGCGAAGATACCATCCTAGTAGGCGATCCTTATCATGGCAATTTGCACGTGCTCGATGGCACGATTAAACCAGTGAATCTGCCAGTGAATACGCAGAAAAACTAGCTTTAACCAAAACGCTAGCTAGGCCTATCGTCACGCCCATTCAGTAGCAACGTTAACGCCTGCATTATTTGCATTACCTATAGCATTAGTCTCAATGGATGCATGCAAAAGTTGCAGGCTTCAATCCTATTTCACTATGCTTTAATTTTATTAAAGTCAAAATAAACAATAGGTTAAAAGATATTTTATTCAATTATTACAGTTGGCATGCCGCTTGCTCAATAGCCTTAGTCAGTGAACAAACACTAAGGGAAATAAATGTTTAACCATGCAGGTAAAGCAGAACCGCAAGCCGAAGCAACATTAGCTTTCTCTAACAAATACGACCAACAACATGCGCAACAATATTTTGAAAAACATGATGATGGTATTTGGCGCAAACTATCCAATTGGCGCGATCAGCAAATTGCTAGAAAAGCACTCAAAATAGCGGGCAATCCAAAATCGGTACTTGATACACCCTGCGGCACAGGTCGCTTTTGGGGTGTGCTTGCGGAAAATAACAATAGAATTATTCACGCTAGTGATTACAAACAAACCATGATTGATGTTGGCGTGCTTAATCGTCCGCAATCAATCACTAAACGAATCAAACATTTTCAAGCCTCGGCGTTTGAATTGCCAGTGCCAGATCAATTTGTAGACAGTATTTTTTGCATGCGCTTCATACACCATTTGGGCGAATCTGCAGACAGAGTAAGGTTGCTAAAAGAGTTTCACCGCGTAACAAAAGAAACAGTGATTATTTCACTTTGGGTTGATGGCAATATCAAAGCAAAAAGAAGGTTGGCACTTGATCAAAAACGTCCTCCAAAAACGTATCAAAATCGCTTCGTTATTCCAGCTAAAACAATTGAAGAGGAGTTTAGAGCAAACGGATTTACAGTTATTGAAAAGCTTGATTTTTTAAAGCATTACCATATGTGGCGCACTTATGTAGTGCGTAAAGTCTAAAACAGGTATAGTAATAACATGTTTTCTTTTAAAACGCTCAGAACAGCACTTTTTGTATTGTTATTCTCAGGTGTATTTTTTGCAGTAATCTCTCAGTTTACCAGCATTGATGTGAACATCGAAGATTACTATTACGACGCTCAGAAACACCAATTTATTTGGAAAAATAGCTGGTTTGCAAAGCAATTGATGCATACCTATGTCAAAGACGTGATTATCGTATTAGCGCTATTGCTTATCATTGTTGTAGTGGTCGATATAGGCAAACCAATCAGCAAAATAAGCGCATGGACGCGCATTAGGCTGCGGTTTGTAAGCGTTGCAGCGATTGTTATTCCCTCTTTTATCTCTAGCGCAAAACAACTGTCAGTCATGCATTGCCCATGGGATGTTGAGCGCTATGGCGGTGCCGTGCCTTATCTAAGACTATTTGACATGATGCCAGCGCATATAAAAGCAGGTCATTGCTTTCCCGCAGGACATGCTTCAACAGGCTTGTGGTTGGCGGCATTTTGCGTCTTTTGGTTACCTTACCATCCGCGCAAGGCATTGCTGGTTTTTTTAGCGGGCTTGGGCGTTGGGTTTGTACTCGGCTGGGTGCAACAAATGCGGGGCGCGCACTTTCTTTCTCACACTTTATGGTCAGTGTGGATAGCCAGCGCCATTATTCTGCTCATGCTCTGTGTTAGCCAGTCATTCATCAATCGTCATTAATTTTACAGAAACAAGTTATGCTCAATACTCGCTTTACTAAACTCATCAATTCACAAACAGGCGCTATTTTCTTGGTTGTATTGTTTGTGATGCTTACCGCTAATATGTCGCTCTTTCAGCATATTGTAGAAATTTACCCACTCAATCTGCGCAATATCCCGTTTTTAATTTCATTATCTATTTTTTTCAGCTTATTAACGGCTTTGTTTTTCATGGCAATTAGCTTCGGTAGAAAAGGTCGCTGGCTGATTGCTTTGCTATTAATCATCAGCGCGCAAGCCGCTTATTATATGGATAATTTCGGTGTATTGATGGATAGCGTGATGATAGACAATATCATACATACCGACGCTAAAGAGGTGGAAGGTTTAGTGAATGTTGGTATGGTGATGCATCTCTTGTTGCTAGGCGTCTTGCCTGCTTGGTTGGTGATTCGATATTGGCCAACAGTGAACAATATCAGTGCTGAGATTAAAACGCGGTTTTTGTGTTTATTGCTATTGATTATTGCACTTGTTGTCGTGGTATTGCCATTTACGGCGGGTTATACCAGCTTTATCCGTGAACATAAAATCACCCGTTTTTATGCTAATCCTACCTACCCAGTTTATTCATTAATCAAATATGCGCAATTACAATTAAAGGACAAACAACAAGCTGACATCACAAAAACGGCAAATGATGCTCAATTTACAGAGGGGAGTATTAAAAATGAATTGGTGATTATGGTTGTTGGTGAAACCGCGCGAGCGGATAGATTCTCACTCAATGGCTATCACAAAGAGACAAACCCGCGCTTAGCAAAAGAAGATATTGTGAACTTTACCAATGTGAGTTCATGCGGTACTTCTACTGGCGTTTCAGTTCCGTGTATGTTTTCAGAATTAGGTCGAAAAGACTACGACAAGCAGAAAGCATTAAACCAAGAAAATATATTGGATGTGTTAGCGAAAAACGGTATAGAAGTGTTATGGCGTGATAACAATTCAGATTCAAAAGGCGTTGCGACTAGGGTTCAATACGAGGATTTCAAAACGCCGACTCACAATCCTGTTTGTGAAGGTGAATGCAGAGACATTGGTATGTTGAGTGGGTTGGATGCTTATATAGCTTCTAAAAAAGGCAAAGATATCATGATTGTGTTGCATCAAATGGGCAATCATGGCCCTGAATATTATCGCCGCTATCCAAAAGCATTCGCAAAATTTCAACCAATGTGTATGACAGGTGAATTAAGAGATTGCACAAAAGAAGAGGTAAATAATAGTTACGATAATGCGATTTTATATACGGATTATTTTTTATCAGAAGTCATTCAATTCTTAAAAAAATACGATGACGATTATGAAACGGCGATGTTGTATGTATCTGATCATGGTGAATCGCTAGGTGAAAATGGCGTTTGGTTGCATGCCGCACCTTATATGATGGCGCCAAAGACGCAAACGCATGTGCCAGCTATTTTGTGGTTAGGACAACACTTTGATTACAACATATCGCAAGCGGAAGTTTATAAAGACGCGCCATTAAGTCACGATGATTTATTTTGCACCTTACTCATCGCTTATGAGCTGGATGCGAAAACCTGTATTGCAAAAAGAGAGATGCTCATGAATAACTTAGCTATTCAAGCAGCGTTAACTATTGAGAAAAGGCGATAGGGTAAAAACGATAATTAATTTCAAAAATATTGTTCACTTCATTATTTTTCGCAACTTTGCAGTGACGGTTTGCTTTTGAGTATCTCGCCACCAGGCATGAGCCAAAATAAGCTTTGAACACGCTCATCCAGATTGCAAGCGTTAACATAACCGATAGCGCCTTTTGTGTTCGAAACATAGCGCAATACGGCTTCCTCTGAGTTAACAGAATAAGGGGGCAGTATCCCGTTAAAGTATTGACCGTTCCAATAATCAATTTGTGTTTCTGGTGAGCCACCTAAAACCGCTTCTGAAAATTGTATTCTTACGGCATTTTTCGCATTTAAATTGACGGGTTTAATTTGTATACCTTGCGGCCAAAAAAGTTGCTTACGCCAATAAATTAAATTTAAATTCTTGGCGCTCAGATTAAGTTCGCTAGCCTTTTGCTGGCTCGAAACAACCACAGCGATAATAGTTTGATTTTCCTTTGCTAAGGAAAGGCTGGGCAATATCATTGCACTTGCTACAATAAGAAACAAGAAGCGCCTATACATTAGAAGAACAATGCAAATGAAGTTAAGAAACCACGAGGTGATTCAGGCTGATCTCCGCTGCCACCAGTAAACTCAAACTTTAATAGTTGCGTGGGCTTAATGCGCCAAGTGGCGCCAACTAACCAGCGCTCTGCCGTTGCTTCATCTGGTCGTTGCAGGGTTTCTACACGGGTAATCCAATACCAATTATTAAAGCCGATTGGCTTTAAAGGCACGGCAGATTGTAGATAGGCGCCGCTACCGCCATCCTTATTTCTTATATCAAAGCGCTGAAAAAATTCACCACTGACTTCTACCTGTTTAATATGAGTAATAAAGTCTAAGCCAAGCATGCGGTAACTATTATCAATGCCCTTTTCGCGGAATGATAATATCGAGATGCCAATATCCGATTGATTTTTATAGCTAAATCTGGCCCCTTTTACATGCTCAAAGGCTAATTCATCTCCATCTTGCTGTTGGTCTTCTAACAATTCAGCAAAGATTTTGTATTCAAATGCACCATTCATAAATGGGGTTGCACCAAAAACCATGACACCATTAGTGCCTTCTGGGAAAAGTCTAGAAGTGGCTAATGGACGTGTGCTGGTCCAAACGAGTGGAGGTGCGTGTAAAAGATTCCAGCGGCTATTTGGGGTTAAAAATCGTCCACCGCGAAAATTGACTTTTTCTGTGATGTTGTAATCTAAGTAAAGCCGCTCTAAATCAAAACGAGATTCCTGGTCGTGAAATTGCCGCTCATCATTCCAAGATAATGGATTTTCAAGTTCCAGTTCACCAAAAAAACTTAAACGACTATCGCCATTCCATGTCACCAGTAAACTGACTTCATTCAACGCTGCTTGGGCTTCTTGATCTCTTTCTAATGTCAGGCCAGCACTGGAGTAACCGCCGATATTAAACCCATCAAGCCAGCTAGGTGTATCATCAGCAAATACGTGCTTGCACAGACAGAGCAGGCTAGCTAAACTGGTGAATATAATGATAAATTTTTTCATATTGATTTCAATTGTTGGATCTTTAACGCTTACTCTGCGTAATAAGAAGACCGCGTCAAATGGAATTGTCTCATTACATGCTTAATAAAAGAAATAATCAATGTTAAAAAGATTAAGTATTAAGCAATTATTGTTGCTGGCCTTTTTGTTAGCGGGCTTGCTGCCGGCGATGTTAGTCAGTTTTTTAAGTTTCTATCAAAGCCGTTCTGTTCTCAAGCAAGAAATTACGCGTGATATGCAAACATTGAGCACGGCAGTTGCCAATGATATGGAGCGCATGATGTTTGAACGTTTGCGCAATGTGCAATCATGGAGTCAGCTCTCTATTATGCAAGAGCTCAAAATTGGGGATATTGATAAACGCTTATCTGTTTTTTTGAATGGTTTAGCACAGAGTTACGGCAATATTTACCATGTCATTTATGTTGAAGATTTGCAACATAGGGTGATTGCCAGCAGTAATGCTAAGAAAATCGGACTACAAAATCAGCCTCAGCCGCCTTGGTTTTCTGCCAGCTTATCTGGCAGGTCATTAAGTATTGCTAAAATCAACGGCAATGTTTTAGCGATTTCTGCAGAAATTATTGATGAAACGACCAACATTCCTATGGGTCAGCTTGTGGTCGAATTTAACTGGGATATCGTGCAAAATGCACTGAATAATGTGATCAAAAAACCAACAGCAGCAGCATTGCTAGATACGAATGGCAATGTGTTGGCGGCGACCTCAAATTGGGCAGAAATTCATTCTGGATATGGTATGTATGCGATTAGTCAATTTAGTCAGCAATCACCAATGCCCCAATGGCGGGTGCAAGTTGAAAAGCTACACTCCATAGCAGTCGCGCCTGTACATAAATTGGGCCATATCTTTTTGGGTTTGTTGGCGGCAACTTTGCTATTGGCCGCGTTAATGGTCAGGCCGATTGCACAAGCTATTACGCAACCAATCTCGCAATTAACCCAATTTGTAAAAGGTTTTGCGCGACAAACAAAGGCGAAACCGCCACAGTCTGGGCCACCAGAAGTACGTGAGTTAGTCGCTGCTTTTGAAACGATGACAGAAGATTTAGCCAAGTCGCAAGAAAAGCTAACGCGCGCTGCAAAGCTAGCGGTTGTTGGTGAAATGGCTGCGGCGATGAGTCATGAAGTGCGCACGCCGCTAGGCATATTACGTTCTTCAGCGGATGTATTAAAGCGCGAAAAAACCTTATCTGACGAAGGTAGAGAAGTGCTGACGTTTATTGGCGCAGAAACAGAGCGGCTCAATAAATTAGTATCTACTTTAATTGATGCGGCGCGTCCGCGTTTGCCTATTTTTTCTCAGCTTAACTTAACAGAATTAATCGCCAATACAGTCGCCATGTTGCGGAATCAAGCGCAGGCAAAACAGATTCATCTGACATTTGATCGCCAAACGCCGACGGTAACCGCAGCGGTTGATGCAGACCAAATGACGCAAGTCATGATGAATTTAATCATGAATGCAATACAAGTGTTGCCAGAAGGCGGACATATTATGATTGTGTTAGAACATATCGGTCATCAAGCGGTGATTCGTGTGGAAGATGATGGCGAAGGGATTAGCGAGGAACATCAGGCGCAGATTTTTGAGCCATTTTTTACTAAACGTGCAGGCGGTGTTGGTTTGGGATTGGCGGTGGTGCGACAAATTGTATTGGCGCATGGCGGTGAAATTCATTATCAAACCAGCCAAATGCATGGCGCGCAGTTTACAATTCTCATTCCAATACAACAGGCAAGTTAAGCATGGACACCCAAAAACGTATTCTCGCAGTTGATGATGAGCCGAATATGCGGCGCTTGCTGGAGATTAGTTTGCGTCAAGCAGGCTATCAAGCGTTGACCGCCGCCAATGGAAGAGAGGCATTAGAGACCCTCAAAACAGAGCAAGTGGATTTGGTCGTTAGCGATTTGCACATGCCGGGCATGAGCGGTTTAGAGTTGCTTAAACAAATGCGCGCAGACAGTGATGCCATTCCTTTTATTATGGTAACGGCACAAGGTGAAATTAATACCGCAGTTGAGGCGATGAAGTTAGGCGCGGCGGATTATATCTTGCGCCCTTTTGATTTAGAGGTGCTGGAAGTTGCAATTGCCAAAGCTCTAGATATCCAAAGATTACAGCTTGAAAACACCTATTTAAAATCGACAACGCAACCGATTGTGCAAGGCCTAATTGGCGAAAGTTTAGCGATGCAAACATTGAAGCAAATGATCGCACAAGTCGCGCCAGAAAAAGCCACCGTATTAATTGCAGGTGAAACAGGCACAGGTAAAGAGCTTGTTGCAAAAGCCATTCATACCGCCTCGAGTAGAAAAGACGGTTTATTTGTTGCGGTCAATTGCGCGGCGATACCCGCAGATATGTTGGAATCTGAGTTATTTGGCTATGAAAAAGGCGCTTTCACAGGCGCAGTTAAAACACGGGTCGGTAAATTTGAATTGGCAGATAAAGGCACACTATTCTTAGATGAAATTACTGAGATGCCTATCCATTTGCAAGCTAAGCTACTACGTGCATTGCAAGAAGGTGTAATTGAAAAATTAGGCAGTAATAAACAAATTGCTTTGGATAACCGCATTGTTGCGGCCACCAACCGCGATGCCATGCAAGCGGTCAAAGATGGTAAGTTGCGAGAAGATTTATATTATCGATTGAATGTATTTCAGTTGAATGTACCCGCCTTAAAAGAACGTACAGGCGATGTGGCTTTATTAAGTCATTTCTTTTTGGCCAAGCGTGAGGGTGAAGAACGTAGCGCTCAAATAAGTGATGAAGCAATGCAGCAGTTACAACGTTATGATTGGCCTGGTAATGTGCGTGAGCTAGAAAATGTACTAGAGCGCGCTTCTATATTGTCATCAGGCGGTCAGATTGAAACGCATCATTTGCCGAGTGATATTGTAGGCAATACTATCAGCGCAGTAGATAATACGACGCTACAAAATGATTTTTCCATCCCAGCGCAAACACAAAGGCTAGAGAAAAAACTAATCACTGAAGCAATTGAGCGTTGTAATGGCAATAAAGCAAAAGCAGCCAAATTACTCGAGATTAGTGAACGCTCACTCTGGTATAAGCTAGATCAATACCAACTAAAATAAATGAAAATAAACATGCTAACGGTATTGTTTTTGCCAGCGCTCTATGCAGCATGGTTTAAAATCAGCGTACCAAAAGAGGCGGAGCCAATATTTGCACAAGAAGTTACAGAATAATGGTTGTAAGTGCTAATACTGTTTTACACTATCGCATATACAAAACAAAGAGTCGGAATAACTAGGTTTAACTATGACATCAGTACAAAAAAGTCTCGGTAACGAGCAAGCACGTTTTAATATGATTGAACAACAAATTCGCACATGGGAAGTATTAGATCCCAATGTGTTGCAACTGTTGCATAAAGTGCCACGTGAACATTTTGTGCCAGAAGCCTATCAAGGCTTGGCGTTTGCTGATATTGAAATACCGCTGATTGATGGGCAGTCTATGTTGTCACCTAAATTAGAGGCACGGATTTTACAGTCGTTGGCGATTAAACCCAGCGATCAAGTTTTGCATATAGGCACTGGTAGCGGTTACTTCACCGCTCTACTCGCCAACATGGCGGCACATGTCTATTCAGTTGAAATTAACGCTGAGTTAAGTGCAGCAGCCGCATACAAATTAGCAGAGCATGATATTCATAATGTGACGATTGAACTAGGTAATGGTATTGATGGACTAAAAGCACACCAACCTTATGATGTCATTGTGTTAACTGGATCATCCCCAGTTGAGCCATTAAACTTACGTGATCAATTAGCCATCGGCGGCAGCTTGTTTGTGGTGTTAGGGTCTGCACCAGCGATGGAAGCAACGTTAATTACGCGGGTTTCTGAAACGGGCTTTAATAAACAAGTGATTTTTGAAACTTGTCTACCTGAATTAGCAAATGCGCCGCAAGGGAATACGTTTAGTTTCTAAGTGATTGTTTCTAATTAAATTAATGAAAAAATTAATCATCTTTTTAGTATTAATGACGTCAAATATGACATTTGCCGCATTTGATTTGATGCTGTCTAAACTGTTAGTCAGCATTGATCCTATGGTGATTGAGAACGAAGCACTGCCTTTAAAACAACAAACTTTGTTCGATGTTTATCATCAAACCTCGGCTAATGATCCTGCCTTATTAGGTTTGGTCATGACAATAAAGTTGGCGGCACTTGATACGCCTTCAGCGACAAAGTTTGTTGGGCGCTTCAAACAGCAGACTTTGCTCGACATTTATCAGCAAGCTTTAGCCAATGACCCAACATTGGCTTCTGCCTTAAGTGGCAATCAATCAGCCCATGAGTTGATTGAGCAAAGTAACGCACTGTATCGGCCAAAAGTGAATTTAAGCGCGAGCGCGAGTGCTTCTGAAACCAATATTGAATTTATTGGGGCCAGTATTTTTCGTGGTGATGGGCGCCAATCTTTTGAAAGTCGCAGATACGCATTAGAGGCAAGACAGCCCATTTTCCGTAAGGATAGCTGGGTGAAAATGAAACAAGCCAGAACACAAGTCAGTCAGGCTGATAAGCAATATCATTTAAGCCAACAAGATCTTATTTTGCGCGTCACTGAGGCTTACTTTGATGTGTTAATTGCACAAGATCAAATGGATTTAATTCAAGCGCAAAAGACGGCCATACTTGGTCAATTAAAACAAGCGCAGGCTAATTTCGAAGTGGGCACTTCCACCATTACCGATGTGAATGAAGCGCAAGCACGGTTTGATTTAGTGGTTTCACAAGAGATTGCGGCAGAAAATGATTTCCTCATCGCAAAAAGAGCGATAGAAGCCATCACCAATGAAGAGCCACAAAAATTAGCCACAGTGAAATCGGATATTAAAGTCGCCGTTTTAGGTCAAACCATCGAAGATTGGCAGCAAGTGGCTCTTGAAAATAATTTAAATGTGCAAATTCAGCAAGATAATTTAGCGATTGCTGAGCAAGAAATCTCAGCAGCAAAAGCAGGGCATTTACCGACGTTAGACGCGGTTGCTAGTTTCAGTAATAACTATGCAAACGGCAGTGCTAACGGCTTTGGTAGTGATTTAGATAATGCCACTATCGGCGTCGAGGTAAACGTACCCATTTATCAAGGTGGTTCAATTAGTTCAGCAGTAAGACAAGCGATGTACGATAAGCAAAAAGCGCAAAATGAATTAGATGTGACTTTGCGTAAGGCAAGCTTAGAAACACAGCGTAATTACCTAAACTTAGGCAGTAGCATTGCGCAAGTACGTGCCTTAGAGCAAGCCTTATCAAGTAGTCAAAGTCAGCTAGATTCAACCACATTGGGTTATGAAGTGGGTGTGCGAACCAGCGTTGATGTGTTGGATGCGCAGCAACAATTATTTTCGGCTAAACGTGATTTATTACAAGCAAGATACAGTTATTTAGTGAATATTATCCGTCTTAAATTTGTGACGGGCTTGGTCTCTGTTGAAGATTTAGAAGAAATTAATAATCAATTGGTTGTAGGTAGTTAAATAAGATGACTACCCAATTGATTCGCGCTACCAAAAGCCAGTTAGCGATTATTGATGTGCAAAGTAAGCTTTGTGCGGTAATGCCAGCTGAAATGCAAGCCGTGACCAAAAACATCAGTATCTTGTTGCAAGCAGCACATCATTTGCAAGTGCCAGTATTGGTAACGGAACAATATCCGCAAGCATTGGGTGAGACTGTGCCAGAAATTGCGCAACACTTTGTTGCCATTAAACCCATAGAGAAAATGGCTTTTTCTGCTTATGCTGAACCTAAATTTAAAGCGCAATGTCAGCGCGATAAATCACAAATCATCTTAGCAGGCTTAGAAACGCACATTTGCGTTTTGCAAACGGCACTTGATTTAATCGCGCAAGGCAAGCAAGTCATCGTGGTTGAAGATGCTGTTATTTCACGCAATGTTGATAATAAGCGCAATGCTATTAATCGACTAGCGAATGCAGGTTGCATCATCGCCAATACAGAATCAGTGGTATTTGAATGGCTTGGTCACGCCAAGCACGAAGCGTTTAAGGAAATCGCCAAACTGATTAAATAAGCGGATAGGTGTAATTTGAACTGGAAGCTCATTCTTTTTATCGCGCTCATTGGCTATGGCGCTTATCAACATTTTAATCAGCGCCCTGTGGTTTATGGTGACGGCGTTGTGGCGAAGCAGCTACCACTCCAATCGAATACTAACGACGTAAAATTTGAGCATAGCGGCTATACCATTACGCCGTTACAATCCTTTGAAATTGAAGCGCGTATTTTATCGACAAAATATTACACGTTTGATCGAGGCGCCGATTTATCACCAGTTGATTTAGCCTTGGGTTGGGGTCGCATGTCAGATGAGGCTGTCTTAAAAAAGATAGAGATTAGTCAAAGCGGTCGTTTTTATTATTGGCGGGTCAATGAATTTCCGATTCCGCGTAAAGAGATTGAAACCCATAGTGCAAATATGCATTTGGTACCTGCCAATTCACAAATAGAAAGCCTATTAAAAAACGTCAAGCCAGGTCAAGTTGTGCGTATTCAAGGCGATTTAATACAAGCAAATGCAGCTGATGGCTGGCACTGGAAAAGCTCGCTCAGCCGTAATGATATAGGTGCTGGCGCTTGTGAATTAGTCTGGGTTAAAACGTTTAGCGTTAAACCGCTAAGCTAATAATCAACTAATGATGCTTTAACCGATAAATAAGGCGCAATGATAATCAACATTTTTTGCGTAGCGCCAGTGGCCGCTTGACTATAACTAATCGCTGCTTTACCCATTTGCTCACGTTTGCTAGTGTCTTGTAACAACAGTTGAATCTGCGCACGTAGATCTTCAACACTATTTGCACGAATAGCTGCGTTATTTTCAATTGCATTCGCAGCCGCATCAGCAAAATTAAACGTATGTTCACCAATTAAAATCGGCTTGCCCATTACCGCCGCCTCAATTAAATTTTGCCCGCCAAAGTTGAGTAGACTGCCGCCAATAAACGTAAAATCGCAAGCCGCGTAATAATGATACAACTCACCCATGCTATCGCCCAACACTATTTTCGTTTCTACTGAAATGGGTGCAGTTAGTTCGCTTCGGCGAGCAAATGACAGTTTGCGCTGTTTAAGCAAGTTAGCAACCTCATCAAACCGTTGCGGGTGACGTGGCACAATTACCGTTAAAACCGCCAAATCACGCACGGCATCTAGAATAAGCGCTTCTTCTCCTTCACGTGTACTGGCCGCTAAAAAGATAGGGCGAAGTTGCTTAGTTGAGGCGCCGTTGAAAAGTTGGCGTAACTGCGCGCCCTTTTCTTTGCTATTTTCGGGTGGTTTAACATCGAACTTTACATTGCCTGTCACCGTAATATTGTTTGCACCCAATGCGGCTAAGCGTTTTGCATCGGTTAAAGTTTGCGCACCAACTGCAGTCAAATTGCTTAAGCCATTGCGGGCTAACTGACCTAACTTAGCATAGCCAGTTGCTGATTTTTCAGATAGCCGCGCATTCATCAATAACAACGGCACATCACTTTTTTTACAGGCGGCGATTAGATTAAACCAAAGCTCTGTTTCCATTAATAAACCGATGTTTGGTTGAAAGTGATTCAAAAATCGGCGAATGGCAAACGGCACGTCGTATGGCAAATAAACACGCAGCACATTATCCGCAAACAATTGCTCACTCGCGGCGCGGCCTGTTGGCGTTGTATGTGACAACAGAATTTGATGTTTTGGATAGGCTTGCTGGAGCGCTTTAATTAAAGGCACAGCGGCATGCGTTTCGCCCACCGAGACACAATGCAACCAAATGACCGGCTTTTGCGGCAGCTCATTATAAAAACCAAAACGCTCGCGCCAATGTTGTCGATAAGCTGGTTGTTTAATGCCGCGCCACCATAATTTAAACGGCACCAATGGCAAAATGAAGTAAAGCAACAGTGTGTATAAAAATCTTGGCATATGCTATTTTCTCACAAATCGACAGCTTGCTAATTTCGGTAAACAATTTGAAACACAAAGATTACATTTTTGTCTAGCAACATATTTTTTATATTGTTTATTGGTGTTGGTAATCACTCACATTAGCTGAATCCTACGTATAGCTTAACCTTATCTTTTATGCCCAAAAATGGTGCAAAATGCAGTTGTAAAAAAGTGTTGCAAAACACATCATAAAGGCATAAATTATCACTGGCGACACAATATGTTGTGTTGATGAGTCAGTTTTTCGTATATAAATAATGATTATTTATATAAATCAAAAAGTTAGATTAGACATAGATTAAAGTGCTGTAAAAATACGGTATAAACAGAATAAAAGCGGGGAGCGAGTATGCTAAAAGCAGTAGAGCCATCAAAAAAATCAAGTGTGGAAGCCGGTGTGAACGATAATAAAAACATTCCAATTCAGTCAGTTTCTTTAGATATTTGGGATAAAAAATATTGTCTTAAAACCAAAAATGGTGAGCCAGTTGATAAAAACATGGATGACTCTTATTCGCGCGTGGCACGTGCCTTGGCCGATGTTGAAACCACAGAAGATTTAAAAGAAACATGGCATGAGAAGTTTTTATGGGCATTGCGTCATGGTGCCATTCCTGCAGGCCGCATTACTTCTAATGCCGGCGCGTTAGAGCACAAGCCAGCCACCTCTACTATTAACTGTACTGTTTCTGGCGTGGTTGAAGACAGCATGGATAATATTTTAGATAAAGTACACGAAGCAGGCTTAACCCTTAAAGCAGGTTGCGGTATTGGTTACGAGTTTTCTACACTACGTCCAAAAGGTGCTTTTGTTGCAGGTGCAGGTGCGCATACCAGCGGTCCTCTATCATTCATGGATATCTACGACAAAATGTGTTTCACCGTATCATCTGCTGGTGGTCGCCGTGGTGCACAAATGGCAACGTTTGATATTAGCCATCCAGATGTTACAGACTTTATTAAAGCCAAACGTGAAGATGGTCGTTTGCGTCAATTCAACCTATCTTGCTTAATTACCAAAGAGTTTATGGAAGCGGTAAAAGCCGATGCTGAGTGGAAATTAGCGTTTCCAGTCACAGAAAAAGAAGCGATTGTTGATGGTTTAGATACCAATAATATCGAGCAAGTAGTATGGCGCGAATGGCCAATCAAAGGTAAATACCTCACCAAAGAATCAGGCGTAGATGCTGGAAAAGTAGCTTGCCGTGTTTACAAAACCATTAAAGCGCGCAATTTGTGGAATGTGATTATGTCTAGCACATACGATTTTGCAGAGCCTGGCTTTATCTTGATTGATCGTGTCAATGAAATGAACAATAACTGGTTCTGCGAAAATATCCGCGCAACCAATCCATGTGGCGAGCAACCATTGCCACCTTACGGCGCTTGCTTATTAGGCTCAGTTAACCTAACTAAATTTGTGAAAAAACCATTCACTGATGAAGCTTATTTTGATTGGGCAGAATATAAAGAAGTGGTTGCTATCTTCACGCGTATGCTCGATAACGTCGTCGAAATTAACGGTTTACCGCTAGAAAAACAACGAGAAGAAATTGCCCGTAAACGCCGTCACGGCATGGGTTATTTGGGTTTAGGTTCAACCTTAACCATGATGAAGCAGAAATACGGTGATGAAGCATCATTGAAATTCACAGAGGAAGTGACTCGTGTGATGGCAGAAGTGGGTTGGGAAGTTGGCGTACAACTAGCCGAAGAAAAAGGCCCAGCACCAATTATGGATGAGAAATTCACCGTGACAGCAGATATGTTGGCCAAACGTCCAGAGATGGCGGCAGATGGTATTAAAGTCGGTAATAAAATTGCAGGTAAAGTGTTAATGGGTAAATACAGCCGCTATATGCAGCAATTCCCAGTTGGCCTACGCAACCAAATTGCAGAAAAAGGCGTGCGCTTTACCCACCATAGTTCTATCGCACCAACAGGTACTATTTCATTGTCATTGGCAAATAACGCCAGTAACGGTATTGAGCCAAGCTTTGCTCATCACTACAACCGTAATGTGATTCGCGAAGGTAAAAAATCAAAAGAAAAAGTCGATGTGTTCTCATTCGAGCTATTGGCTTACCGCGAATTGATTAATGCGAAAGCCATGCCTTTTGGTCAATCAGAAGAAGAGAAATTGCCAGATTACTTTATGGACTCTTCAACCATTAAAGCTAAGGCGCATGTGGATATTCAAGCCGCCGCCCAAAAATGGATTGATAGCTCAATCTCAAAAACCATCAACGTGCCAACCGATTATGATTTTGAAGATTTTAAAAACATCTATCTATACGCATACGATAAAGGCTTAAAAGGTTGCACCACCTTCCGTTTCAATCCAGAAGCATTCCAAGGTGTATTGGTGACAGAGAAAGATTTAGAGAATACAACATACAAATTTACCCTAGATGACGGCACTGAGATTGAAGCCAAAGGTAATGAAGAGATTGAATATGATGGGGAGATTCATAGTGCAGCCAACCTGTACGACGCTCTAAAAGAAGGTTACTACGGCAAGTTTTAAGCTGCTACGCTCGGGATTGCGTTGTTGAAAATTGGTTTTAAATCCTCATGTACTCAAATGTACATTCCGGTTCAAAACCAATTTTCGCCTAGCACTCCCATCGCTCGCGACGCTTAAAACGAGTATATGAAACTAAAACGTCATTCCGACGAAAGTCGGAATCCAGTGACTTAAAGACATAAGTAAAGAGTGTAAAAACAAAGACGCTAGATTCCATGTCTAGCATGGAATGACGACGATTAACAACGGAACGGGAAAGCCAAAAAGACCCCAAAGGAGAGAGAAAATGGCAATTAAAATTGATAAAAAAATCACTGGTTACAACTTGGTCACACCAGAGAGCAAAGAAGAGAAAGCCAAAGCAGAAGCGGCGGCGCAGAGCAATGTGATTCAAATGGGCGAGCCGTTAAGCCGTCCAGAAGAATTGGTGGGTAACACGTATAAAATTAAAACACCGGTAACAGAGCACGCGCTTTACATCACCATCAACGATATCGTGATGAACGCAGGCACGCCGCAAGAGCACCGCCGTCCGTTTGAAGTATTTATCAACTCTAAAAACATGGAGCACTTTCAATGGATTGTTGCCCTAACCCGCGTCATGTCTGCCGTGTTCCGTAAAGGTGGCGATGTTACTTTCTTGGTAGAAGAGCTTAAAAGCGTATTTGAACCAAGCGGCGGCTACTTTAAAAAAGGTGGCAAGTTTGTACCAAGTTTGGTTGCTGAAATTGGCGAAGTCGTCGAGAAGCACTTACAAAATATCGGCATGCTAGAAAAAGCAGGCTTAGATGAACACCAACAAAAACTAGTCGAAGAGAAAAAAGCAGAATACTTAGAAAAACACGCAGAAAGCGGCGAAGCCATGAATGATGAAGGCTTCCCAAAAGGCGCAACACTCTGCAAAAAATGTAACACCAAAGCCAGCATTATTATGGATGGCTGTTTGACTTGCTTGAATTGTGGTGAAAGTAAGTGTGGTTAGTTAGTGAAAATTCGATAAATCATATAAGAAGACCATTGTCGACTGGAAGGGATTACACCCGCAAGAGTAATAGGGGGCAGACCACAATTTCTCCAGTCAATCAATGGATTCAGCCCGTACAAAGAGCTGGTAGGGCTGACTCGTTTACAGTCCGCCTCATGAATATTTGCAAAACTTCACCGACGTTTGCTAAAGTCACTTAAACTTCAATAAATAACCCTATATTAGATGGTACGACTTATGGAAAATAACGAAGAAGCAATTATAGAGTTACAAACGAAGCTATCATTTCAAGAGGATTTATTGGAAAGCCTTAACCAAGTTGTTATTGATCAGCAGGGTCAGATTGCAAAACTACAACGCACAGTTGAGGCGATGATAGGGCAAATGGATAGCATGCAAAGCGCGACGCAGGAGAATGGGCAGCAAGAGATACCGCCGCATTATTAGCAGTTTCTATTGATTTAAGAGCGAAGAAAGAAACTGTCATTCCCCACGTGAAACTAGCAAAAAATGACATATCGACTTCTCATTACCATTGCAAAATGGATTGCTTAGTCGTTTTACTCCTCGCAATGACTGAGAATTATTGGGTAATCTCTACACCTTTCCAAAAGGCGAGGTAGTTTTTGATATTGGCGGCTTGTTCTTTGGGTGTGTTGTAAACCCATGCAGCGTTTTGATTTATTTCACCATCAACCACAACAGAATAATAGTTAGCCACGCCTTTCCAACCGCAGGTGGTGGTGTGGTCGGTTTTGGTTAAATAGCTATGGTTAGTCGATTCTGGTGGGAAGTAGTGATTGCCTTCTACCACAATTGTATTCTTTGATTCTGCGATGACTTTATTCTTCCATATTGCTTTCATTGTTGGCCTCTGGTGTTAATTGATTAATGAAGCGTTAAAACGCTTATGATGGACAAGCTAGGTTTACTAAACGTTCGCTGTCATATAAAGATAAGACAGATTGCAACTTGCAGTGACTGATAGCTAGACATAAAAAAATGGGCATTTGCCCGTTTTTTAGTTAACCGCTATGAATCAAATGTTATTCAAACTGATAGTTCATGTTTGGTCGTTTGCTTGTAAATTGACGATTTAATCTTTTACTTGTTTTAGCCTCTTGTTCGTCCACATAAGTTGCGCCAACCCAATTATCCGTTGCGCTGTAAGCTTCTTTATTATGTACAGCTGGGTTATATGCAGCTCTTTTGCTAATAAATTTAAGTCGTGTTGCGTTGTGTACAACATCATCTGTTTGTGAGGCATCAGCTAGATGTACTTTATTGCTTGCTGCTTGTTGACCATTGTCTTGGTTTGCATATGCATTGATTGATACAGTTAATAAAAGTGCGCTTGAAGGGTCAATAGAAAATCTACTGGCATACCTATATCGGTATATACCATACGGCATATTTTAAACCATTTCCATCTTACGATTTAGGGTCCGAGCGATTGGTAAAAACAAAACAAATGCTAGATTGCTTCGTCGCTTTGCTCCTCGCAATGACCAAGGTCTGTCACTGCGAGCGTAATGCGTGGCAGTCCAGTTTTGCTACTTTTAATTAAATATTAGTTGCTTATTACAACAGTATTGAAAATAGGGTTAAGACCACAGGGGTCTTCCCTAATCTCGCTAGGTGGTAAACCACTAAGCTGATTAAGACAATAATTCTTCTACATGCTTTTTAATATTGGCCGCCATTTTTTTGGTGGGTAAGTCGTTGTCATCATTGCCGAAAGGATCTTCAATTTCTTCGGCAATTAACTCTAAGCTGGCTAGCACATAGAAAATAAAAACAACGACGGGAATGACGTAATAGCCGAGGCTGAAGACATAGCCAAAAGGCAAGGTCATCACATAAAAGAAGATGAATTTTTTGATAAACGAGCTGTAAGAGTATGGGATTGGTGTGTTTTTAATGCGTTCGCATGCGCCGCAAATATCAGTAAACGATTGTAGTTCGGCATTGATAATATAAAACTGGTCGCCACTTATTTTGCCTGATGTGTAAAGATCGTTTGCTCTTTGAAACAAGATTTTAGCCACTTGGTTGGGTTGGTGTTTTTGATGGTCGATTGATAAATCTAAACCTTCAAAAAGCATCTGGCTGACTTCTTCATTCATTAAATGTTTAGAAAGCACGGCAGCATAAGTTGCAATGGCATTTTTGAAAAAATCACGTTCAGTCTCTTCTGAACAATAAGCAGAAAGTTTAAGGGCTAAGTTGCGGCTATTGTTGACTAAAGCGCCCCAGAGTTTTCTGCCTTCCCACCAACGTTCATAAGCAGTGTTGGTTCTATAAGCCAATAACAATGACAAGACAAAACCAACAGTGGCGTGCATTAATGGAATGTTTTTAACGTGGCTATTATTGGAAAGTTGCCAAAACTCTAACTCTAAATAGGCAATGCCACCCGAGTAGCAGCCAATCAAAATCATCATGGGAATCAGTTGGCGGAAGGTATCCGATTCGTGAAAACGGAAGATAAAAGTGAGCCAGTCTTTTGGGTTGTATTGAACCATGTTTAGTTGTTTGCTGTTTTGTTGAGAAGTGGTAGCGAGTTTATCATGACAAATACTAAAGAGTGCTTAATGGATTTTAACTTGCTCAGATTGATGAATCTGATTAAGCTGAACTTGTATCAACACCGATACAAGTATTAAATTTGGAGGGCAAAAAATGGGTATTCTTTCATGGATTATCATGGGATTAATTGTAGGTATTTTGGCTAAATGGATTATGCCAGGGCGCGATCCTGGCGGTGCTATTGTCACTATTTTAATTGGTATTGCAGGTGCTTTGTTGGTGGATATATCAGTACTGCACTGGGCTTTGGTTCTGTAACAGGCATTAATTTTGCTAGTATCGTGATTGCTGTTGGTGGTGCTTTATTACTGTTATTTGCGTATCGAAAACTTAAGCAGTAATATTTTTAAGTAATGTTATGCAGGGAGGATTTACGTAGTGTAATCCGCCCTATTTTGTTATATTGAGATCAATATGAGTAGCCCATCACCACAGCCGAACAATCCATTACACGGCGTTACCCTCAAAGTAATCGTTACCGAGTTGGTGGCGCATTATGGCTGGGCGCGCTTAGCGAAAGCAGTTCCCATTAATTGCTTTAGCCATGATCCTAGTATTCAATCGAGCTTAACTTTTTTGCGTAAAACCCCATGGGCGCGGGATAGAGTAGAGGCGCTTTATTTACAAATGCTACGCAAAGCTTAAGCCGATTGATATGAGTCAATTTATTTGCGGCATATCGGTTTATAGTCATCTCGTAATGCTGGATTAAATATAATTAAAAATGAATGTTTACTGAGGAGTAATGCAGATGAATGAAGCTTCAAACCGTTATAGCGCAATCTCGATTGCTATGCATTGGATGATGTTTTTGTTGATAGTGGCTGTTTATGCCTGCATTGAGTTGAGGGAGATTTATCCGAAAGGCAGTGACCCGCGTGAAGCATTAAAAATGTGGCATTTTATGTTGGGGCTTTGTGTTGGCATATTGGTTTGGGTGCGCTTATTTTTTATGGTCAGAGGGCAAAAGCCAGCGATTGTCCCAACGCCGCCAAGATGGCAACACCTCTTATCAAAAGCCGTGCATGGTCTGCTTTATTTGTTAATGATTGCTTTGCCTATTCTTGGTTGGTGCATGCTCAGTGCAGCAGGGAAACCAATTCCATTTTTTGGTTTAGAGCTGCCAGCGTTGATCAACGAGAATAAAGAACTCAGCAAATCTATTAAGGAAATTCATGCAACTGCAGGCACGGTTGGTTACTATTTAATTGGCTTGCATGCGGTTGCTGGTTTATTTCATCATTATGTGATGCGCGATAACACGCTGATAAGAATGTTACCTAACTGCAAAAAGTAATGGCTGATTTTATTTTTCAACCACACTAAGCATGCTATGACCTTTTTATTGTTGTTAAAAAGGCTTTAGTTCGCCTGCGTTTTCTCTGCTTGTTGCCCATGCCGTAGCAACATCAATACTTGCGATTATTCTGATTGCAATGCGTATTTTTATGAACTTAGCCTACTGTTAGATGACTAATTTTTTTAGCATTAAGACGGTGAAGTTTTTATGAAGCAAAAACATAAAATTGAATTAGATAGCGCACTGATAGCGCAAGACAAATCAAGAATTATTGAAATGGCGTGGGAAGATAAAACCACCTTTGATGCGATTGAGCGTTTATATGGTTTGGATGAAAGCGCATTAAAGAAATTAATGAAAGAATGGCTTACTTTTGGTAGCTACAAACTTTGGCGCAAACGCGTGCGAACCATCTCGTGCAAACACATGCAATTAAGAAGCGTGAAAATCACACGCGCTTATAGTCCTACCCAATATAAATTACCAAATTAATTAACCTTTCATATGATTAAAAAAAGTGACCTCCCTGTTAAGGTTTGCGCTGTTTGTCGGCGTGAATTTAGTTGGCGTAAGAAATGGGCAAAGGTTTGGGATGAGGTTAAATATTGTTCCAATGCTTGCAGAAGCAGCAGAAACCAAATCGCCAAATGAAAAAATTAAGACTGATATTGGGCGATCAGCTTAACCCGCAACACACTTGGTTTAATCAAGTCGATGCGGATGTGCTTTATGTGATGATGGAAATTAAGCAAGAAACCAATTATGTTGTGCACCATGCGCAAAAGGTGATTGCTATTTTTGCTGCCATGCGTGCCTTTAGAGATGCATTAAAAAATGACGGTCATCGCGTTATTTATTTAACAATTACTGACGCAAATAACCATCATGATTTTGACCAAAACCTTGGTCACATTATTGCACAACATCAAATCGAACATTTTGCATATCAAGCGCCTGATGAATACAGAGTGGACGAATTTCTTAAAGCGTTTATTAGTCAGCTCAACATTCCATATGCCATGGATTCCACACAGCACTTTTTGACAGAGCGTGATGAGGCTAGTCGCTTTTTTGGTAATAGCAATTGGTTGATGGAGCGTTTTTATCGCCATATGCGCATCAAGCATCAAGTGTTGCTAGACGATAAAAAAAAGCCAGTTGGCGGACAGTGGAATTACGATAAAGAGAATCGTCAATATTGGCATCAGCAGCCACCAGCGCCAGTCGATAATCGACCAACCCATGATCATAGTGATATTTGGCGTGAAATAAAAAGCCTCAATATCACCACCATGGGTCAGCCAAATGAAACCACATTTCGCTGGCCGATTAATCGTGAAGAGTCTGTGCAAATATTGGATGATTTTATTGATTACAAACTGGTTTATTTTGGTGCTTATCAAGATGCCATGCATACAGAAGAATTTCGATTATTTCACTCACTTATTTCATTTTCGCTTAACGTAAAAATGCTTTCACCTGCAGAGGTGATTGCCAAAGCAGAGCAGGCCTATATCGAAAAAGCTTATCCACTCGCAGCGGTTGAGGGATTTATTCGTCAAATCTTAGGGTGGCGTGAATTTGTCAGAGGCTTTTATTGGGCGAATATGCCTGCCATGCAAACAGTCAATTATTTTAATCATCAACAGCCATTGCCAAGTTGGTTTTGGAATGGCGAAACCAAGATGAATTGTATGAAGCATTGCATCACACAATCGTTAGATCATGCTTATGCGCATCATATTCAACGACTAATGGTGATTGGTAATTTTGCCTTATTGATGGGCTTTAAACCAAGTGAAGTACACGCCTGGTATTTGGGTATTTATATAGATGCTTTTGAGTGGGTGGAAATGCCGAATACCATTGGTATGAGCCAATATGCGGATGGTGGTCTGCTTGCAACTAAACCTTATGTTTCATCAGCCGCTTATATTAATAAAATGAGTAATTATTGTGGCGATTGTAGCTATTCTTATAAAGCGCGAATTGGTGAAGATGCCTGCCCATTTAATAGTCTTTATTGGGATTTCTTCCAACGTCACCAAAAGCAATTAGCCAATAATCCAAGGTTGGGCATTGTGAATATGCAACTTGGCAAGATGAGTGAATCAGATAAATCGAATATTAGCCAGCAAGCAAATTTGATTAGAAAGCATGCAGAAAACTTGTGATTGAGCGAGCATCAAATCAACTTTTTTATTCTGGTGAAGTTGAAATAATAGAACGCTTTTAATGACACGTGGTCAGAATGCAGACTTTAAACGGGAGTGTCATTGATGATTAAATTATTTATTGTTTTATTCAGTCTGTTGAATGCTAGTGTGGTATTTGCCGCATGCTTATTTAGCAACCAGCTGGAAACCTTAACAGAAACAGAAACCAATTATTTAAGACAAAAAATTCCACCAGCTTTTAAACATGCGCTGGAGGCTAAAGAGGTTAGCGTTGCAGTAGACGCGGTAGATGGTGAGGCTTGCATTGCTAAATTAGTTGTGAAGTTGCCTCAAGCGCATATTGATGAAGCGAATGCTGTTTTAGATGCACAGCCTGCTAAAAAAATTATGTTAGGTGCACAAGGCTATGAATTGCCGCAGAAAACTGTGAATGAAGCTACTTTTAATGTGGATTCAAGTAGCCTAGCGATTGCAAGCCCTGATATTTTACAAACCGCAGAATTTGGTAAGTTAAGAGCAACTTTAGAGCTAATGTATGCATTTATCACGCAAAAGCGTGCAGAAATGACTGGAGGCCAAGAAAACACAACGCCATGGCCAAGTGAGTTGACTAAACAGATGGTGACTAGCTGCAGCGTCAAGGAATCAGCATCAATATGTAGCTGTATTGTAGAGCAATATGCAACTAAGTTAACGGCGCATGAAATGGAATATATTACGTATATTCGAGAAAATCCCTATGCCTTAGCAACAGGTGCTAATGATGGCTTTGAAATAATCAAGCGCAATGCCGAGTCAGTGTGTAATGTCTAAATTGATGATGTTTAGTGTGTTTTAAAAGATAGTGGCATATCCACTTTTTTAAAACCACTAAGCTGATGGCTTATTTGTTTTTGCGCCAGAATCGGTTCATTAATGGTTTGACACTAACGCCATGCACAATAATAGAAAGTGCGACGACGATTAATGTGATTTGCGTTAGCTCTAGTGCAAGTTCTTCTGATAAGCCATGTTGGATGGCATACATTAAATAATAGAGAGAGCCGATTCCTCTTACACCAAACCAAGCAGACATGCCGCTAATGCGCCAATTTGGAGTGGTGCCGAGTAATCCAATGAATACGCTAACGGGACGCGCAATCGTGAATAAGAATAGGGCAACACTGATGGCTTGCCAACTCCAAGAGTTGAGAAACAAGGTGCCGCCAATCAGCAAGATTAATAACACTTCTGATAGCCGCTCTAAATGCTCTTTGAAGAGTAAAGAGCCTTCACTAATCGTTGGTTCAACGGTATCCAGATCCGTGCTCAGCAATGCGTCATTAGTCGTTGCCTGAGTCGCTTTTGCTAATTTTGATTCCGTTTGACGCAATGCAACGGCTGCAAAAAATACCGCTAAAAAGCCCCAAGTGTGCGCCATGATGCTAATGCCATAAACAATACCAATTAAACCTAGGCCAAGAAAGTCATCTAATAGATCATGTTTGTATGGAAATCTGCGTAATTTCCAACCGACATGTGCGAGTCCAATGCCGCCAGCTACGCCAATGCCAACACCAGCGATTGTCGCCCAAAGTACATCAATGAGTAGCCAATTTAAGCCAAAGTCGCCTACTTGATGTAAGCCAAGCAAGGCTAAACCTAGCATAACAAATGGAAACGCACTACCGTCATTCATGCCCGCTTCGCTAGTGAGCGTGAAACGAAGTGAGTCACGATCGCCATGATGACGCGTTTGAATGTCGGTGGCTAATACTGGGTCTGTTGGCGCTAAGATAGCACCAAGTAGAACGCAAGCGCCAATGGGTAACCCAAGAAAATAATAAGCAAAGGTAGCGACCATCATCACGGTAACCGCCATGGATGAAGTTGCTAATAAAATAGGTCGTTGCCAGCGGGAAAGTTTAAAAGGTGTTGGCATTTTAACGCCTGCAGAAAACAAGGAAACTAACACGACCACTTCAGTTAAGATTTCTAATAAGGCGGATTGTTTAAGCGGATTAAAATGAAATAAATTTAAAACGGTTGGCCCAACAATAATGCCAACCGCTAAATAAATAATGGATGAGGTAATCGCCGAACGTTTAAGCAAGGTATGGGTGAGACCCATTAACAGCAGGAGCCCACCAACTAATATAAACCACTGTGGATTTGTCATAAAAGGCTAATAAAATAGACTAAAGAATAGCGAGAGAATAGCATAGAACAATAAGCTGCTTTTAATATCTTGGTATCTAATAAAATAGTTGTTTTTGAATAAATAATTCACTTTTATTTTGCCATAGGCTTATGATGATCTTTCGATTCGTTAAGGAGGATATGATGGCTAAAGGACAGCAAAAAAGTAAAAAAGAAGTTAAAAAGCCAAAGCAACCGAAAAAGCCTGTGGCTTAATTTAAGCAGAGTAAAAGGGTGATTGAGTAATGAAATTTGATTTGTTTAGTATGAAAAAATGGTTGTGGACGAAGCTAACTGGCTTGATGGGCGCTGATCGCGCTTATGCAAAATATTTGGCGCATTTTAATCATCATCAAGCCAACGCGGCTAACCCTGAATTGCAACAAGAATTAAATGTAAAAGCCATGACTAAAGCAGAGTTTTTAAAGGTCTGGAAGCCAGGTAAAAAGAGCAAAAAAGGTTGTTGTTCTTAAATTATTATTGTTAGTTGTTGCTCAGTATTAATTAATTGCGCTGAGCTTTAAGTCATTGATATTGATAGTCAATTATGTCGTATTCACCTTCTCAAATCAAACATCTAAAAGTCCTTTTTGCAGGGGTTTGCAGTCTTATTTTATCCATGGGTATTGCCCGTTTTGCCTATACGCCGATGTTGCCAGTGATGATGCAGCAAGCGCATTTATCGCATGAAGGTGGTGGATGGTTGGCTGCTATTAATTACGCGGGTTATTTAACCGGCGTATTTATCGCTTCATGGGTCAGTGATGCAGTGATTAAAGATAGGCTGTATCGCTGGGGAATGGTCGTTGCTGTGCTGAGTACCGCAATGATGGCGTGGACGACAGATTTTACGGTTTGGGCAATTTCGCGCTATATCGCTGGCTTAACCAGTGCCGCAGGTTTAATGTTAGGCAGCGGCTTAGTGTTAAATTGGTTAGTGCGGCATAACCATAGGCGTGAATTAGGCATTCATTTTTCTGGTATCGGATTTGGTATTGCATTACCGTCTGCGGCGGCTATTTTTATGGCGCAAGCGTTGGCTTGGGATACACAATGGTGGCTGTTGGCGGGTTTAGGTTGCTTGTTATTATTACCTGCTTTGTTGTGGTTCCCTGCAGCGCCGAATCACGATGAAGCATTATTAAACGAACATCCTTCCATGCAACATGCACCACCCAATACCAAATTTATGCGTCTATTTACTGCTGCCTATTTTTGCGCGGGCTTTGGTTATGTGGTAACTGCTACTTTTATTGTGGCGATTGTTAATGCGATTCCTGCATTGGCCGATAAAGGCGGTTGGGTATTTTTAGTGATTGGCTTAGTGGCTGCGCCTTCTTGCTTATTGTGGGACTTAATCGCGCGCAAAGTGGGTGATGTGAATGCATTAATCATGGCGGGTGCGATAGAGGTGATTGGCATTATTACGCCTACGTTTGGATGGGGGTTAGCGGGCGCCATGCTCAGCGCTGTTTTGTATGGCGCAACCGCAATTGCGATTGTGAGCTTAACGCTTACCATGGCTGGCCGCTATTATCCTGCACAACCTGCCAAAATGATGGGCAAGATGACCATTGCCTATAGCATTGCGCAAATGGTTGCGCCTGCTATCACAGGTTGGTTTGCAGGGTCGCATGAGAGCTATGAGGTTGGCCTTTATTTGGCAGCAGGTATCATGGCAATCGGGACGGTGTTATTTTATTTAATGCGTAAAGCGCGGTAATCGTTAAACGTTTTTTGCCAGCGGTTGTCAGAGTGATTCTGTCAATGATTTAACCATTAAGGGATTAAATGAAAAGATTACTGTTCGCTATTTTCAGTTTATTGTATGTGCCCAGTTTATTGGCGCGCCCTAGCTTTGCAGAAACCTTAGCGTTAAGTCATTCGATTGTGATGATTACGACTCAATTGCCAAATGGTCAGAATGGCCGTGGTTCTGGTGTGGTGGTGAGCAAGAACTATGTGGCGACCAATTGCCATGTTGTTGCTAATTCATTAGGCGCAAATGTGGCTAAATTTCGAGATGCTTATCAGCCGAAAGCGATTAAAGCGGATTGGAAGCATGATTTATGTTTACTGAAGTTTGATGACTTACCGTTTAAGCCAGTCGAGATGCGCGATAGTAAAACCTTGCAATATGAAGAGCCAGTCTTTAGCTTAGGTTTTCCTGTCGGTCAAAATGTGCCACAGTCTTCATATGGCAATATTAAGGCGACTTATCCATTTGATGATAGTTTGATTATTCGCTCCAATGCTGCTTTTGCCATGGGTTCGAGTGGCGGCGCGCTGTTTGATGAGCAGTTTAATTTAATTGGCATTACCACATTTAAAAGCCCAGGTTCAAAAGGATATTTCTATCACATTCCTGTTGAGTGGATAAAAGCATTGATGCAAGCGCCAGAAACACAAAGTTTAGCCACCAATGAGATTCCGTTTTGGGCAGTACCTTTAGAGGAAAGGCCTGCGTTTATGCAGGTAGTCATTCCGTATCAAAATGAGGAGTGGAATGCGTTAAAAACAATCGCGCAAAAATGGACAATTGACGAGCCGCAGTCGCCGGATGCATGGTATTACTTAGGCGTGGCAGAAGAAGGTAAAGGTCAATTAGCCGAAGCAAAAACGCATTTAAGCAAATCCGTTTCGTTAAACGCACGTGAGTTAGACGCAATGAATGCTTTGGCGCGCGTGGCATTTGTGCAAAAAGACAGTCAATCACTTGCTGCATTGGAAGCGCCTGTTAGAGTGCTTGATGAAGATGATGCGAATATCATTGTCGAACAACTAAAACAATTGGACCAAAGTAAGTAGTCTTAATTATGCGATTATTGATAGCGTTTTTTACCCTGTTATTTTTAATAGGAACAGCAATGACCCCTGTTGAATAAAGTGGACACTACCACTTCAGACAAGCTCTTCCTGTTTTAGTTTGAATTGCTTCAAAGCCTGTGCAGGTGAGATATTACCTAAACTTGTATGCCTGCGCTTACGA
>JAHZMC010000022.1 GCA_022599515.1 Betaproteobacteria bacterium
AATTTTAAGTTAATAAATAAAATACTATTTCATATATATCAATAAATTATAATCGTTATTTAAAGTAAATTATGACAAAATCAGCATTATTTTTTCCAGGACAAGGTTCACAATCAGTTGGCATGATGGCTGGTTTTGACGGTATTGCAGTTATAAAAGAAACCTTCAATGAAGCATCAGATTTATTAGGTGTTGATTTTTGGAGCATGGTTACTGAAGAGAATGATCTGCTTAACCAAACCCAGCATACGCAACCACTGATGTTGGCAGCTGGCGTTGCTACATGGCGTGTTTATCAAATAATGAAGGGTGAGACCCCTGCATTTTTAGCTGGGCATAGTTTGGGAGAGTATACGGCTTTAGTCGCATCTGGTGCGATTAGCTATACAGATGCCTTGCCACTAGTTAAATTCCGCGCAGAAGCGATGCAAAATGCTGTGCCAGAAGGCGTAGGCGCAATGGCGGCTATTTTAGGGCTTGATGATGCAACTGTTAATGCAGTTTGTATCGACGCTGCAAAAGGTGAAGTCGTTACGCCAGTGAACTTAAACTCACCTGGACAAGTGGTGATTGCGGGTAATAAAGCTGCGGTAGAACGCGCAATGATGTTAGCTAAAGAAAAGGGTGCCAAACGCGCTATACAGCTACCAGTCAGCGTGCCTTCGCATTGTGAATTAATGCTGCCAGCAGCGAAACAGCTGGCTGAATATTTAAAAAATGTTCAAATAAATGCCCCAGAAATTCCTGTGTTGCATAATGCTGATGTAGTCGCTTATAGCGATTCAGATAAAATCAAAGATGCACTCGTGCGTCAACTACATTCACCTGTGCGTTGGGTTGAAACAGTACAATTTTTACATCGATTACAAATTAATAAAACCGCAGAATGCGGCCCAGGCAAAGTGTTAGCAGGCTTAACAAAACGCATTGTGGCAGAGATGCCCTGTACAGCGCTCGTTAGCATTGATGCGGTTGTCGCATATAAATCATAACTCCATTTTAAAATTTAAAAGGTTTTAACAATGTCATTAGAAAATCAAATTGCATTAGTGACCGGTGCCAGTCGTGGAATTGGAGCAGCTATCGCACAAACGCTAGGTCAACAAGGCGCTGCAGTGATTGGCACAGCAACATCTTCAGCAGGTGCTGAAAAGATTTCCGCCGCATTAAAAGAAGCTGGCATAAAGGGTACTGGTATTGCCTTAGATGTGAATAACGCAGAACAAATTGAAACTGTATTAAACCAAATTACAGAACAATTTGGCGCAGTTAGCATATTGGTGAATAACGCAGGCATCACTAAAGATACGTTAATGATGCGCATGTCTGACGAAGATTGGGATGCGGTAATTTCGACTAATCTAAGCTCTATTTACCGCATGAGTAAAGCTGTTTTGCGCCCAATGATGAAAGCAAGAACAGGTCGTATTATCAGCATTTCTAGTGTCGTTGGTCATATGGGTAATGCTGGACAAGCTAATTATGCTGCGGCGAAGGCAGGTATGTCGGGCTTTTCTAAATCATTAGCAGCGGAAGTTGGTAGTAGAAACATTACCGTGAACTGCGTTGCGCCTGGTTTTATCGATACGGACATGACCGCTGAGCTGCCTGAAGACATTAAAACGCAAATGTTAGCTCGCATACCATTAAACCGTTTAGGTAATGTAAACGAGATAGCGGCAACAGTCGCCTTTTTAGCATCACCAAATGCAGCTTATATTTCAGGTGAAACGATTCATGTGAATGGCGGCATGTACATGGCGTAAATGCCGCAAAATAATTTTTTGTATTCTGGTAGAGTTTTGCTAGAATACGCACTTAGTCGAATAAGCAAATTTTTAATCAAAGGGGTAAATGGATGTCTGACATCGAACAACGTGTAAAAAAAATCGTTTGTGAACAATTAGGTTCAAATGAAGCTGACGTAAAAAGCGAATCATCTTTTGTTGATGATTTAGGTGCTGATTCACTCGACACAGTTGAGTTGGTGATGGCTTTAGAAGAGGAGTTCGACACAGAGATTCCTGATGAAGAAGCAGAAAAAATCACAACTGTTCAGCTTGCTGTTGATTACATCAACGCAAACCTCAAATAAATTCAAATAAATTAGCCCTTGAAAAAGGGCTAATTTCTAAATATATGTCTAAACGTAGAGTCGTTATTACTGGCTTGGGCGTGGTTTCTCCTGTAGGTATAGGCGTTAACACAGCTTGGGATAATCTAATCGCAGGCAAGTCTGGTATCACTCGCATTTCAAAGTTTGATCCTAGCAATTTTGCATGTCAAATTGCAGGTGAAGTCAAAGACTTCAATCCTGAAGACTTTATGCCAGCAAAAGATGCACGCCGAATGGATACTTTTATTCAATACGGTCTAGCTGCAGGCATCGAAGCCTTTAAAGATAGTGGTTTAGTCGTCACAGAAGAAAACGCTGAGCGCATTGGGGTTGAAATTGGCTCTGGTATTGGTGGACTTGCGACGATTGAGTCAACCAACGATAGCTTTGATGCAGGTGGCCCGCGCAAAATTTCACCATTCTTCATTCCTGGCACCATCATCAATATGATTTCTGGTAACTTAAGCATTATGTTTGGCTTAAAAGGGCCTAACGTTGCTGTTGTCACTGCTTGTACAACTGGTACACATTGTATTGGCGATGCAGCACGTATGATTGAATATGGCGATGCTGACGTGATGATTGCTGGCGGCGCTGAAGCGGCAATTACAGAATTAGCCATTGGTGGATTCTCATCTGCAAAAGCACTTTCTACCCGTAATGATAATCCTGCTACAGCTAGTCGTCCTTGGGATACGGGTCGTGATGGCTTTGTCATGGGCGAAGGCGCTGGTGTGATGGTGCTAGAAGAGTATGAGCATGCAAAAGCACGTGGCGCAAAAATTTATGCAGAGCTAGCGGGTTACGGTATGAGTGCTGATGCTTATCACATGACCGCACCAAACATGGACGGTCCACGTCGTTCTATGGTTAATGCATTAAAAAATGCAGGCGCAAATCCAGATCAAGTTAGCTTTATGAACGCACATGGCACATCAACACCATTAGGTGATGTGAATGAGTCTAATGCGATTAAAGCGACTTTTGGCGATCATGCACATAAGCTTGTTATTAACTCAACAAAGTCAATGACAGGCCATTTATTAGGTGGTGCGGGCGGTTTAGAGTCGGTATTTACAGTACTCTCTATTTACAATCAAATCTCACCACCAACCATTAATATTTTTGAGCAAGATCCAGAATGTGACTTAGATTATTGTGCGAATACCGCGCGTGATATGAAAATTGAGTATGCGTTAAAAAACAACTTCGGTTTTGGTGGCACTAATGGGTCACTAGTATTTAAAAAAGTCTAAGCATTAATATGTTGTAAAAAAAGCCTGCGCATTGCCTGCGACAGGCTTTTTTATTTGTCTTTACTGTCATTTTATCTTGGCTATGGTTTAATGTTGGCTATGCAAATGAGCGACTCAATCCTTATCAATGGTAGTTTTAATGGTGCAATTTCTGCGCTTGATAGAGGTTTCACTTATGGCGACGGTGTATTTAGAACCCTTAAAGTTGTGCATGGCTTGCCTGAGCATTGGCCAGCACATTATCAAAAGCTGGTGAAAGATTGTAGTGCAATTGGCATTGTTTGCCCCAGCGCAGATGAGTTTATCAATGATTTTGAACAGCTATTTTCCATTGAAGAGCTAGTTGCTGTCGCGAAAATTATCATTACACGCGGAGAAGGTGCGCGTGGTTATAATCCACCTGCCATTACTAATCCAACGCGGGTGATGATTAAATCGAATTTACCAAACTATCCACAACGTCAATTTGACGAAGGCGTGATGCTGCATCTATGTGAGACGCGTATTGGCCATCAACCCAAGCTAGCGGGTGTTAAACATCTAAATCGATTGGAGAATGTACTTGCACGCATGGAATGGCATGACCCAGAAATTACAGATGGCCTCATGCTAGATATTGCTAACAATGTAATTGAATGTACCGCTGCGAATGTTTTTGCGCGCTACGGCGATTTGTTGATTACCCCTCAATTAGATCAATGCGGTGTAGCGGGGGTTACGCGCAATCAAATCATGGCTCGTGCGCATTCTTTAGACCTTAAAACAGCAGTAGAAACAATCGATTTAAAGCAATTATTATCAGCAGATGAGATGATTATCTGCAATAGCTTATTCGGCGTATGGCAAGTTCGCCAGTTAGAACAAAAGAAATGGGTTAAACAAGACCTTGCTATTAACCTTCGTAAAACTTTACATTCATGAAAAAATTCTTACTGTTTACATTAGCTGCAGGCATATTATTGTTGCTTTCTTTTCTTGCCTGGCTAGACCATTACCCAAAAACATCGCTACATTTCGACAATCCAGCTCAAACTGTTGTTATTAAGCCTAACAGCGGCTTGTCGAGTATTGCTAATCAATTAGTCGCGCAAGGTGTGATTGAAAATGCATTACCATTTGTCTTACTGGCGCGTAGTTTAAATAAAGAATCATCTTTACAGGCAGGCGAATATACTTTTGAGCAGAACGCTACGCCATATGAGGTGCTATTAGCGCTCAATGAAGGCAAAACAAGCCAAGGTAAGATTACCTTTATCGAGGGAAAAACCTTCAAAGAAATACGCCAAAAATTGCAAAGCAATAGCGATATTGAAATTACCATTAAAAACGCGTCAGATGCTGATGTGATGGCATTAATTGGTGCAAAGCAACAACACCCCGAAGGCTTATTCTTTCCTGATACCTATCATTTTAATAAGGCAACAAAAGATGTTGTGATATTAAAAAACGCATACACCGCGATGGTCACTAAATTAGAAGCGGCGTGGCAAAATAGAGAGGCTAATTTACCTTATAAAGACAGTTATCAAGCGCTGATTATGGCGTCGATTATTGAAAAAGAAACAGGCAAAGCCTCTGAGCGGCCAATGATTGCAGGTGTTTTTGTTAATCGATTACGGATGGGTATGTTGCTTCAAACCGACCCGACTGTCATTTATGGCATGGGAGATGCGTTTGATGGCAATATCCGTCGCAAAGATTTACGCAAAGATACCGAATACAATACTTATACCCGAGCAGGCTTGCCGCCAACGCCTATTGCTATGCCAAGTTTAGCTGCGATTGAGGCAGCATTGCATCCGGCTAAAACCAAAGCGCTCTATTTTGTTGGTAAAGGTGATGGTAGCCACGAATTTTCAGATTCATTAACGCAGCACAATCGCGCTGTGGCAAAATACCAACTTAAACGATGAAGAAAAATGGTTGATTGATGGTAAAAAAAGGCAAGTTTATTACATTAGAGGGCATGGATGGTGCAGGGAAAAGTACCCACATTCCAGCGATTATTGATCAAATAAAAGCGCTGGGAGAAACCGTTGTTTGCACGCGAGAACCAGGTGGTACGCCGTTAGCAGAGCAATTAAGAGCAATATTATTACATCAAGCCATGCATGCAGAAACAGAAACTTTATTAATGTTTGCCGCGCGTAGAGAGCACATTGAGCAAGTTATCGCACCTGCCATTGCTCGTGGTGATTGTGTGATTTCTGACCGATTTACCGATGCGACTTACGCCTACCAAGCTGGCGCAAAAGCGGTGCCTATTGCAAAAATTAATGTATTAGAAACATGGGTGCAAGGCGATTTACAACCGGATATGACCTTATTATTTGATGTGCCTGTAGCAGTCAGCCTTGAGCGATTGGCATTAGCTAGAACGCCAGATAAGTTTGAACGTGAAGGCGCAGATTTCTTTGAAAAGCTACGCAATGCCTATTTAGCCAGAGCAAAGCAAGATCCAGCACGCTTCCGCATTATTAATGGTAATCAAGCATTAGCAGCTGTCAAGGAAGAAGTTAAAGTTTCTATTGAAGAATTCTTCTCAACTAACTGATTTTAATATGATCTATTCTTGGCAAAAATCGCAATGGAATAATATAATGCAGCGAAAAAATGCGCTGCCACATGCTATTTTATTACGTGGAAGAACGGGTCTTGGTAAAAATCATTTTGCCTTGCATTTAGCGCATACATTATTGTGTCAGCAGGCTAATGCAGGGGGCGCTTGTGGCGTCTGTGCCAGTTGCGTGTGGTTAAAAGAGGGCAATCACCCAGACTTTAAACTCATCACACCTGAAGATGAGTCGGAAGAAACTGCTACTAAGAAAAAAACCAGTAAGAAAACACAGATTTCAGTCGCACAAATTAGGCAATTGTATGATTTCTTAAGCCTTTCTACCCATCAAGTGGATGGTCGACGTATTATTTTAGTTTCACCGGCAGAAACATTAAATCTAGCTTCAGCCAATGCTCTACTTAAAATGTTAGAAGAACCGCCAGCTAACACCTTGTTTTTATTAGTCGCCAGCCAGCCGCAACGCTTATTGCCAACCATTATTAGTCGTTGCCAAGTGCTTGATTTTTCTATTCCGCAGAAAGTTGATGCTATTGGTTGGTTAGCTGAGCAAGGTGTACAAAATGCAGAGGCTTTACTTGAATATGCAGGTGGCGCGCCATTAGCAGCATTGCAAATGCAAGACCAGCTTGCATCTAATGAGCAACTTATTCAGCATTTATCAAAAGGTGAACGGTTAGATCCTTTTACATCAGCGCCCTTGTTTTTAGCAGAAGGCATGGAACGCGCGATTGATGTGATTCAAAAATGGACTTTTGATTTATTAAGTTATCGATTAACCCAAAGCGCACATTACCATTCGCAACAAAGACAGGCTTTGCAAGCGTTGTGTAAAAGCGTAAACTTAGGCGGTTTATTACAGCTTCAGCGCAGCTTAACTGAAGCAAAAAAAGCAGCAAATCATCCGCTTAGTAATGAAATGCAATTAGAAAATTTATTATTACAATATACTCACGCATTTATGCCACAAGCTTAAGTATTGATGTTAATCCGTGCGTTTAAAGTTAAGTTGAAGAGTTAAATGAAAAGGGCATTCAATTGAGTTTAGATCCTGGTACCGAACAGTTAATGGCGAATAAGCCTGGCGTGCTGTCATTGGCTATTAAAAAAAAGTGGCTTTATTTACCGCTTATATGCCTTATATCAAAGGTGGCGGCTTATTTATCCCGACCAGTAAACCTTTTCAAATGGGTGACGAAGTATTCATGTTATTAAGCTTGCTCGATGAACCGACAAGATTAAAAATCGTCGGTAAAGTAGTTTGGATTTCGCCTGTTGCCAACAATAGCAGACCACAAGGAGTAGGGGTGCAATTTAGTGAAAAAGATGCTAGCGAAGTAAAAAACAAAATTGAAGCTTTATTAGGCAGCGCCTTAAAATCCTCACGTTCAACAAACACTATGTAATGCCTATGCTTATCGATTCACATTGTCACCTCAACTTTCCAGAATTAGCGCAAAATATTCAATCTGTTAGACAGTTAATGCAAGAAGAAAAAATAGGGCACGCGCTCTGTGTTTCTGTCACCTTAGATAAATTTCCTGAAGTGCTTAGCCTAGCCGAGCAATATGATAACTTTTACGCCTCCGTTGGCGTACATCCTGATTATGAAAATATACAAGAACCAACTGTTGATGAGTTGGTTAAGTTAGCTAACCATCCTAAGATTGTAGCGATTGGTGAAACGGGCTTAGATTACTTTCGCTTAACAGGTGATTTAGAATGGCAACGTGAACGTTTTCGCACTCACATCCGCGCGGCGGTTATCGCGGGTAAACCCTTGATTATTCACACTAGAAATGCAGTAGATGACACTTTACGTATTATGCGAGAAGAGGGCATAGAGCGAGCGGGCGGTGTATTACATTGCTTTACTGAGAGCTTAGAAATGGCGCTAGCGGCCATTGAAATGGGCTTTTATATCTCATTTTCTGGCATTGTGACGTTTAAAAACGCAACAGATCTCAAAGAAGTTGCCAAGCAAATTCCGCTTAATCGCATCTTAGTCGAAACTGACTCACCTTATTTAGCACCAGTACCGTTCCGTGGCAAAACCAATCAACCTGCCTACGTTAAATATGTCGCGCAAGAGATTGCCAATTTACGCGGTATTAGTTTAGAAGAGGTTGCAGAAGCAACAACCGCCAACTTTTTCAAGCTATTTAAACACGCGGTAAGCAATCGAGAGGCAGTATGCAATTAACCATACTTGGCGCAGGCTCTAGCGCAGGCACGCCTGCGATTGGCTGCCAATGTGATACTTGCACCTCTGATGATTCGCGCAATAAAAGAACGCGTTGCTCAAGCATCATCACGCTCAATACAGGTGAAAACATCCTGATAGATACAGGGCCAGATTTACGATTACAGGCGCTAAGAGAAGGCATTACCAATATCGGTGCCGTACTTTACACGCATACACACGCCGACCACTTACACGGCATTGATGATTTACGCGGCTTTTGCCAAGTCAATCGCAAACAAATCCCGCTTTATACCTATAAAGAAGCTACTGAACACATTAAAGCGAAATTTGGCTACACATTAAGAGAGCCATGCGATTTTTGGGACTTGCCTGTGCTCAGCATTAATGAAGTCAATGTGCCCTTCGATTTATTTGGCGCAACGGTGACGCCAATTCCAATCATGCATGGCAGAATCCAAATATTCGGCTACCGAATTGGCAACATCGCTTATATGACTGATGTATCGGCCATTCCAGAATCCTCATTTGCATTACTCGAAAATCTAGACTTGCTATTAATCGATTGTTTGCGCGTGAAAGAACACCCAACGCATATTAATATTGAACAAAGTTTAGCTTACATCGGTCAGATAAACGCAAAACAAAGTGTTTTGATTCACATGACACATGAATTAGAATACAAAGCCTTAACAAAAATGCTGCCTAAGAACGTTTCAGTTGGCTATGATGGCTTGAAGATTAATATTTAGCGCCACGTCAACGAAATTGCAGTCAAACCGTTTAACATCTAACAATTTAGGAAAATACAATGACTTTTAACGCATTTAAAAACATCTCCCTTAGCCTAACCATTGCCGCATTTGCTTTCGTTGGTCTAGCAAGCGCTGCAGACAAAACCTATACAGAAAATGAATTTTTAAACAACTTTAGCGGTAAATCTAAAAAAGTCGTCATGGAACAACTAGGCGAACCTGTTAAAAGGCAAGCTTCTGTTAAACCAACCAATGCAGAAAAAATTACAGGCAAAAGCTTCAAAGATGACAAAAAATCAAACCCAGTCAAAATTGAAATGTGGTATTACAACGGCATTGTTAAATACGATCCAACACATGCATACAAAGAAGTTGAAATTACTTTTGTGAACGACAACGTAGGTAATATTGCTTTTTTCAACAATCGCTAATATTGATTAAACGCCTCAAAACTTAAAAGCCGTCTAAGACGGCTTTTTTAATGCCTGACGATTGAAGAGTGGTCTGCAATCTTCCTTTGCATATTTATACTTTACTTCGTATAATGTATATTATGTTAAATTATTTAATAGGAATAATAAAGCCAATAATTATTATATCTAGCAAAATGAACCTCTATAAACTACTTGAATCAATTAAAATACCGATGCTGTACTTAATAAAGGACAACAATGAAAGACAATACTGCTATTAAAAGCAATACCCAAAATGCAGGACATTTACTGTCCATTTTTTCTTGGGTGCTTATTTTTATAATATTCACGATTTTCGCGTCTATCTTGGCAGTTGATACGATGAGTGATGAGATTGAGAAGCCGAACTCTGACTTTTGGCCGATTATGATGGCGTTTGTTGGGTATGTCGTGTTATGTCTTTGGGCAGCAAGAGGTCTTAGACTGCATCAACAATGGGCAAGATATGTTGCTGGCTTTTTGGCTGTTTTAGCATTAATCGCGTTTCCTGTTGGTACGGTGTTAGGTTTGTTTGTATTGAGCTATCTTAAAAAAGGCTGGCATGAGCAGTAAGTTTAGCCGAGCATTTCAGTCTAAAAACGATTAAAATAACGCATTATCAAAGAATTAGGTAAGCATGGCATCAACACCGCTAAACAATAGTCTAAGCGTTAATAATTTAGGTTGTATACGTGGCGAAAGAGTATTGTTTAAAAACCTTTCGTTTCAACTAAATAGTGGCCGATTGCTATATATACAAGGCGAAAATGGCAGTGGCAAAACGACCTTGCTGCGCACTTTGTGTGGTTTATCTTTGCCTGCGATTGGTCAGATCTCTTGGAACAATCAAAACATCAAATCATTAGCTGAAGATTATTATGGTCAAGTACTTTACGTTGGTCATTTAGC
>JAHZMC010000023.1 GCA_022599515.1 Betaproteobacteria bacterium
AGCAAAATCTGCACGAATCGTACCTGCAGCCGCTTCTTTAGGGTTAGTAGCACCCATTAAGTCACGGTTTTTCAATACAGCGCCTTCGCCTTCTAGCGCTTGAATCATCACAGGGCCAGAAATCATAAATTTAACTAAATCAGCAAAGAAAGGACGCTCTTTATGCACCGCATAAAAACCTTCAGCCTCAGCTTGAGTTAATTGAGCCATTTTAGCCTCAACAATTTTTAAACCAGCATTTTCAAAACGTGTGTAAATTTGACCAATCACATTTTTCGCCACTGCGTCTGGTTTGATAATACTTAGGGTGCGTTCTACTGCCATGTTAACTCCATAAAATTGAATAAAAAATAACGACTTACAAAAGCGGCTATTCTAACATTGTTCATGCATTTTATGAATGATGATTTAATTGGCCACTTGAATAAAACATGGCCTTAACTTAGCACATCCATCAGGATGGATAAAAAAAACCATAAGATGAAATCCTGCTTAAAGCGAAACTGTAACGGCTTTTCAATCGGCTTTTGCAGAGCGGTTTCATTAAAAATCCGCCCGCTCAAATAAGGCCTTAAGGGCACTTGCCTTTTCTCATGCACAGGTTTAAGCTAGATTTCACGGGACTGAAAAGGAGGCAGTCGAAAAAAAATTACTGTTAGTTGGCAGTAAAAACACACGAATAAAATGAAAACAAAACCCATATACCAACACAAATAACAATTAAAAAAATGGAGTTTGAAAATGCACGCGATGTGTTAACGCAATTATTAAATAGACGTTTTATGCACACGGTGCTTTCGCGGGAAATAAACCTACAACGTCGGCCAGATGCGCTCGGTTTTGGTTTACTGCTGCTTGATTTAGATCACTTTAAACAAATTAACGACCATCATGGACATGCTGTCGGTGATGTTGTATTAAAAAAAGCAGCCAACCTAATTTCCAACGCCATCAGACCTTCTGACTTTGCATTCCGATATGGTGGAGAAGAAGTGTTAATCGTATTGGTTGAAGTTGAACCGAGCATGACAAAAGAAATTGCAGAAAAAATTCGCAAGCATATTGCACAACATCAGTTTTCACTGCCTGAAGATAAGCGTTTACGACCCACCACCAGTATCGGTTGCGCACATGCCAAAGGAAAATATGATTACCAAATGGTGATTAATGAAGCTGATAAAGCGCTGTATCAAGCAAAACATTTAGGTCGCAATAGAGTCTTTATGTCAGCAACCTAAACGATGGATTAGCGCAGTGTTTACCCACCTCAAACACTGCGCTAATCCACATATGCCAATATCAAAGCAGGTATTTTGCAATCTTTATTTATCTGTGCAAAAATGATAAGAAAAATAGGCCTTTAGGGGGTTGCATAATGAATAGTCCGCTCTACATTGTTTGGAATAAAAAGCAAACAATTAGCGTTCCGATTTTAGATGATCAACATCATGCCATCGTTGCAGCCATCAACTCCCTCTATTTCTTTATCAATCAAGGCTGGGGTTTATCTGCACTGTCACCGACACTAAAAGTAATTAAATCCAATGTTGGCTTCCATTTAAAAACTGAAGAAGGCATTTTGGAAAAGCTCGGTGCTAATTATAAAATCATGCTGAAGCATAGTGAAATTCAAAACGCTTTTAATATTAATGCGGATGGTGCGGCTCAACAAGCAATAAACGAGCAAGACCCGATGATTTTGTTGAAATTTTTACGCGATTGGTGGGAAACACATCATTTCAAAACACATGCCGAATATCAACAATACTTATCATCAATCTCCGTACCTGATGACGACCTTTAATAGAGTCACACCTGCTACGGTCAAAATTTAAACAAAGATAGCTTTCACGCTCTATTTTCGATATTAGATTGCACTATACTGTTTATGATAATCAGGTAAGCTAAAATAAATCGCTTAAACGCTTCTATTGAAAATAAAGAAAATTAAGATTCATGCAAACTTTAAAGGATAGCAACAATATGCTTGCCACCTGCCCAGCCTGTGGCTTGCTCTGTGACGATATTAACGTCAGCGACCCATTAACAAACACTTGTGCAAAGAGCATCAGCTTCTTCTCACAACCATCGACAGAAGCTTCACCAAGCATTGCGGGTAAAGCCGTTAGTTTAGATGAAGCGGTTGGACATGCAGCCTCCATCTTAAAATCTGCTAAGCAGCCTATTTTTGCTGGCTTAAGCACTGATTTATCTGGCTTTAGAGCCGCTTTTAATAGCGCACAGCAAGTGCAAGCGCCGATGATGCACATGAATGCCGAAAGCTCTTGGCGTAACACCAAGGTGTTGCAAACTAGAGGCTGGCAAACGACGACCTTAATGGAAGTGAAAAATCGGGCGGATGTGATTCTTTGTATCGGCACCGATGTGGTTAGTCATAACCCACGTTTTTTTGAGCGTAATGTTTGGAATAAAGAGGCGTTATTTACTGACCCGCAAGCGCGCGATATTATTTATTTAGGTGGTGAACATTTAGATGCAAGCGCTGGCGTTTCACCAAACGGTAAACAACCAACTGTCTTACCGTGTGCATTGGAAGCTTTACCTGAAATTACTGCGGCCTTACGTGCATTGATTCTAAACAAACCACTAAAAGTTACGACTGTTGCAGGTATTACAATTAACGATTTACAAGCCATTGCAGAACGTTTAAGGCAAGCGAGTTATGCTGTATTGATTTGGGTGGCAAAAGATTTAGATTATGCGCACGCTGAATTGACGATACAAAATATCACCGAAGGCGTTGTTGCTTTAAATGAAAAAAGCCGCGCTATGGGTTTGTCACTCGGTGGTAGTGATGGCGACACCACTGTTAATTATGCGCACACTTGGCTAAGTGCATTAGCACCAGCTGAGCATGATATAAGCCAACATGATGCGATGGTTTGGATTAATAGCTTTAGTCCAGAGAAACCAATGCCAACTACAAAAGCGCCAACAATTGTCATTGGTAACAGCAACTTGCAATTTTCTACCCCGCCTGCAGTCTTTATTCCAGTCGCAACGCCTGGCTTGGATTGTTCAGGCACTTTATTTAGAGTAGATTCTTCTATCGTTTTACCACTCAAACAAACACGTGCAAGCACATTACCAACACTGGCTGCAGTGATGACACAAATGGATGCATTATTAACATGATTACCTTGCTCAAAAATGCCAAGATATATGACCCTGCTCATCAGAAAAATGGCGTCAAAGAAGATATTTATATCCGTAATGGCCATATCATTGCCAAACCAAGCGATACCGAAAAAATTAATGAGACCATTGATTTAAAAGGAAAAGTAGTGATGGCTGGCGCGATAGATATGCATAGCCATATTGGCGGCGGCAAGGTGAATATTGCGCGCATGATGTTGCCTGAATATCAAGAAGCACTCAGGTACTCAGAGCCAGAAGCGCATATTTGCGGCCCGCATTGCGCGCATCACGCAACGCCAAGCACCATTAACACGGGCATGCACTATATTGAAATGGGCTACACCGCTGCGTTTGAACCTGCGATTTTAGCCATTAATGCCCGCCAAGCGCATTTAGAAATGGGTGATACGCCGATGATTGATAAAGGCGGCTATGCCATGCTGGGCAATGATGACTACTTCCTACGTTTACTCGCGAATAAAGCCGACCAAAAAACCATTAATGATTATGTCGCTTGGACCACTAATGCAACGCAAGCCATCGGCATTAAAGTGGTTAATCCAGGTGGCATTTCAGCGTTTAAATTTAATCAACGCCGTTTAGATTTAGATGAAAATAACGCCCATTACCAAATATCACCGCGTCAAATTTTACAAAGCTTAAGCCGCGCTGTGCATGATATTGGCATCGCCAAACCATTGCACGTCCATTGCAATAACTTGGGTGCTGCGGGCAACTTTCAAACCACGCTCGATACCATGGGCGCGAGTGATGGCATTCCCATGCATTTAACCCATATTCAATTTCATAGCTACGCGGCAGAAGGCGATAAAAAGTTCTCGTCTGCTGCGGCGCAAATTGCAGAGGCTTTGAATCAGAACAAACACATTACAGCCGATGTTGGACAAATCCTGTTTGGGCAAACCGTGACTGCATCGGGCGACAACATGATGCAACATTTAAATACCAAACATGCCAATCCAAAAAAATCGGTGATTATGGATATTGAATGTGATGCAGGTTGTGGCGTTGTGCCATTTAAATATCGCGATGAAAACTATGTGAATGCCTTGCAATGGGCGATAGGCTTGGAAATATTTTTAAGTGTGGAAGATCCATGGCGCATCTTCCTAACAACCGACCATCCGAATGGCGCACCATTTACTTGTTATCCGCATTTAATCCGTTTATTAATGGATAAACCGTTTAGGGATGAAGCGTTTGCAAAATTAAACTTAGATGCGCAAGCCATGAGCAATTTAACGTCGATTGACCGTGAATACAGCTTGTATGAAATTGCCACCATGACACGCGCTGGTGCAGCTAAATTAATTGGTTTAGGTGATCGCGGTCATTTAGGCATCGGCGCAGCGGCAGATATTACGGTCTACACTGAACAAGACGATAAAGAAGCCATGTTTAGCAAACCAAGCTATGTGTTTAAAGATGGTGAATTAGTCGTGAAAGACGGTGAAATCATTAAGGTGGTTTGGGGCAAAACGCATACAGCGAAACCTGCTTATGATAAAGCTGTGGAAAAAGGCTTAAAAGACTATTTCGATAAATACCATACGATTCAATTAGATAACTTTAAAATTAGTGATGATGAAATTGCACAAGATGGACGCAATCAAGTCATTAATCATACAAAATAACGACTTATACCAAATGAAACTAAACGGCGTACAAATAGACGACACCTTTGCAGAAGCATTCAATATGCGCGGCACGCGCGTGTTGATTACCGCACAAAACCTGAAATGGGCCTATAACGCGGCCAATGCTATGACTGGCTTTGCTACTAGCGTGATTGGTTGCGGCGTAGAAGCAGGCATAGAACGTGTGTTATTAGAATCTGAAACGCCGGATGGTAGGCCTGGCGTGAGTATTCTCATGTTTGCCATGGGCAGTAAAGTATTAATGCAACAGCTAGAGACACGGATGGGACAATGTATTCTCACCTGCCCTACCGCTGCTGCGTTCTCAGGGATTGAGAGTGAAGATCAAATAAGCTTAGGTAAAAACTTACGTTATTTTGGCGATGGCAATCAAATCTCAAAATTATTGCCTAACGCAAAAGGTGAGAACCAACGTTATTGGCGTATTCCAGTCATGGATGGCGAATTTCTTACCCAAGAAACCACAGGTATGGTGCGTGCAATTGGTGGCGGCAACTTTTTAGTATTGGGTGAAAGCCAGCCGCAAGTGCTCGCCGCTTGTGAGGCTGCAATTGAAGCCATGAAAAAACTGCCAAATCTGATTATGCCTTTCCCCGGCGGTGTGGTGCGCTCGGGTTCCAAAGTGGGTAGTAAATATCCAAAGATGTTTGCGAGTACCAATGATGCGTTCTGCCCTACCCTAAAAGGCTCGGTTAAATCAGAATTAAGTGATGATATTGAAAGCGTGATGGAAATTGTGATTGATGGGCTTACATTTGAAGATATTGCGTTATCCATGAAAGTCGGCATTGAAGCCGCCTGTGCTTTAGGACCAGATAATGGCATTAAGCGTATTTCTGCAGGAAATTATGGTGGAAAACTTGGCCCACATCTTTTTAAATTACATGACGTTTTAAATGGCAATTTATCAGGAGCAGATAAATGAGTGCATTAATCTTCACTGTTAAAGCTTCTGTTAGTCGCGTTATTGACTGCAAAAAACTAACACCTGATTATTTGCAAGGCAAATCAATAGCGGCTATTTCATCTATTGCATTAGGCAGTCAAACAGTAGCTGACGTATTTGATGTGCAAGGTGATGATGCAACAACATTAGTGTTTAAAAATACAACACCACAATTGCATTACATCGGTTATCGCATGAAAACTGGCAGCATCACTATCGAGGGTGATGTTGGCGATTTCACAGGTGCAGAAATGCAAGGTGGTGTATTAATTTGCAAAGGCAATACTGGCAAGCGCACTGGCGATACCATGCGCCGTGGCCTGTTGCTAATAGAAGGCAATACAGGTGATTATTGCGCATCGAATATGCGCGCAGGCACACTTGGCTTATTAGGCAGCACTGGCGCTTATTTAGGTTATGGTATGCAGCGCGGCACGTTGCTGTTATCGCAAAATCCAGCCGAACAAGCAACTTGGTTAGATTGTGGTTTGCATACTTTACCCTTCTTAAATATGTTATATCAATCGTTTCAAATACTCGATACCAAATTTACACAATTAAGCAATAGACGGGTAAGGCGCTGGATGGGTGACGTTTCTGGTTTGGGCAAAGCAGAAATATTGGTTTTGCAAACTTGAGTAGTATCAACTAATCAGATTGACTCGTCTGATTAGATTCAAATCTATTCAATCAAAACAATGTTAAAATTCCATTCTTTACGTTTATCGTTATTTCTAAATGGACCAACTTCTAACTGCTGCACTCTATAAATTTGTTAGTCTGCCTGACTATCAAGCGCTACAAAAACCGATTCTTGCCTTTTGTGTAGAGCATAATATCAAGGGCACTTTATTGCTTGCGCTAGAAGGCATTAACGGCACAATTGCAGGCAAACCTGAAGATATCCACGCTGTTTTAAATTACTTACGCCAAGATCCGCGGCTTAGCGATTTAGAACACAAAGAATCTTATGCCGATAGCCATCCGTTTTATCGCATGAAAGTTAAGCTAAAAAAAGAAATTGTGACGATGGGCATTGCAGGCGTTAACCCGAATGATGTAGTCGGCACTTATGTTAAACCTGAAGATTGGAACGCCTTAATCAGTGATCCTGATGTGATTTTGTTAGATACGCGCAATGATTACGAAACCCATATTGGCACGTTCAAAGGTGCGATTGATCCAAAAACAACCACGTTTAGAGAGTTTCCTGCCTTTGTAGAACAAACCCTAGACAAAACCAAAAATAAAAAAGTCGCTATGTTTTGTACAGGCGGCATCCGCTGTGAAAAAGCGTCTTCTTTTATGAAACAACAAGGTTTTGAAGAGGTGTATCACTTACAAGGCGGCATCCTGAAATATTTAGAAACTGTGCCAGAAGAGGAAAGTCTATGGCAAGGTGAATGTTTTGTATTTGACCAACGGGTTGGTGTAAAACATGGCTTAGCCGTTGGTGAATATGACCAATGCTATGCCTGCCGTATGCCATTGTCTCAAGAAGAAATGAAAAGTGTGCAATATACCGCAGGCATTTCTTGTCCGCACTGCTACGATAAAACTTCAGAACAGAAAAAGGCAGCGCTAACTGAACGACAAAAACAAGTGATGTTAGCTAAACAACGTGGTAAAGGACACATTGGTGCAGCCTGACCAATCACCTCGCTAGCCACCTCACCATTGACCAGCAATAAAGGGTAATCAATAAAATGGCTAGCAGTAAAATCAGCCAAATACGCTCTATCAGGATAATCAAAACTAGGGAAATCTAACGTTAAACCCAATACCACCGCATTCTTTTGATGATGTGCATTGTGAAAGTTAGTTAAATCAAACAGCTCATGCCGACAATATGGGCAAGCCGTCGCCCACACATTCACCGCAACCCATTGCCCATGACCAACGTATTCATTTAAGGCATGCTTTTAGTATCGGTGCCATCTAATAAAAGCGTGTGGTTTTCCACCATCGCTAATTTTAAGCACCAATGCCATTTTCAATTAAGTTAAAAATATGGTTAAAACCCTAGTTAATTGCATAATGTCATGAGATGACCTGCTATTACTTGAGACAACAAAAAACCCCTAAAGCTATAAACTAAAGGGGTTTTGAGCGTATCTGATATTTAATGATACTAATTGTTGGTGGAGCAGGCGGGAATCGAACCCGCGTCCGCAAGCCCTCCACAGACAGTTCTACATACTTAGCTGTGTTGTTTATATTTAACGGTACACCCACCAACGAGCAAGCGAATGTAACGCGAGTTACCTTAGATTTAACACTGTATTAAGTAACCCAATATAGTGCGATTTCCTCTATATGACGTTGCTTGCTAGTCACCTAGCCTGGGCGAGGAAACCCCCAGAGCAACGTTTAGCGGCCTAAGCTGCTAAAGAGTAAGTTTCGTCGTTTGCGACTATACTTTTTCCAGATGGATTAACGAGGAAACCTGAAACCCTCGGTATGCCCTGCATGCTTTGTAACCCACGTCGAAACCTAGTCAGCCCCAGTGTGTTGCATTACATTTTATTACTAACGCATTCACATTTAAAGCGTCAAGTTCTTCATTATACTCGCAAATATGTTAATCACGTTTTTTATGTGACTGCTATAATAGATTCAATTGTTTTGCAGAAACGGGGGGGGGTTGTAATGCTTAAAAATATGGTGCAAGTTTTGAATAAGCCCTGAAAAGTGGTTCTCATTCTTACCGAGAATAGACGAAAATAGCAACAAAGACACACGCGGGCATACTTTAGTTGTAGGTGGTCAACCACTATAAGGTGCGTCTCGACTTACCGCTATCGCGGCTGCAAGAATAGGTAGCGGTGTGACGACTTTGCTTGTGCCGAAAGTGGCTTTTCCAGTATACGCTAGCGCATTAACTAGCATAATGGTTAAGCCTTTTGATGATATTGAATCCTTTAATCAATCCATCACCAATACGGGTATTACTAGCTTTTTAATTGGCCCAGGTGCTAGCGTTAGTGATGAGACGCATATACAGGCATTGATGTTATTAGCTACCACACTACCTCTTGTATTAGATACAGATGCAATAACAGCGTTTCAAAATGATGTACGTGTATTAACTAATTACCTGCATCCTAATTGTGTGCTGACACCGCACTATGGTGAGTTTAAACGCTTATTTAAATTAACAGAAGACCGTACTTTAGCCGCACAACAACCAGCTAAATATTTCGGTGCTGTGATTGTGCTCAAAGATAGTGAAACCATTATCGCAGCACCCGATGGACAAACGATTATCAACGATAATGCGCCCCCAACACTGGCTACCGGAGGCTCTGGCGATGTTTTAGCTGGTATGATTGCTGGCTTGATAGCACAATGGATGCCTACTTTTTACGCAGCAGCCGCAGCTAGTTGGATACACGGTGAAGCATCAAAACTATTTGGCTTGGGCTTAATTGCAGAGGATTTACCTTTATTACTGCCTAAAGTGCTTCAAAAGTTACACAATCAGTAAATCATTTATTGTGCGCACGCATGATGCGCGCTTTATCTCGCTCCCAATCTTTTTGCTTAATCGATTCGCGTTTATCGTGTTGTTTTTTACCTTTACCTAAGCCAATTTGCACTTTAATGCGGCCTTTGCTGAAATGCATATCGAGTGGGATTAAGGTGTAACCTGCGCGCTCAACCTTACCAATCAATTTTGCAATTTCTTCGTTATGTAACAATAGTTTACGCGTTCTTATC
>JAHZMC010000024.1 GCA_022599515.1 Betaproteobacteria bacterium
CGTTACTAAACCAACACCATCCGTATTATCCGCAACAATATCTGCACCATCCAACATTAACGTATTAGCAGCCTCAGCGTTCATCGCACTGGGTTTATGCTGACTAGCTAAGTTATAGGCTTCAAACTTAAATGGCACCGTCACATTAAGCCCTTTGTAACCTTCAGCCTTTAAGCGTCTTACCGTGTCAGCAAAACTATCTAGCGGCGAGAGTATCGCCTCATATTGCATATCTTGATTCGTTTGTTTTGCAAATTCAGTATGAATCATGGGCGATTTGCTATGGGCAATTGGATTGCCTAAAACTGCGTATTTATCTGTCATATTGCTTTAATTGTGCCAAGGCAAGCCAGCGTGTCGCCATCCGTTAATCAAGGTGCGCTGACGCTCTGCATTCGCTTCACCTTCAAAACCTTCAAGCATATTGTATGCTTCGGTAAATCCTAAAGAAGCCGCTAATGCAGCAGAATTATGTGAGCGCCCACCCGTACGACACATAAAAATAACCAATGCTTCTTTATCTATCTGCATTTCTAAATGCTTTGCGAAATCAGGATTAGCGACCATGCCAGGATAAAAAGCCCATTCAATGCTAATGGTATTCGGTACTTGACCAACTAATGCCAGCTCGGCATGCGTTCGCACGTCAACCAAAACAGCATGCTCTGTTTTTTGTAGCACATCATAAACTTCGTGCGGTGTTAATGCGCCAGAATAAGACAGACCACTCTGCTCTGCTCTTTTTTTTGCGCGCCCAAGTATTTCACTAATTGCTTCCATTTTTCTTTACTCTTTCTTAATCATAACTTCATGCTTTGAATAATACACGTTCAAATCACATAAACAATGCTGAGTATATCGTTTTTTCAATTGAAAGATAAAATCATATTTCGCACCAATATAGTGCATTTTTTGCAAGCAAGCACTTAGTTGGTGCTAACAGCTACGTCCTCATACCAAAACTTAAGCACTGTCATCATTTTTTCCATTTTATAATGGCATAGTTCCTGCTAATATTCGGTATTGGATTCTGTTATTTATAATAATTATTTATATTCAATTTTTACGTTTAATTCATTCAATATTAGGAGATTGTAATGTCCGTAGCAAATGTAATGAAGCTCATTAAAGAAAATGACATCAAATTTGTTGATTTCCGCTTTACAGATACACGCGGTAAAGAGCAGCACACCAGCGTGCCTGTATCAGCGTTTAACGAAGAAAAATTCACAGAAGGTCATGCGTTTGATGGTTCTTCTATCGCAGGTTGGAAAGGTATTCAAGCATCCGATATGCAATTGATGCCAGATGCATCAACTGCGAATATCGATCCATTTATGGATGAGCCAACATTAGTTTTAACATGCGACGTTATTGATCCAACCGATGGCAAAGGTTATGACCGTGACCCACGCTCTATTGCTAAACGCGCTGAAGCTTACTTAAAATCAAGCGGTATTGGTGACACAGCTTACTTTGGTCCAGAGCCAGAGTTCTTTATTTTTGACAATGTTGCTTGGAATGTTGGCATGGGCGGTAGCTCAGTAAAAATCAATTCAGATGAAGCAGCTTGGCAATCAGGCGATACATTAGAGGGCGGCAACACAGGCCATCGTCCAAAAGTAAAAGGCGGCTACTTCCCAGTTCCTCCAGTCGATTCTTTACACGACATTCGTTCTGCAATGTGTATTACATTAGAAGAAATGGGCGTGCCAGTTGAGGTGCATCACCATGAAGTGGCAACTGCTGGTCAATGCGAAATCGGCACACAATTTGCCAGCCTAGTACAACGTGCTGACTGGACGCAAATCTTAAAATACGTTGTGTTAAACACAGCGCATGCTTATGGTAAAACAGCGACATTTATGCCAAAACCATTACTAGGCGACAACGGTTCTGGTATGCATGTGCATCAATCTGTATGGAAAGATGGTAAGAACTTATTCGCAGGCGACGGCTATGCTGGCTTAAGTGACTTTGCACTTTATTACATCGGCGGCATCATCAAACATGCGCGTGCATTAAATGCCATTACTAACCCAAGTACAAACTCATACAAACGTTTAGTACCTGGTTTTGAAGCACCAGTTAAATTGGCTTACTCTGCTAAAAACCGTTCTGCTTCTATCCGTGTACCATTTGTACATTCTGATAAAGCACGTCGTATTGAAGCACGTTTCCCAGATCCAACTGCTAACCCATACTTAGCTTTTGCAGCATTATTAATGGCTGGTCTAGATGGCGTACAAAACAAAATCCATCCAGGTGAAGCAGCAACTAAAGATTTATACCATCTTCCACCTGAAGAAGATGCACAAATCCCAACAGTTGCCTCTTCATTAGAGCAAGCTTTACAAGCATTGCAAGATGATCATGAGTTCTTAACTCGTGGCGGTGTGTTCTCACAAGACTGGGTCGATTCATACATCGCATTCAAAATGGATGAAGTGACGCAACAACGCATGACACCAACACCATTAGAATTTGATATGTATTACAGCTGCTAGTTTTTTAATAGCATCAGAAAAAGGACAGCTTGCTGTCCTTTTCTTTTGTCTTCAACTTATCAACAATTGCAACCTCGTCAACCAATTAGCGATATCTTCGTTGCTAACACTAACAGTCTCATCTAAGCTATGTTAATTAACACATGTCTATGAACACTTTGACTATGCATAAACCACTTATTTATATACTCTTTTTAATCGCAGCTAGTTTTTCCATGCTTAGCGAAGCAGCCATTTATAAACATGTGGATGCCAATGGACATGTCACTTACTCAAATGTCAAAATACCAGGCGGCAAGAAGATTGACATAGCGCCAGCCGATACCAATTTTGGCACCAAAGCACAGAATGAATTAAAGTCTAAATCCCAAACAAATTCTTCTGGACCTTCTGACTTTCCTAGGTTCGATAACAACACCCAAAGACAAAGAGATCAATCGCGTAAAGACATTTTGCTATCAGAGCTAGCGTCAGAAAGAGCCGCTCTAGAAGAGGCTAAAAGAGCCTATGCAGAAGGTGAAGCCAACCCTGAAATTTCTAAACGCCGGAATGCGGATGGCAGCACGAGCACTTTCCGCAATGTCGCTAAGTTTCAAGAAAAAATGAAAGCATTGCAAATGAATGTAGATGTTCATCAACGCAATATTGAGCTATTAGAAAAAGAAATTAGCAATATCAATTAACATTTAAAACTGGCTTATCTCTTGCTTATATACTGGCATTAATAACATTTAGTGCTAGTATTATTCATGGTTCAAAAAATACCCACCTGCTTTTCAGGTTTAGAAAATCTCGCCACTTCAGTCATCTTGCTGAATGCGGCTAAACAAGTTGTTTATATGAATCCCAGTGCTGAAGTGTTGTTTGCGCTTAGCTCTACCCAACTCGTTAATAGCGATATATCTGCCGTGTTTTTAAACTGCGAGATTTTAGATACCGCCATTGAAAACGCTACTAAGAACGACAGCCCTTTTAGAGAACACGAATTTGCAATCACCACGGTTCGCCAAGAATCTTTTGCCGTAACGTGCACTGTGACGCCAATTGACATGTATGAAGCTAAGCTTTTATTAGAGTTTCAGCAAATGGATCAACAGCTCCGTATTGCTAAAGAAGAGCGTATGTTGATTCAACAACAAGCGAACTCTGAGTTATTGCGGAATCTAGCACATGAGATTCGCAATCCATTAGGTGGCTTAAGAGGCGCAGCACAATTACTGGAACATGAGTTGCCACAACCCAATCTGCGTGAATATACGCAAGTGATTATTAAAGAGGCCGATAGACTGCATAGTCTAATGGATCGGTTATTAGTGCCGCACCGCGTTCCTAAATATGAACCGACCAATATTCATGAAGTCCTAGAACGTGTCCGCAGCCTTTTGTTGGCCGAGTCACCTAACAATATTAAAGTGCAGCGCGATTATGATACGAGTTTGCCAGAACTGATTGGCGATCGCGAAAAATTGATTCAAGCAGTGCTTAATATTGCACGCAACGCTGTGCAAGCGTTATTGTCACACAATGCACAAGAAGCTAAAGTAACTTTAAGAACGCGAGCAGAACGCCAAGTCACCTTAAGTAGAAAGCGTTATCGTGTGGCCATTAAATTAGAGATTATTGATAATGGGCCGGGAATTTCTGCTGATTTATTGGATAAAATATTTTATCCTTTGGTGACAGGCCGCGAAGGCGGTTCAGGCTTGGGACTAGCTTTAGCGCAAACATTTATTACGCAGCACCATGGCATGATTGATTGTAAAAGCCAGCCTGGCAATACATGCTTCACCATTTTGCTGCCCGTAGAAAGTACGGTGATTAAAAATGCAATTATTGAACAATAAAATTTAAGTAGAGCAGACGCAAATGAAACCAATTTGGATATTAGATGACGATAAATCAATACGTTGGGTATTTGAAAAAGCCCTTGCACGCTCAGATTTAGCATTCAAAACTTTTTCTTCTACCGCAGATGCACTTGATGCAATGGAGAAAGAATTACCGCAAGTCATCGTTAGTGATATCCGCATGCCTGGTGGTTCTGGTTTAGATTTTTTAACAGAAGTAAAAGAGAAATATCCTGATATTCCTGTGATCATTATGACTGCTTATTCTGATTTAGAAAGCGCAGTGGCCGCATTTCAACATGGTGCGTTTGAGTATTTAGCAAAACCGTTTGATGTTGACCAAGCGATAGATGTCATTAAGCGTGCCGTTGATGAAACGCTACGCCAAGATGTTGAAAGTGTGCCACTTGAAGAAGCCCCTGAAATTATTGGTCAAGCACCTGCCATGCAGGAAGTGTTTCGTGCAATTGGACGATTAAGCCGCTCACATGCAACCGTATTGATTAATGGTGAATCTGGTAGTGGTAAAGAGTTAGTGGCTAGCGCCTTACATCGCCATAGCCCTAGAGCAGACAATCCATTTATTGCCATTAATACCGCTGCCATTCCAAAGGATTTATTAGAGTCTGAGTTATTTGGACATGAGCGTGGTGCATTTACTGGCGCACAAGCCGCAAGACGCGGTCGCTTTGAACAAGCCGATAACGGCACATTATTTTTGGATGAGATTGGCGATATGCCAGCTGACTTACAAACACGCTTATTGCGTGTATTAAGTGACGGCCAATTTTATCGTATTGGCGGTCACCAACCAATTAAAGTGAATGTAAGGGTCATCGCTGCAACCCATCAAAACTTAGAAGAACGCGTTAAACTTGGTCTATTCCGTGAAGATTTATTTCACCGTTTAAATGTGATTCGATTGCGATTACCCGCATTACGAGAACGACGCGAAGATATTCCATTACTCGCAAAATACTTCTTACAACAAAGCGCAATCAACCTAGGCGTCGATGCAAAAGTATTATCTCCAGATGCACTTAAATATTTAAGTACAGTTAACTGGAGCGGTAATGTTCGCCAATTAGAAAACGTCTGTCACTGGCTCATGGTGATGGCGCCAGGTCAAAATATAGATGTTGCCGATTTGCCACCAGAACTAAAAGAAAATGCTGCGAAAACCATTTCCACCAACTCATGGCAAGAAGCATTAGCGCAAGAGGTTGCGGACGCCCTTAACCGCGGCGAACAAGGTATATCAGAAGGTATAACTAAAGACTTTGAGCGTGTCATGATTAAGAAAGCTTTACAACATACTGATGGTCGCCGCATAGAAGCCGCAACACAACTTGGTATGGGGCGCAACACGCTAACGAGAAAAATTCAAGAGCTAGGCATAGAAGAATAGCCATAGAAGATTAGTGCAATATGGATTGCTTCACTACGTTCGCAATGACTATGCGGGTTGTCATTGCGAACACAGTGAAGCAATCCAGTTTTAAAAATGTAAAAGTTGTAACTAAACCTTCACTTGCTGACTACGCCACACAGGAAACGAGCTATATTTTTGCGCATCAATCTTAGTGACAAAGAATACTTGCGCTAAGCGCGAATCTTTCAGCGTTTTACCGAAAAACTGATTCGCAGCATGGTAATGACGACCTTCATATAAAATTAACGTATTGTAAACATTATTAACACGTACTATTTCATCAAACATATCATGATATGAAGTATCCATAATAAGTTTTCCTTCATCAAATCGTTTATCATTTTCCTTTAAGGACCACTGATATTTTTCTTCATCAAATTTTGCATTAGGCTTAAACAATGATGTACCTGAATCCAATGGCGCATCTGGTGTTAAATAGAGTACAGCAGCAAAAACGGTATTCTGGTCAGTATGAATCACGCCCTGCCCATACTCAGCAGAAACACTCTGGAAGCTAGTCGCAATTGCCCACTGCATATAATCATGTTCTGCATTATGAAACAATGAAATAACCTTCTTACTTACCTGCTCAAATAACGGTTTATTAATGGATGATAAATCTTTAGAACGACAACCAGGAAAGACATAAGGAGCATCTTTCATTTGAGACCTAAACTTATATTTTTGGTTTAATGCAAACGTCCTCACTGCATCGGGATTTTCATAGAAGTTTTCTACAATGGTAACTGGGTATAAATTCATGGCTAACCTTAAAACGCTGCTTTAAATTCGAGATTTTTCAGTTGATTAGTTTAAATGACGAAAGTTATAACGGCAACCTAAACTAGCTTTCAACTGAGATTAAAATTTCGCAACCCCACTCACAGGCGTTGAAATGGAAGCATTGACGGCAGTGAGCGTAGGCTTATTAACGATTTATGATATGTGTAAAGCGGTTGATAGAGGCATGACCATTAGCGATATTAAGTTGTTAGAAAAGCAAGGTGGGAAATCTGGTCATTGGCAACTAAAAAGAGCAATCTAAACTAACGAAACGATTAACGCGTTTTACCTGAAGTCAAATACATCTCGGCTGCAATCAAGCCTTCTTGCGTCCCGAGCAAGACAACAACATCACCTTCCATCAACACAATATCAGGGCGAGGTAAAATATCTGTTCGCATATTAGGACGGCGCAAGTGTTGTATTTCGACACCAAACTCGGCCAAATTGATATGGCGTAAAAACTTCCGATTGGCATAAGCATTTCTACCAATCTCAACCGGGTGCAGCGTTAACTGTTTTGTATTACCAAATTCGGTACTTTCATCTGATAGCCCTCTAAAATAACCTTTGAACATTTGATACCGTTCTTCACGGAATAATCGAATACGCTTAACCACACGATTCAATGGCACGCCTAAAATCACCAAGGCATGAGAGGCCAACATCAAACTACCTTCCAACACTTCTGGAACGACTTCAGTTGCTCCAGCGTCTCTAAACGCCTCCATATGTGTTTCATCAGAGGTGCGTACAATAACCGGTAACGCAGGATAATTTTCTTGCGTTACATTCAGCACTTTCATAGAAGATCGCATATCAGAATAACTGACTATCAGCGCCTTTGCATGTGCAGCGCCAGCAGCTTCCAGCACCGCGCTTCTGCCAGCATCGCCATACATCACATGCTCGCCTGCCACGGTCGCTTCATGCACACGAGTTGGGTCAATATCTAGTGCAATAAATGGAATATTTTCTTCTTTTAAAAATCGGCCAAGATATTGCCCACTTCTGCCATACCCACACAAAATGACATGTGCATGTAATGTTTTACCAACATCTTGCAATTCTTCATCTTTTTGATTGCTATTCATGATATAGCTTTTTGCTAATCGGCGAGCAATGCGTCCATTATATTGAATGATAAATGGCGCCGTAATCATGGATAATAAACAGGCGGATAAGACCAATTGCAATTCAGCACCACCAATTAAACCGCGACCTAAACCTAACGTCAGAATCACAAAGCCAAACTCACCTGCTTGCGCCAAAATCACGCCAGTACGCAAGCCCACACCCCATTCAAACCCAAAAAAGCGGACTAATACGGCAATCAAAACCGCTTTAAATAAGACAAAAGCTACAAACAAAGCAGACACTAATACAATATTGTGTATTAAATAATTAAAGTCGAGCAACATGCCGACACTGATAAAGAACAAACCCATTAAAATATCGCGGAATGAGGCAATATCTGATTCAACTTGGTACCGATAACGCGTTTCTGAAATCAACATCCCCGCAATAAAAGCCCCCAATGCATACGATAAACCAGCTAAATTAGTAGCAAAAGCCAGCAACAGCGTAACCATTAATACGTTCATCACAAACAACTCACGCGAACGTTGGCCAGCAACTAAACCAAACCAATAACTAATCACAGTTTTGCCAAATTTAAACAAGATAAATAACAAGATTACTGTTTTTAGAAACGCCCAGCCGAGGATATTAACTAAGTCGGCGGACTGTGAACTCAATGCTGGAATCAGCACCAAAATTGGAATCACGGCTAAATCTTGGAATAACAAAATACCAATACTGAGCCGACCATGGCGCGAGTTTAAATCAACGCGCTCCATCAGTATTTTTGACACAATAGCAGTAGATGACATGGTTAAAGCAGATGCCACAATAAAGCTCACCGTTAGACTTAAACCCGCCAACCAACAAGCAGACATAATGCCTACCATGGTGATAATGACTTGCGCGCCACCCAAGCCAAATAAGGTTTTACGCATCGCGTACAACTTAGGCAAACTAAACTCTAAGCCAATACTAAACATCAAAAAGACAATACCAAACTCGGCTAAATGTCGACCTGATTCAGTATCAGGCAATAGCGCAAAAGCATAAGGCCCAAATAAAACGCCCACCACAAAATATGCCAACATCGGCGGTAATCGTAAGGCACGAAAAAAGGCCACGAACAAAACCGAGCTGGTTAACACTAAAAGAATACTGGCGAGTGAATTAAACAATGATTATCTTTCTCAATTTTTATTATTAATATTAAAGCATAAACAATTATGCAAAAATTGTGCCTGCTTGTCGCTATTTATGCAAAAACGCATGTTTTTACTTTGATTCAGGAGCGATTCCCTTTTATACTAATTGTATATGAGCCCTACACTACTGCAAACTGAACAGCCACATGCGCCAAGACGCGAGTCACTTGCGCTTGCGCGCAAAGTACTGCTCATTGAAGCAAAAGAAATTGAAGCGCTGGCTTCAAATTTAGATGCAAACTTTGAAGCGGCTGTTACCCTTATTTTACATTGTAAAGGTCGAGTTGTCGTAAGCGGGATGGGTAAGTCTGGCCATATTGGCGGAAAAATCGCTGCCACGCTAGCCAGCACAGGCACTCCCGCTTTCTTTATGCACCCTGCCGAAGCAAGTCATGGCGACTTGGGCATGATTACCAATGGCGATGTAGTGATTGCATTATCCAACTCAGGAGAAAGCGATGAAATTCTCAATATATTGCCCACCATTAAACGCCTAGGCGCAAAAGTGATTGGCATTACAGGAAAATCGACATCCACTTTAGCCAAACAAGCGGATGTTCACCTTAGCGCAGAAGTATCTCAAGAAGCTTGCCCTTTAGGACTATCGCCAACTGCCAGCACCACAGCAGCACTAGCACTGGGTGATGCACTGGCGGTTTGCGTATTAGATTGCAGAGACTTTTCTGCGGAAGATTTTGCAAAATCACATCCAGGCGGCAGTTTAGGCCGGCGCTTAATCACCCGCGTGGAAGATATTATGCGATTGGGTGATGCTATTCCTTATGTGATGGAAACCGCTGCTTTATCCGATGCGCTGATTGAAATGACGCAAAAAGGCTTAGGGTTTACTGCCATTGTTAATCAACAACATCAACTGATTGGTATTTTTACGGATGGTGATTTACGCCGTGTATTTGCTGCTGGCAATAATACGCAATCAACCATCATTACTGAGGTCATGCATGCCACTCCCACCACCATCACGGCTAAAAAATTAGCAGCTGAAGCAGTGGAAATAATGGAGCATCACAAAATTAATGGCCTATTAGTCACAGATGAACAGAACAAATTAGTCGGCGCATTTAATATGCATGATCTATTAATGGCAAAAATCGTTTAATTGGAAAGAAGAAGAAATTGAGTGAAGTAACAGAAGCAATCATCGCAAAAGCCAAAAAAATTAAAGTGCTTGTTTTAGATGTGGATGGTGTGATGACCGATGGCAGTTTAATGATTGGTGACGACGGTCAGGAATATAAAGTATTCCATGCGCATGATGGTTTGGGCATGAAGTTGCTCAACAAAACGGACGTTAAAATGGCGATTATCACTGGGCGCACTTCTAATGTGGTGAAGATACGCGCTGAAACCAATCATATTGAACATTGCTATCAAGGCGTTGAGGATAAAGGCTTGGCATTTGATGATTTAATTAACAAATTAGGCATCAACCCCGAAGAAGCCGCTTTTATGGGTGATGATATTGTTGATATTCCAGCTATGCGAAAATGCGGCCTTGCCATTACGGTACCAACGGCGCAATCACCCGTCAATGCATATGCGCATTATGTAACCAGCAGCCAAGCAGGCAAAGGCGCGGTTAGAGAGGTTTGCGAATTAATCATGAAAGCACAAAACACTTTTGAACCAATTACGAACAAATACTTTAAGTAATTAAGCATTCACTAGACAATGTTCAATCGCTCAACCATACTATTTCCACTCATTTTGGCCGCTTTTTTGGCGTTCATCACTTTCTGGATTAATAAAACCGTTGAGCAACAAGGCCCTAAAGCTGATGGCAGTAATCGCCACGATGCTGATTATATAATGGAAAATTTTGTCACAACCCAAACAGATGAAGCAGGCAACTTAAGTTATACGCTAGCGGCAGAAAAGATGACGCACTTCCCTGATGACGACAGCACCGTTTTGAAACAACCCAAATATACCCAATATGCAATCGATAAACCTTATACGCAAATTGAGGGAAACCATGCAAATGTTTCTAGCGATGGAGATGAAATTGAGATATTACAAGATGTTGTGGTTGTGCGTGAAGCAACAGCAGAAAAAGGTGAGATGCAGGTTTTAACGGATAAATTAATCATTTTCCCTAAGCAAGATTTAGTCAAAACAGATAGTCCTGTGGTGATTAAACAAGCACCTAAGACCGTGATTCATGCTATTGGTATGATTTATGATAAACGCAAAAAAACCATTAAGCTACTTAACAAAGTAAGAGCACATTATGAAAAACCAAACAATTAATGCTTTGCTCAATCAAGCAGAAACTTATTTAGAAAACATGTTTAAAAGAATGGTGAAATAATGACTAATTTCTTTCGCATTAGTATGCTACTCATCGGCTTCTTGACCAGCTTAAATGCGCAGGCAGAAGCTGCTGATCGAGACAAGCCAATTGAGCTGGAGGCTGACAGTGTCATTGTTGATGATGCTAAAAAAATCAGCACCTACATGGGAACCGTCGCTTTAACACAAGGTACTTTAGTCATTCATGCCGATAAGTTAGTGGTACGTGAGGGTCCAAACGGCTTTCAAAGTAGCACATCCACAGGCAACCCAACCACATTCAAACAAAAACGTGAGGGTAAAAATGAATATATGACAGGCAGCGGTAGACGAATTGAATACGATGGCCGTATGGATAAAGTGGAATTGTATACCAAGGCTTGGGTAAAGCGTGGTGAAGATATCGTTTATGGTGATTATATTAGTTATGATGCCAATGCTGAATATGCTGAAGTGCTTGGTGGTGAAAAGTCTGAAAGTGAAGGCCCATCAAGCGGCCGCGTTAAAGCCATTATTCAGCCAAAAAAGAAAACCATCACAGATACCCCAACGCCAGATAATGCGCCGAATCTTAAATTTAGTGATCAGTTAAACAAAACACCAAAATAGCGAATCATATGAGTCAACTTATCGTAGAAAATCTTCGGAAGTCTTATAAATCACGCACTGTTGTGCATGACATCTCTCTGCAAATTAAAAGCGGTGAAGTTGTTGGCTTGCTTGGCCCAAATGGGGCTGGTAAAACAACCAGCTTTTATATGATGGTTGGCTTGGTGCCTTTGGATTCAGGCAGCATCAGCCTAGATGGCGAAGACCTTAGCCACAGACCGATTCATTTACGTGCCAACAAAGGGCTCGCTTATTTGCCGCAAGAGCCTTCTATCTTTCGTAAACTAACCGTTTCAGAAAACATCATGGCTGTGCTTGAACTGCAGAACCTGTCCGACCAAGCCCGACATGATCGCCTGGAGTCCCTTTTACAGGACTTACATATTTTGCACATTCGTAGTAATGCGGCAGTGAGTTTGTCTGGCGGCGAGCGGAGACGGGTAGAAATTGCCCGTTGTTTGGCGGCTAATCCGAGCTTCATTTTACTCGATGAACCTTTTGCAGGGATTGACCCAATTGCGGTGTTGGATATTCAAAAAATCATTCGATTTTTATCCTCACGCAACATTGGCGTGTTGATTACAGATCATAATGTGCGCGAAACTTTGGGCATCTGCGATCGCGCTTATATTGTCAACGAAGGTACAGTATTCGCCTCTGGCAGCCCGTCAGAAATTGTCAGCAATGAAGCTGTGCGTGAAGTGTACTTAGGTAAAGACTTTAAACTCTGATAAACAACAACGATGAAACAAAGTTTACAATTAAAAATCTCTCAGAACTTAGCGTTAACGCCTCAGTTACAACAGTCTATTCGCTTACTGCAACTTTCTACACTTGAATTAAATCAAGAGCTTGAAATCATTTTGCAAGAAAATCCATTGTTGGAATTAGTTGAAGGCGATGATGACAATCAAGATGAAGATAGTGCAGAAGGATCAAAAAATGAATCTAGCAATAATGAAGTCGGTGATAGCGACGACGATACTGATGGTGATAACAATATAGACCGTGAGCGCGATGCTGAAATCAGTAGCAAAGATACGCAAGATGCTTTAGCGGAAGCACCTATCTCAGATGACGATTTCAAACAAAATGATTTTGATGAAGATTATGAAGAATATGGCAGCGCGAGCCAATGGGATGAAGGTGGTAAACAAAACAACGATGATGACGATGATGTCAATTTTACGCGTCAAGAAACAGTTGTCACCAGCCTACGCAATCACTTACTCGATCAAATAAAACTCTTACCGCTATCCGACAGAGACCAACGATTAATGTTACTACTGATTGATAGTATTAACGAGAATGGTTATTTAGAGTCTTCGTTAGCAGACATTATGGCATCACTGCCCGAAGAGCTTGAGGTTGATTTTCTTGAGCTTGAAACGGCGCTCAAACATGTACAAAACCTAGATCCGATTGGCATTGGTGCAACCTGTTTACAAGAGTGCATTTTATTGCAATTGAATGCGTTACCTGACAGCATTCCTGATTTAGCGTTGGCTAAGACTATTGTAAAAGAACATTTGCACGTACTCGCCAATAAAGACTTTAACAAATTACGTAAACTCGTCAATTGTAGTGAAGAGAATCTAAAAAGTGCGCAAGCACTGATTCAATTACAAAACCCACGGCCTGGAGCTGGCTTTGCCGAATTTAGTCCAGATCATTTTATTCAGCATGAAGTCATTGTTAAAAAAATTAAAGGCATTTGGGTTGCCACGCTGAATGATGGCGTCATGCCAAAATTACGCATTAACCAATTGTATGCTGACATATTAAAACGGAATCGCGAAAATTCAGGCCAATATTTGCAAAGTCAAATGCAAGAAGCGCGCTGGATGATTAAGAATATTCAGCAACGCTTTTCGACTATCCTGCGCGTTTCACAAGCGATTGTTGATAGACAGCGTAACTTCTTTGAACATGGCGAAATTGCGATGCGTCCATTGGTATTGCGTGAAATTGCAGAAGAATTAGAACTACACGAATCAACCATTTCAAGAGTCACCACCCATAAATACATGCTGACACCACGCGGTATTTTTGAGTTAAAGTATTTCTTTGGTAGTCACGTTTCCACCGATTCTGGCGGCGAATGTTCTGCTACCGCCATTCGTGCATTAATTAAACAATTGGTGGCAGAAGAGAATACCAAAAAGCCACTATCCGATAATCAAATTAGTGAAATACTCGCAAAAGAAGGCATTGTGGTGGCTAGACGTACGATTGCAAAGTATCGAGAGTCACTCAATATTCCGCCAGCCAATTTACGCAAATCTTTATAAAAAAATAACTCATAAAATCCTGAACTAGACTAGTTACATTGCGACTAAAAGGTGTACACTAAAATTGTTCTCAGTTTTTACTTAGTTCATTTTTTTAAAGTAAAAACTTAGGAACAAACTTAAAAAAAGGATCTCATTATGAATTTACAATTAACAGGACATCATCTAGACGTTACACCTGCTTTAAGGGAATACGTAGAAAAAAAACTAGGACGAATTAGCAATCACTTTGATCATGTGATTGACGTAAAAGTAACCCTGAGTGTAGAAAAGCTTGCTCAAAAAGTTGAAGCAACCATACACGTTCCTGGTAATGATTTACATGCCGAGAGTAGCGATGAGAACATGTATAGCGCTATCGACATTTTGACGGATAAGCTGGATCGCCAAGTGCTCAAACATAAAGAAAAAAATAGCAATCATCACAAAGTGAATGGCGCGCTCAAGCACCAACCACTTAGTTAATCCAGCAATACATTATTCACGCGTTGATGCGTGATTGTCACAACGCCGCCTCAAGTCATATTTCATCTAGATTTAATACATGAGGCGGTTCAATTAATAAATCCAACTTTCACATCCCTGTTAAATTTCACAGACAATGGTAGACTATAATGGTTAGTCGTTTTAACCGTTATAAAGGCTCACTAGCGTGCATTTAATTATATTAACAGGGCTATCTGGCTCTGGAAAAAGCGTTGCATTACGCGCATTAGAAGACAGCGGCTTTTACTGTATTGATAATTTACCTGCAACCATGTTGCCGCTTATCTCGCAACATGTTGAAACCAATCTACATCAAAATATTGCGGTCAGCATTGACAGCCGAAGCGCGGCTATCGAAACCTTGCCAAACGCCATTGCCTTACTAAAAGACAGCGGTCACATCGTTGATTTAATCTTTTTAGAAGCCAGTACAGAAACACTAGTCAAACGCTTTAGCGAAACCAGACGTAAACATCCTTTAAGCAATAAAGAAACCACGCTGGCAGAAAGCATTGCGCATGAACAAGAGTTATTATCTAACCTCAGCCAAATTGCCCACCGTGTTGATACCAGCAATAGCAACGCCAATGCGTTACGTAAACATATCCGCGAACTGATTGCGCAGCCTACTAACGAAATGGTGCTGTTGTTTAGCTCATTCGGATTCAAAAATGGGTTGCCGCTGGATGCTGATTTTGTGTTTGATGTGCGCAGCTTGCCTAACCCGCACTATGACAAAGTGCTGCGCCCGCTAACTGGCAAAGATGCAGCGGTTGCCTCTTTTTTAGAAAGCACGCCAATGGCAATTGAAATGCTCAGTGACATTAAACAATTTGTTGAAAAATGGCTACTCAGTTTTGAGCAAGATAATCGTAGTTATCTGACAATTGGTATTGGATGTACGGGCGGACAGCATCGCTCTGTTTATTTTGTAGAGCAGTTAAGCGCTTACTTTAAAACGTCCAAATATAAAGTCATTATTCGACATCGAGAATTAGACTAAAATACAAATAATCGTCAATACAAACAATTGCAGCACCAAGCTATTTAAAGGTAAAAGGTTACTATGATTGGCATTTTAATTATTGCCCATGAAACATTGGGTGAAAGCTTAATTCAGTGTGCAACGCATATGCTGGGTGAAAGGCCGCAGCAACTGCATGCTTTAGCGGTTAAAAGTAGCGATGAACCTGACGCATTATTGGAGCAAGCGCAAGCTATTGCCACCGAACTTGACTCTGGCGATGGCGTATTAGTGCTTTCTGACATTTACGGCGGAACACCTTGCAATATTGCAACCAAATTAGTCGGCTGCAGCCACTCGCAGGGCATTTCTGGACTTAACTTACCCATGTTAATCGTTGCGCTCAGCTATCGCGATTTACCATTTGACGATTGTTTAACCAAAGCCATGCATAGTGGTCAAGAAAGTGTTGTGCATTTTAATGAGAAGGGTTGCGTGCCTTTATGATTAAAGAAAATGTTGAAATCATCAATAAGCTAGGACTGCATGCACGGGCATCCACTAAATTCACCCAAGTGGCAAACCAATTTTCTAGTGATATTGCCGTTATCCGTGACGAAAAGCGCGTGAATGCCAAAAGCATTATGGGCGTCATGATGTTAGCGGCAGCAAAAGGATCTGTGATTGAAATAGAGGCGAATGGTGCAGATGAAGTAGAAGCAGTTGCTGCACTAAAAGCACTGGTGAATAACTACTTTGACGAGAGTGAATAATTGTCTAGCTTTAGCTTACATGGCGTAGCGGTTTCGAGTGGCATTACCATTGGTAAAGCCCATTTAATTTCTAATGCATTATTAGAAGTTGCACATTATCAAGTGCCTAACCATCTCGTCGCCGATGAAGTTAAACGGTTTACGAATGCAATCAAAACCGTTAAAGCAGATTTAAAAGGCATACACCAAGACTTACCTGATACGTTGTTGGGCGATTTAGGTTCTTTTATTAATACGCATCTGGCCATTTTGTCCGACAAATCATTTTTAGATGCTACCAAAAAAATGATTCGTGAAGATCAATGCAATGCGGAGTGGGCTATTAAATTACAGCTCGATAATATTATTGAGCAGTTTGATGCGTTTACTGATGCCTATTTACGCGAACGCAAACAAGATTTTATCCAAGTGGTTGAGCGGGTCATTAAAGCCTTGCTAGGGCATCCAAGCTCGCAATTTAGCACCAATGTTAAAAAGAGTGATGATAAAGATATCATCCTAGTCGCGCATGACATTTCACCTGCCGATGCGATTCAGTTTAAACAAAATCAGTTTGCTGGTTTCATTACCGATGTTGGTGGCGTGACATCGCATACCGCGATTTTAGCGAGAAGCCTTAATATCCCCTCTATTGTTGCGCTACAAAAAGCACGCGATTTAATCAGCGAGGGTGAAGTGATTATTGTTGATGGCAGCCAAGGCGTTGTCATCGTCAATCCTAGTAAAGAAATTCTTAAACAATATGAATTACGTCAGCGCCAGTGGCAACTAGAACAACAAAAACTGTCATTAATCAAATCAACCGTTTCAAAAACCATTGACGGCACAGCAATCGCTTTATTTGCTAACATCGAAAGCCAGCATGGCATTGAGGCAATCCAAGAGTCAGGCGCGACTGGCATTGGTTTATTCCGCACAGAATTTTTGTTTATGAATAGAGCGGATGCGCCAGATGAAGAAGAGCAATTTTTAGCGTACAAGAGTGTGGCGCAAGCCATGAAAAAAGCACCAGTCATTATCCGTACACTCGATTTGGGTGCAGATAAACAGGCCAATCTGAGTAATATCGAAACGGCTAATACAGCTCTGGGCTTACGTGCGGTTAGGCTTTGCTTAACTGAGCCGCATATTTTTCATACGCAATTCCGTGCGCTGTTACGTGCCTCACATTATGGCAATATCAAAATACTCATTCCCATGCTTACTTCATTAGCAGAGTTGCGACAGACTAAATTATTATTGGCGCATGCAAAACAATCGCTCGCAAAAGAGAAGATTCCTTTTAACGATCATATTCAACTAGGCGGCATGATAGAAGTACCAGCAGCGGCTATTAATGCCAAAGCTTTTGCACGTGAGCTAGATTTTCTTTCAATCGGTACCAATGACTTAACGCAATATACCCTTGCCGTGGATCGTACCGATAGCACTGTTGCGCATTTATATAATTCACTCCATCCTTCGGTGTTGCAGTTAATTGCCAATACCATTGCTGCTGGCGCTAAATTTGGTAAAGCGGTTTCTGTCTGCGGTGAAATGGCGGGCGACGCCCAATTAACCAAGCTACTCCTAGGCATGGGCTTGCGACAGTTTTCGATGCATCCTAGTCAAATATTAAGTGTTAAGCAGAAAGTTTTACAAAGTAATATTAACAAAATAACCAAATCGGTTAACAGAATCCTTAAAATAGAAGATATTGCTAAAACAGAATTACAAGTTAAAGAACTGAATCATTAAAAACTGAATCATTAACCACAAGCTTAAAACACAAGCAGGAGGACAGCATGTCAGAAGAAGTAATCGTTCCTAATAATGATGATAAAAACATTGCCACAGTGACACATCTCGCTGGCACCGTGTTTTCATTCATTCCAGCGCTCATTGTTTGGATACTCAAAAAAGACGACAGCGCCTTTATTGCAGACCAAGCCAAAGAAGCGCTCAATTTTCAAATTACTGTTGGTATAGCCATGTTTGTGGCTCAATTTTGTCTTGGATATTAATCGGCATCATGTTTATGCCAATGATTTGGCTAGCAAACATTGTTTTTTGCATTATTGCCGCCATCTCTACTAGTAAGGGCGAAACCTATCGCTACCCAGTTTGTCTACGCTTAATCAATTAAGCCACTAATATAGCTAACAATATAAGGAACCACTTTGTCATCAAACCCATTACTGCATTTTTCTGGTCTACCTAAATTTAACGAAATCAAACCTGAGCATATGAGCCCAGCCATCGACAGTTTGATTGCTCAAGGCCGCGCCCTAGTTGAAGAGCTAGCCACCAGCCAAGTAACGCCAACGTGGGAAAATTTTGCCCTTAAGTTAGAAGACCAAAGTGAAAAATTAGGCCGCGCTTGGAGCCAAGTTGGTCATATGAATGCAGTGGTGAATAGCCCTGAACTACGTGAAGCTTATAATGATAATTTGCAGAAATTAACCGATTTTGGCAGCGATTTAGCGCAAGATGAGCGCTTATATGCAAAGTTTAAAGCGATTCAAGCCAGTGCAAACTTTAAAGAACTCAGCCCAACGCAACAAACCATTATCAATCATGAAGTACGTGATTTTAAATTAGGTGGCGCAGAACTACCTGCCAACCAAAAAGCGCGCTTCAAAGCCATTAGCGAAGAGTTATCAAAACTAAGCAGCAAGTTTGAAGAAAACATCATGGATAACACCAATGATTTCACGCATCTGATTACTGATGTTGATGATTTAGCGGGTCTGCCTGCAGATGCTATAGAAGCGGCGGCTGAAGCAGCAACTGCGGCTGGCAAAACCGGTTATTTATTCAGTTTACATTTCCCTTCTTATTTACCTGTGATGCAATATGCAGAAAATCGCGAATTGCGCGAAACCCTCTATCGCGCCTATGCCACGCGCGCATCTGAATTAAGCAAACAAGAATGGGATAACACCAGCTTAATTAGCGATATTCTTAAATTGAAAAAAGAAGAAGCCACTATGCTTGGCTTCAACAATTACGCTGAATTATCATTGGCAACCAAAATGGCAGATACGCCAAAGCAAGTAGCTGACTTTTTAAATACCCTCGCCCAACGCGCTAAACCTTATGCAGAGCGCGATATGGAAGAGTTATTGGCTTATGCAAAGAAACTAGACTTGGCTGATATGCAAGCTTGGGATGTTGGCTTTGTGAGCGAAAAATTACGTCAAGATAAATATGCTTTTTCTGACCAAGAAGTAAAACAATACTTCCCAGAAGAAAAAGTATTAGCTGGTTTATTTAAAGTGACCGAAACCATCTTTGGCGTACAAGTACGCAAAGCAGAAGCGTCTGCTTGGCATCAAGATGCGAGCTTTTATGAAATTAGCGACAGCGCTAACAAACCCATCGCTTACTTTTATTTAGATTTATACGCACGCCAAAACAAACGCGGTGGCGCTTGGATGGATGAGTGCATTTCCCGCCGTAAAAAAGCCACTGGCCTTGAATTACCTGTCGCTTATCTCACTTGCAATTTCTCCGCACCAGTTGGCAATAAACCCGCTTTATTCACGCACGATGAAGTCACCACCATGTTCCATGAATTTGGTCACGGCTTGCATCATATGCTCACACAAGTGGAAGAATATGGTGTTTCTGGCATCAAAGGCGTGGAGTGGGATGCGGTTGAATTGCCCAGCCAGTTTATGGAAAACTTCTGCTGGGAATGGGAAGTGCTACGCAATATGACGGCACATGTAGAAACTGGCGCTCAATTGCCACGCGAATTATTCGACAAAATGATAGCCGCTAAAAACTTTCAAGCGGGTATGCAAACCGTACGCCAAATTGAGTTTTCATTATTCGATATGCGCTTACATGGCGATTTTGACCCAAACGGCAAATTAACCGCATTAGATGTAATCGACCAAGTGCGCGATGAAGTTGCCGTGCTACGCCCACCAAAATGGAATCGCTTTCCTAATAGCTTTAGCCATATCTTTGCAGGCGGTTATGCGGCTGGCTATTACAGCTACAAATGGGCAGAAGTATTATCTGCCGATGCATACAGCTTGTTTGAAGAGCTTGGTGTATTGTCAGATGAAGCGGGTAGTCGATTTAAAAATGAAGTATTGGCAAAAGGTGGTTCTAGGCCTGCAATGGAATCGTTTATTGCTTTTCGTGGTAGAGAGCCTAGCATGGATGCGCTGTTGAGGCATAATGGGATGGGTGATTGACTGGTCAACATAGTAAAAACTCGCATCCCACCTTCAAACTAAGTTATACCATATTTATGGTCTCGACTTTTTAGTTAGCTTCATAAAGGAACAATAATGAGTTTTGATTGGATTACATTTGGTTCAGCAATTTCAGGGGCTATTGTGGGTGGTTTAATTGAGGGTATGCAACACTTCGATCAACAGATAAGGCTTACGAGAACCAGCAGAAACACGATGAGGATAACGAAGAAAAAATAATCAAAGGCTTGCTTCAAGCTATTCATGATGAAATTGAAACTATTTGGGAGCGTTACCAGGAAACAATGGGCTCACAAATCGACACCTTGAAAGATAATCAACCTCTTAACTTGTATTATCCACTAGTAAGTGACTTTTTCACTGTTTATAATGGAAATAGCTTTTTAATTGGTCGCATCCCAAATAATGATCTTAGAAAGCAAATAATAAAAACATATACATTAGCAAAAGGCATGGTGGATTCATTTAGGCTAAACAATGACCTTGTCCATAAACTTGAAACTGCAAACAAAATTTTCCAAGAAACAAATGCAGAAATTCACAAGCAGCATGCTACAGCCCATTTGAGCACTTTAATCACTTATGCTAAAGCTATTAAACAGAGTCACATAAGCCTTCGTTCTGAAACTAGTCAATTATTAAGAGAGTTAAGAAAAAGTGGTGTGCTAAGTGAGCCCGCAAAGCGTCAATAAGCAATACTAGATTGCGCCGCATGCATCTCGTTTAAGCTACATTCTTTTTCGCCTTTAGGCGACTTACTTTCTTTTGCTTGTGCCAAAGAAAGTAACCAAAGAAACACACACCCTGCTATCAAGCCCTACGGGTTCCTTGCGTTGCTCAACAAAATAAGCGGCTGTACCCGTGAAGAGCATCACCAACTTCACTAGATGCTAAAGCATCAAGTCAGTTGAGACGGAACTCGCCCTAACAGACCACACAAATCGTGGTCTGTCGCGGTGCTCAAACAGTCCTCGCCTTCATCTTATTTTGTCTGCGCTACTCAGCTTGATAAAGGGGATGTAAGTCAAAACTAACTTAGAATGTTGTCATTCCCATGCAAATGGGAATCCATTTTAAGTTCTAAAAGTTTAATTTGGATTCCCGCTTTCGCGGGAATGGCGATGTTTGCTCAGTGATGCAATGGTGAAATTTCGTGTGCTTTACCGCCCCCTTTAGCCACGCCGAGCAACGGAGGTAAGCAAGGAGTTTTCGTCGAGGACTGTTTGAGCGTAGCGAGTTCCGCAGACGCCTTGCTTACTGAGTAGCGCAGGGGAACCTTTAGGTCGTGGTGACGGGGTGTCTTTTTCTTTCCCCTATTTCTTTTGGACAAGCAAAAGAAATAGGGTCGCCTAAAGGCGAAAAAGAATGCACCTTAAATTAGACACTTCTAATGAATAATGTTATATCCAGCACCCGTAAAGGGCGTCCCCAACCTCACTAAGCGCTTAAGCGCTAAGTCGGTTGTGAAAATAGGATCGCTGTCGCGCGAAAAGCTACTTGGTCAATAATGAACCAAACTCTCTCCTAAATCATGATATTGTTCAATCTAAACATTTAATGAGTTCACATGCACCGTCCAACCAAAGAAGAAATTCGAACACTCCCTATGTATGATGGGCTGGCGCTGATTGATATTCATCTCATTGAAAATGAACAAGATGCGGCTGATGCATTAGCCGCTTTAAATCATGAAGCCAAGCTTGGTTTTGATACAGAAACAAAACCGACTTTTCGTAAAGGTGAGGCGAGTCCAGGTCCAACGTTGATTCAACTGGCAACCGCATCAAAAGCCTTTTTATTTCCTATGCGTTTTCCTGCTGCTGTTTCTACCGCTCATGCATTATTAAGTAATCCCAACATTACAAAAGTAGGGTTTGGGATTAGAGACGACATTAAGGAGCTACGCAATAAGCTAGCGATTGAGATGATGAATACGCAAGATTTATCGATTGAATTAAAGCATTTAGTGGATGAGAAAAACAATATTGGCGATAGGGCTGCCGTGGCGATGGTGCTTAAATTGCGGTTGACTAAAGGTGCCCAGACCTCAAACTGGGGCGCTTACCCGCTACAAAAACATCAGATTCAATATGCGGCGAATGATGCACATGCGGCTATTTGTGTGGCGAATGCATTGAATAGCCTACCGAAAGATTAACCACCTCATTTTGACCATTAAACAGGCGCATGCTAAAGTGAGCGCCATTCAAATTCAACTAGATACATATTCATGAAATTAGCCACTTGGAACGTCAATTCTTTAAATGTTCGCTTACCTCACGTATTGGATTGGTTAGCAGAAAACCCCATTGACGTATTGTGTTTGCAAGAAACCAAGCAAGAAGATGCTAAGTTTCCTTATGAAGATTTAAAAAACGCTGGTTACCATGCGATTCATAGTGGGCAAAAAACTTATAACGGGGTGGCGATTTTAAGCACTCATGAAATGACGGATGTGGTGCATGGCATTGCTGATTTTGAAGATGAACAAAAGCGGGTGATTAGTGCAACCATTAATGGCGTACGCGTTATTTGTGTGTATGTGGTGAATGGTCAAGCGGTTGATTCAGAAAAGTATGATTATAAAATGCGTTGGTTAACGGCGTTGAATAACTGGCTTACAGGTGAACTTTTAAAATATCCCAAGCTCGTGATATTAGGCGATTACAATATTGCGCCTGATGATAGAGATTGTCATGATCCTGCTGCGTGGGAAGGTAATATTTTGGTTAGCCCACGAGAGCGTGATGCATTTGAAGAATTGCTTGCATTAGGTCTGCATGACAGTTTTAGATTATTCGAATCTGGCGAAGGACATTTTAGTTGGTGGGATTATCGCATGATGGGCTTTAGACGTAATCACGGTATGCGTATTGACCATATTTTGGTGAGCGATGCGCTAAAAGAAAAGTGCGTTGCTTGCGTCATTGATAAAGCACCAAGAAAGCTAGAACGACCTAGTGACCACACGCCTGTTGTGCTAGAAGTTAGCGTCTAGCGATAAGTTGAGAAGACTAGTTCCCTTTAATATTAACGCCAAGCTGTTTCAATTTACGGTATAAATGGGTGCGCTCTAAACCTGAAATTTCAGCCAACTTACTCATGTTGTTATTAATTAGCTTCATATGATGTTTAAAATAATAGCGCTCAAACTCATCTCTTGCCTCACGCAACGGCTGAGTTAAATCAATCGGCAACACAATGTCTACCGCTTCTGTTACCCCAGAAAATTGTTCCAATACACGCGAAACATCATCCGACGTAATTTCTTCACCCAGACTTGTCAGCATTAAGTTTTGCACAACGGCTTCTAATTGTTTTAAATCACCACTCCATTCGGCATTACGCAGCGCGTTAAGTGCGGCAACATCAAAATCTTTATAAGTGATGCCTGAAGATTCTGTTAACAGCGCGGTCATGGATAACACCAGCTCTGGAATATCTTCTCGATGATCATTGAGACAAGGCACTTTTAGATTGGTATTTGACAGCGTTTGTAACAAGGTTTGATCAACAGTCGCTGTTTCTGCTAATTGCGCTAAACCATGCGTGGCTGCACAGATAATGCGTACTTGATATTTATGCGCGTTAGACAACAACAGGCTTAACCCTTTTTGCTCTGCTTTACTTAATGCGGTTAACTCTTCAATAAACACAATGCCTTCGCGCGCTTGCTCTAAAATTTCAAGTGGGGCAATGGTTAACTTTTCATACTCATTTAACGTCACCCACGGCGACCCTGCTACATGCAAAAAGTGGGCGCAAAGCTCGATACTACCGCCTTTTTTACCAATTAATAATAATGGAGTTTGTGTACGTGAGATTTGCTCTAAGCGTTGTTTTAATTCATTAATCAATTGGCTTTTGCCAAGACTGACCAAATTCATTTCTGATTTTGGCAAGGTATCTGCATGCACAAGGGCTGAATTGACCGTTTTTAATAGTTTTTGTAAAGCGATTGGCTTTTCTAGAAAATCAAAAGCACCAATTCTGGTTGCTTCTACAGCAGTATCAATGGTGCCATGTCCAGACATCATCACCACTGGCATATTTAATAATCCAGCATTCCCCCACTCTTTTAGCAGACTAATGCCATCGCAATCTGGCATCCAAATATCGAGTAGCACCAAGTCAGGTCGCGCTGATAAGCGCATTTCACGTGCGACTTGCGCATTTTCAGCAGTGACGACGCGATGCCCTTCATCTTGCAAAATATCACTCAACAGCTCACGAATACCCACTTCATCGTCTACTACCATGATGTTTCTAGATGCCATATTGATATTACCTTTTCTCTTTACTATTATTTATCGCACTGTTATTAATTAGACTATTATTTTTTTGTAGCAATATTTGTTGCATTTATGCAACTGTCTTATATTCTACATTTATTATGCTATTTAATGCATTACACCATGCACTTTGCATCATTTTTATTGCTCTTTATACTTCTTTTGTTAATGGTAGTTGGATGCGAATACAAGCGCCGCCTGCGATATTATTCGCAATTGAAATCTGTCCAGCATGCTCTTCTACCATTTTTTTGACGATAGCCAACCCTAAACCAGTACCTTGTGCTTTTGTTGTCACATAAGGCTCATAAGGATTCACCAGCACTTTTTCAGCAAAGCCCTGTCCATTATCACTCACTTCTAAGTAAACGAGCATGTCATCCCAGTGCGTTTTTACCGTCACTTCAGGTGTTGCATGCCCCTCTAACGCATCTTGCGCATTCTGCATTAAATTATGCAGCACTTGTCTTAGCATAGTGGCATCACCCAATAAATCAGGTAATTTTTCCGACAAATCATAAGTGATTTTCGCATGTGAATTTTCATATAAACCAGACACATCTTGAATTAATTTATTCAAATTAATCTTTGTCATATTCGCCGCAGGCGCTCGCGCATATTCACTAAACTCATTGACCATGGCTTTCATCGCATCGACCTGATTGACAATCGTATTGGTTGCACGCGCCAGCATCGCCGCATCGTCTTTGCTTAATTTCTCTGCTAATTTATGCTGCATCCGCTCAGCTGAAAGTTGAATGGGCGTTAAAGGATTCTTAATCTCATGTGCCAATCGTCTTGCCACTTCACCCCAAGCGGCATCGCGTTGCGCTTGCGCCATGGTTGTCACATCATCAAATACCACAACAAATCCACTATTGGCACTTTCTGGCAATCGTGTCGCACGTACAGAGAGTAATTGCTTACCTTGCGGTCCGACCACTTCTAATTGCCGACTCATTTCCGCACTTGCACCTTCATGAAAACTAACTTCAAAATGGGTTTGTATCACTTTAACGAACTCAGCCAGAAAGTGATTCTCAAGCGCTATTTGTGTGAACTGCTGGTTTTCATAAGGCGCTAGATTAAGCCCCAAAATATCAATCGCGGCCAAATTAAACGTCCCTAATTCACCGTTCCGATTAATCGCCAATACGCCTGAAGACAAATGCGCCAAAATAGTTTCTAAATAACCGCGAGCTGCTTCTAAGCGCTGCCTATTCCGCTCATTGGCTTTATTCGCATCACCTAATTGACGCGTCATACTGTTGAATGATTTAACCAACACTCCCAGTTCATCATTCCCATACTCAGGCAACATTTTACTGTAATTACCATCGGCAATCGTTCGTGTACCCTCTGCCAAAACAGTCAATGGTCGTGATAATCGCCGACTCAGAACAAAAGCAATCGCCAATGCAGAAAGCATGGCTAACATGAGTACCAAGGTCAATGTCAGCTTAAACACATCTTTAATAGAGTCGCGGCTATATGACAGCTCTTGATAATCGCGGTAGACATCTTGCACCGCTTCAGCTGTGTTCGATAAGGCTTTAGGGACTGGCTGTAACAGCTGTAAAATTAAGGTTTCTCCCGTGAGTTCTTGCGAATTCACAGGCGTTAAAATCCGTAAATATAATCCTTTGTCAGGGATAGGTTCTATCTTACCTACCAGTTGATATCGCGCTTGCCGCAATTGCGCCACACTAGGAAGCTCTGGTAAAAAACTAGAAGCGTCAGCGCTGGACACCGCCATAATACGGCCGCTTGGTGACAACAATGTTGCATCTTGTATACCCGATCTCTCGCGTAAATCATGCAACACTCTATATTGTGAAAGTCCTGGCTGTAACGATAACGTTGTGGCCATACTATCTGCTTGATTTTCTAAATCAGTCAACAAAGTATCTAACGCGCGCTGACCTAAACTTAAACCGCCATCCAAAGCGGCTTCAACTTTGACGTTGAACCAAGACTCGATAGAGCGCGATAAAAAGTTCACAGAAACGAGGTAGACAATCAAGCCAGGAACAATCGCCATCATGGCAAAAGCACTGACCATGCGTAAATTGAGACGACTACCAACGACATGATTTTTAATATTTTTATAGAGATTTTGTATTTGAAAGGTAATCAGCACCACCATCAGCGTAGCAAGTGCAATATTCAAATACAGCAGAACTTTATAATAACCGCCTGAAACGGCAGTATTGGCACTTGCCGAGGAAAGCAAGTACAACAAAATCAATCCTAAGGCAGCACTAAAAAATACAATGTATTTCATACTAGTGATTTAAATCTTTTGGTATCCATTCAAACTGTTCTGAGGCTAAATTCCAACCTTCAGATCCAATCGCATCCACCTGTATCGCTTTAGGTAATTTGCTTTGGTCTAATCGCATGCTTAATTTTGCTTCGTATTGTTGTCCTGGCTCAATGGCAGACTTATTGAAAACTTTCCAGTCATAGAGTTGCACCAGCTCAATCATGGCCTCACTCAAAATATCATGAGACGTCTGACGCCCATCCTGAGTGACTAAATATTGCCGACTTAATGCATGATAGCTAACCTTAATACGTGTTTTCGTTTTGACTACGTCTGCATCTAGCCATAAGAATCGTGGCCTTACTAATTCAAATTCATATAAAAACTCAACTGGCACACCTCTATTAACCGCTTCTTCAACCTTTTCACCAAGACTAATTTCCAAATCGGCATTAAGATAATAAGACTCGCCAGATGCTTTTAAATCTGCATTTTTAACCACAATGTGCTGGGCTGCCGCTGAAGCTAGCAGGCAAGTCAAGAAAAAGACAAAAAATAAACTAACTTTTTTGTAATAAGGCATAAAAGAAGCCGTCGTGGGTACTTGAGGGAATCAGTTGACCATGCTGAATAGTCATGTTTTCGGTCCTGTCATCTGTTAAGGCAAGTGGTAATTGAATAGCATCCGTGTTTAATTGTAGAAAACGATCAATTTGTTGCTGATTTTCTTCAGCAAAAACTGAACAAGTTGCATAAAGTAATTTACCGCCTTTTGACAATAAATGCCACAAATTAGCCAAAATCACCGCTTGTTGTTGCGTAAACGAGACAATATCTGATTCACGACGCAGCCATTTAATATCCACGTGTCGTCGCACAATACCTGAAGCCGTGCAAGGTACGTCCGCTAGGATACGGTCAAATGATTGCTTTGTCTGCCATTTACCCGCATCACCCAACTGTAAATCAGCTTGCAAATGCAATCGCGTTAAATTACTCGCCACTCGATCTAAACGTTTAGCATCATTATCTAAGGCGGTCAGTTCTAGCGCTGCCAATTCTAACAAATGGCCTGTTTTACCACCGGGCGCACTGCATGCATCCAGCACCCGCATACTCGGTTTTACATCCAGCAAATAAGCTGCCAGCTGTGCGCCGTAGTCTTGTACGGAAACCACGCCATCCACAAATCCCGTTATTTGCTCTACTGGAATAGGCTTAGAAAGCATAACCGCTTCACTACCTAAAGCTGTTGCCATAATATCTTGACGCGTTAGTAATTTTACATAAGCTTGTGCAGTAGACTGTTTTGCATTGACGCGCAATGTCATCGGCGGGTGCGCGTTACCTGCTTGCAACATCGCTTGCCAAGCATCAGGATATTGCTGTTTTAGTTTATTAATCCACCATTGTGGGTAAGAATAAAGCGCGACTTCATTCGTTTTTATTGAAGTTGAAAGCGACTCTTTTTTTCGCAAAAAATTACGAAGCACGCCATTGACCAAGCTTTTTGCCCAGCGCGGCTTAGCATTACCAGCGGCTTTAACCGCTTGATTAACCACGGTAAAGTCATCTGCTTGATCATGTAATAACTGATAGAGTGCCACTAATAACAATGCGTTGATATCCGTATTGCTCAATGGCTTTTCTAATAATTGCGTTAAATAGGCGTTGACCTCACCATAGAAACGGAGCGTGCCATAGCTTAAATCGACGGCACCACCTTTTTGTTGCGGCGTCGCTTTAGGAAATACATCCAATGCATCAGGCAATGCTAAGGTGAGATTACGACCAGATAAAACGTCGGCTACGGCCATCGCAGCGATTTGTTGAGAAATGTACAAAAAGAGCTTTCAGATTTGGGTTGATAAGATTTTACTGCATATCAACCCAAACAGGGAGACGCTGATACAAACAACGCAATACGCTAATAATGATTCGCCATTGCTAACAGCCTTCTTACTCGCTCTTCAGTCTGTGGATGCGTACTAAAGAGGCCTTTCAAACTTTGACCTGACAATGGATTGATAATCATCATCTGGCCAGTTTCTGGATGCATCTCTGCTGTTTGATTAGGGATTTTATGGGCGTAGTTATGAATCTTTTCTAAGGCTGCCGCTAATGCTTTGGGATCTTTGCAAATTTCTGCCCCGCCCCTATCTGCCTCATATTCACGTGCGCGAGAAATAGCCATTTGAATTAAACCCGCCGCCATAGGCGCTAAAAACATCATCAATAAGCCGATAACTGGATTAGGTCTATTATCGCCACTACCGCCAAAAAACATGCCGAATTGTGCAATGGCTGAAATTGCACCCGCGACGGTTGCGGAAATAGTCGAAATTAAAGTGTCGCGATGTTTAACATGCGCCAGTTCATGCGCCATCACGCCGCGCAATTCACGTTCGTTTAAAATGCGCATAATGCCTACCGTTGCCGCAACGGCTGCATGTTCTGGGTTGCGCCCTGTGGCAAACGCATTGGGCTGCTGTTCGTCTATCACATAGACCTTGGGCATCGGCAATTGGGCATTTTCTGCCAACTCTTTTACCATGTTGTAGTAACTACGAAACTGCGTATTATCTGGCATCACTTCTTGTGCGCCATACATTTTCAATACCGCTTTATCTGAGAACCAATAAGCATAAATATTCATCCCGCCAGCAAAGAGCAAGGCAATCATCATGCCACCCGCGCCACCTAACGCTGCGCCAACACTGGCGAACAACGCAGTAATTGCCGCCATTAATACAAAGGTTTTAATCCAGTTCCCTAACATGACAATTTCCTTTTAACGAACAAATTAAGTTGACGATTAATATCCCTAATATGCAGACCGATACTGCCATATTCAAGTTCCAGCGATTAAATAAAAAGCGCTTTCTTTTGCAAGTGATGTCCTTTAATAAATTGTTGCGCCGTTTGTCTTTTAGCACCTGGCATTTGCAATTCAATAATCTCCAGCAAACCTTCGCCGCAAGCAACTTGTATAGTATTACCCAATTCAACCACTTCTCCAGGCATGCCTTGACCTTCAATCGCATTGGCAAACCAAATACGGCAGGTCTCACCTTTAAATTGTGTTGTTGCAACAGGAAATGGATTAAACGCACGGATTTGACGAGAGAGCTCAACAGCAGACTTGTTCCAATCTAAAACAGACTCTGCTTTTTCTAATTTATGCGCATAAGTCACTAAAGATTCATCTTGCTCTTCAGCAGCTAAATGACCTGTTTCTTGTAAGGTCTGCATAGCCTCAACCATCAACTTCGCGCCCATGTTACTAATGGCATCATGCAAACTCTGTGTGGTATCTGATGCTAAAATAGGCATCCTCCCTTTACTAACCATCGCGCCCGCATCAAGTTTTGGCACGACTTCCATAATGGTTACGCCTGTTTCTTTATCGCCTGCCAAAATAGCACGATGAATCGGCGCTGCGCCACGCCATCTTGGTAGTAAAGAGCCGTGAATGTTGTAACAGCCTTTTTGCGGCATATTGAGTATTGTTGTTGGAATAATCAAGCCATAAGCCGCCACAATCATGACATCGCATTCCATGGCTGCAATAGTAGCCTGCACGGCCTCAGGCTTTAAGGACTCTGGCTGATAAATAGGTAGCTCATGCTCCAATGCCAATTGCTTAATTGGACTAGCACGTAACTTCATCCCTCTTCCAGCTGGCCTGTCTGGCTGCGTCAGCACCATCACAATCTCATGCCCTGCTTTAATTAAAGCCGCTAACGCCGGCACTGCGAATTCCGGCGTACCGGCGAAAATAATCTTCATATTAATCGTCGCTTAATAAGCGTTTCTCTCAATTTCACGCGCATGTTTTGCTAATCTTTTTTTAATGCGATTGCGTTTGAGCGGCGACAGATATTCCACAAAAACCTTACCTAGCAAGTGATCCATTTCATGCTGAATGCATACTGCTAACAAACCATCGGCCTGTAATTTAAACTTTTTGCCGTGTTGGTCTAAGGCTTCAACAGTCACTGTTTCCGCACGCGTGACAGTCTCATAGACGCCAGGAACAGATAAACAGCCTTCTTCGTATTCTTTTAGTCCGCTTTTTGCAACAATCTTGGGATTAATAAACACTTGCAAATCATTTTGTTCTTTACTGGTGTCAATCACAATCAGTTGAATATGTTGATCGACTTGTGTCGCCGCCAATCCTATGCCTGGCGCGGCATACATGGTTTCAGCCATATCTGAAATTAATTGTC
>JAHZMC010000025.1 GCA_022599515.1 Betaproteobacteria bacterium
TCATGGGCGCAACCAATCCCAAAGAGGCGGAAGCTGGAACGATACGTGCGGATTTTGCTGAAAGCATTGATGCAAATGCAGTGCATGGTTCAGATTCAGCTGAGAATGCAGCCATTGAAATTAAATATTTTTTCGGTTAAAAATTGCGAATTCGCGTCGTTATGCAGCGTTGCAAGTAAAAAATCCCTTCCTCACATACTGTTTGTATGCCTCGTCGATATTTTTTACTTGCGCCTTGCCTAACTTAGCCAATCCTCAATTTTGAATAGATAAGCATTGTTAAGAGATAAAATCGAACTTTGACAAATTTACTTAATTTTAATCAAAAGCAACTCGCCGATTACTTTATTAGTATCGGCGAGAAGCCTTTTCGCGCCAAGCAGTTGATGCGATGGGTTTATCACTATGGCGTGACTGATTTAGATCAGATGACGGATATTGCCAAAGTATTGCGAGAGAAGTTAGGCAATGAAACGAGCTTTAACTTGCCAGAAGTACAGCTAGAACAAGCCTCTGATGATGGTACGCGCAAATGGCTAATTGGCGCAAACAATCAAAAAGATGGTACAAGTAGCAGTGTTGAAACGGTGTTCATTCCAGAGGATGATCGCGGCACATTATGTATCTCTAGCCAAGTAGGTTGTGCATTAGAGTGCACGTTTTGTAGTACAGGACGACAAGGGTTTAATCGCAATTTAACGGTGTCTGAAATTATTGGACAGCTTTGGATTGCGAATCAATCTTTGCGCAAAGTGGATGGTTACGACATGTTGGCGCCAACCGATCGCATTATCTCTAACGTGGTGATGATGGGAATGGGCGAACCGCTAGCGAATTATGATAACGTTGTAAGTGCCATGCAGATTATGTTGGATGATCATGGCTATGGTTTAAGTCGCAGGCGTGTGACATTGTCGACCAGCGGTTTAGTGCCGCAAATGGATAGACTAAAAGAAGACTGCCCAGTTGCGCTAGCTGTCTCTTTACATGCGCCAAATGATGCTTTGCGTGATGTGATTGTGCCAATCAACAAAAAATATCCAATTAAAGAATTGATGGCAGCATGTGAACGCTATTTAGTGAAAGCGCCGCGTGATTTTGTGACCTTTGAGTATGTAATGTTGGATGGGGTTAATGACACAGTTGAGCATGCACATCAATTATTAGATGTGGTTAAAAATGTGCCATGTAAATTCAATTTAATCCCATTTAATCCTTTCCCTAATAGTGGTTATGGTACTTCTACACCTAACCATATTCGTGTTTTTAGAGATATTCTGATGAATGCAGGTTATGTAGTTACAGTAAGAAAAACACGTGGTGAAGATATTGATGCGGCTTGCGGTCAATTGGCTGGCAAAGTGTTAGATAAAACCAACCGTAGTTCAAAATTTATTCCGATTGAGGTGATGTAATGCAGGCTAATGCAAAACGGATGTTTATTTTTGTGTTGCTTTGTTGTTTAGCTGCATGTGAATTGATGGAAGCAAAAACTACCAACAATTCAAACGTAAATGCTGCAACCGTCGATAGGGCGCGTGCGCATACTAATTTAGGTGCCGCTTATCTGCAAAAGAATAAACTAGAAATCGCACTTGATGAGTTCACAGAAGCCATTGAAATTATGCCAACGCGGGCATTTGCTCTAAACGAAAAGGCGATATGAAAAGTGCTGAGCAATATTTAAATAAAGCGCTTGAAGTTGAGCCGCTTACTCATTCTGCCGCTCAGAACTTAGCAGAAATTCAATTTAAACGTGGTGATGCGACGCAAGCAAAGAAGACACTACAAAATGCATTGATTGCTGCGCCAACCTCGGAAACGCTATGGTTAGGCATTAAGATTGCACGATTGCTGGGTGACAAAAATAATGAGGCAAGTTATGCTTTGGAGTTAAGACGAAAATATCCAAATGCTGCAGAAACACAACTATTATTAAGTGGTCAATAAAACATTATTTCTATAAGGGTTTGAAATGGCACGTAAACTTAAAAAAGATGAAGAGGTCGAGGCTGAAACCCCTAATTTGAGGGAAAGTGATGCCTCAATAAATATTGAGATGGAGACTAATTCAGAGATGGATGAAGCTGTGGTTGAGCCAACGTTAACTGATGTGGCTAGTAATCATGTCGTGCAAGATTATAACGCCCAGTGTGGCGGTGCTTTACGAGCAAAACGGGTAGAGCAAGAGCTGACTACACAAGCTGTTGCTAAGCAGTTGCGATTGGGTAATGCCCAGATAGAGGCGTTAGAGGCAAATAATTTTTCAGCGTTGCCTGAGCCGACCATTGTTAAAGGGTTTATTCGCAATTACGCTAAACTACTTAAAATGCCAGCAGAGCCAATATTAGCCGCCTATGCAGAACTAATGCCTAAAACCGAGCAGTATGCTTTTGCTGTTGGTCCTGGCATTAATATGAAAATATCAGAAAACACAAAATCAAGCAGTCCGCGCTATTTATTGTTGACGGTTTTACTGTTGCTTGGATTGGCTGCGTGGTTCTTCTACCAACACTATATTCAAAAGCCAGATACTGTCAATCCTATGCCAGAAGTGGCTGAGATGTTTCCAGAAGAGTTGGCCTTGCAAATGACGACGCCAGAGAGTGCTTTGCCAGCAATTGAAACGCAAGTATTGACTGATGAACTGTCTGCTGAAGAGGAGGCAATTGAAGAGAGTCCAGTTGTTGATGTTGAAGAGCCTGACGCTGAGGTTGTTTCTGCAGAGAATGAAGCGCCTGAAGTTGTTGCCGAGCCTCAAAATGCAACAGAAACGGCATCCCCTGTAAAAACAACAAGGTTAGAATTTAATGCAACACAAGAAACATGGTTGAGCGTCGTCAATCAATCAGGTGAAGAGGTCTACAATAAAATTCTGTATGCAGGTAATCGCGATATTGTTGATATCAAGCAGCCTTTAGAAATCGTTGTCGGCAATGCGCATGGTGCAACGCTGACGGTTGATGGTAAACCGATTAGCTTAGCACCCTATACGCGTATTAATGTTGCGCGTGTGCGTCTAGGTCGTTAATCATCATCACTATTATTAAGTTTAGAGTTAAATAATGCGTAAAAATACACGGCAGGTAATGATAGGCCATGTGGCCGTTGGCGGTGGTTTGTACGGTACAGTTCCAGCGCCAGTTGTTGTGCAGAGTATGACAAACACCGATACGGCAGATGCTAAAAGTACAATTGAGCAGGTATATGCATTATGGCAAGCGGGTAGTGAAGTGGTGCGCATTACAGTCAATTCGCCTGAAGCGGCGGCGCAGGTTAGTGCTATCAGAAAAGGTTTGGATGCGCTAGGTTGTAATGTGCCATTGGTGGGTGATTTTCATTACAACGGTCATAAATTATTACAAGCTTATCCTGACTGTGCTAAAGCGCTTGCTAAATATCGTATTAATCCTGGCAATGTCGGCAAAGGTAGTAAACGTGATGAGCAGTTTGCTAGCATGATAGAAGCCGCGATTGAGTATCAAAAGGCAGTGCGCATTGGCGTAAATTGGGGCAGTTTAGATCAAGCTAAGATGGCGCAAATGATGGACGATAATGCGCAATCAGCCAACCCACTATCATCGGATGCATTAATGCAAGAAGCGTTGATACAGTCTGCACTGGAAAGTGCTCAACAAGCGGTTGAAATCGGCTTAGATCCCAATCAGATTATCATTTCATGCAAAGTCAGCAATGTGCAAGACCTTGTATCGGTTTATCGTGAACTCAGTACCCGTTGCGACTATCCATTACACTTAGGCTTAACAGAAGCGGGTATGGGCTCTAAAGGTATTGTCGCTTCTACAGCGGCTTTATCTTTATTATTACAAGAAGGCATTGGGGACACGATACGTGTGAGCCTAACACCAGAGCCGAATGAGTCACGTACGAAAGAAGTCGTGGTTGCTCAAGAGATACTACAAACCATGGGGATTCGCTCATTCACACCGTTAGTTACCGCGTGCCCAGGTTGCGGGCGGACGACTTCTACTTACTTTCAAGAATTAGCCATGCAAATTCAATCCTACTTACGTCAGCAAATGCCGATATGGCGGAGTGCTTATCCAGGTGTCGCTGACATGAGTGTCGCGGTGATGGGCTGTGTAGTTAATGGTCCTGGAGAGTCTAAATTAGCCAATATCGGGATTAGTTTGCCCGGCACTGGCGAAACGCCTGTGGCACCTGTTTTTGTCGATGGTGAAAAAACAGTGACGTTAAAAGGCGATTATATTGCGCAAGAATTCCAAGCCATTGTGGAAGATTATGTAAAAAATAACTATGCTGAGGGCGGTAAATTACGTCAACAAGTTCAGTCTAAAATCATACCAATTCAATCAGTTAGTTAAGTAATGAGTCAAAAAAACCAATTCCAATCCATTAAAGGTTTCTACGATATTTTGCCAGAAGCGACACCGCTTTGGTTTAAGTTAGAAGATATCGCACGCAAAGTATTATCGCAATACGGTTATAACAATATTCGCATGCCATTGGTCGAACCAACAGAGCTGTTTGTGCGTAGCGTGGGTGAGCATACTGATATTGTCGAAAAAGAAATGTATGCATGGGAAGATCAACTCAATGGCGACAAGCTCGTATTGCGTCCAGAAGGAACGGCTGGCTGTGTACGTGCTGTGATTGAGCAAAATTTAACTTATAACGGCTCACAGCGCTTATGGTATATCGGCCCGATGTTTAGACATGAGAACGTGCAAAAAGGCCGTCAACGTCAATTTCACCAAGTCGGTTGTGAAGCGTTTGGCTTTGATGGGCCAGATGTCGATGCTGAGCAAATTGTATTATTAGCGCGATTATGGCGTGAATTAGGTATTACCGATGTTGAGCTGCAAATTAACAGCATTGGTGATGCAGATGAACGTGCTATTTATCGTCAAACGCTTATTGCGTATTTTGAACAGCATGCAGATTGTTTGGATGACGAGGCAAAACGTCGCCTACATGCGAACCCTCTCAGGATTCTTGATACTAAAAATCCGCGCATGCAAGCCATGTGTGAAGCTGCACCTAAGTTGATGGACTGTTTAGGTGAGGCCAGCAAAGCGCATTTTGAAAAACTTTGTCAGCTATTAACAGACGCAGGTGTTGCTTACGTGGTGAATCATCGTTTAGTGCGCGGTTTAGATTATTACAACCGTACCGTATTTGAATGGGTGACAACTAAACTAGGCGCGCAGGGCACGATTGCTGGCGGTGGACGTTATGATACCTTGGTGGAAAAGCTCGGCGGTAAGTCTACCCCAGCTTGTGGTTTTGCCATTGGTTTAGAGCGCGTATTTTTGTTGATGCAAGAATATGGAGTGACAGCCAATAATGCGCCTGACCTTTACTTAGTCAATGTTGGTGAGTTGGCCGAAGAAAAAGCTTTTAACATCGCGGAAACTTTACGTAGCGAAGGTTTGTCTGTTGTGTTGCATGCAGGCGGCGGTAGTTTTAAATCGCAAATGAAAAAAGCCGATAGAAGTGGTGCACGTTATGCGGCTATTTTGGGTGAAGATGAAGTGGCTTCAGGTGAGATTTCATTAAAGCCGTTGTTAGCGCAAGGTGAGCAACAACGTTGTCAATTACAGCAAGTTGTCCAAAAAGTTAAGGATTAAACATGACGGAAAATAAAAGTTTTCTAAACGCAATGACTGTTCTCGGTTTGTTGTTAGCCATTGGTATGGCAAGTGCGGCTTTTATTTTAGGCGTGCAAGCCAAACGTGCGGTGGTTGGTCAACAAAGTATTACAGTGAAGGGTTTAGCAGAGAAGCCAATTAAAGCCGATGCTGCTGAATGGATGATTCATATATCAGTCGCTAGCCCGACACAAGCAAAAGCATTAACTGACGTTGCACAAACTCTTAAGCTTGTTGAGGGCTTTTTAACAGAGCAAGGATTTGCAAAAGAAGCGTGGAGTGTCGATGTGGAAAGCCTAGGACCACATTATGAAGAAGTCATCATTGGCGACAACTACAGACAAGTACAAAGCGGTTATGAAGGTTATCAAAATATCAGAGTGGTTTCAAAAGATTTGGATAAAATTCAAGCGGCTAATAAAGCATTCTTACAATTAAGATCGCAAAATCAACCGGTTGTGGCTTATGAGCCACAGTATTTGGTGAGTAATTTAGAAGAAATTAAAATGTCTTTAATTGCAGAGGCGACCCAAAATGCGCGAGTTCGAGCAACAGAATTTGTTAAACAAGACGGCGCAACAGTGGGTGTAATGAAATCTGCGCGGCAAGGCGCTTTTTACATTCTACCTGTTGGCGGTACAGGTAATAGCGGCGGTGGTTATGGTGGCGTTTATGATAAATCGACTATTGATAAAACAGCACGAGTCGTTGTGACCATTGTTTACAACATAGAATAACGCTTACTAGAAACGTGATTAAATTCTGATGACCGAAATTTTAAGTATAGAGCATTTAAATGTAGGGCTGAAAAAAGAGCCTACACGGTTGCTCGTTAAAGACTCTTCATTTAAATTATCTGCAGGTAAAACGACTTGCATTGTTGGTGAATCAGGTAGTGGCAAGAGTTTAACGGCGCTAACCATTATGGGCTTACTGTCCAATCAATTGGTCGCAAGTGGGCATGTTTTTTTTAATGGTGTCGATTTAACCACATTAGATAATAAAGCGATGCGGAAAATAAGAGGCGCACAAATTGGTATGATTTTCCAAGAGCCAATGACCTCATTGAACCCTGTTTTAACAGTGGGCTTTCAAATTGGGGAAGTGCTCACTGCACATAAGGGTCTAAAAGGTGACGGATTAAAGTCAAAAATTGCGACCTTACTAACGCAAGTTGGTATTCCAGCAGAACGTGCAAACAGCTACCCTGATGAATTATCTGGCGGTCAACGTCAGCGCGTGATGGTGGCAATGAGTATTGCTTGTGAGCCTGCTTTATTGATTGCAGATGAGCCGACGACTGCATTGGATGTGACGGTACAAGCGCAAATTTTAACGTTATTAGATGAGTTAAAAAATCGCATGAAAATGGCAATGTTGTTTATTACCCATGATTTTGGTGTGGTATCGGATATTGCAGATGATGTGATTGTGATGTTTAAAGGTGAAATTGTTGAGGCTGGTCCTAAAAAACAAGTATTAGAAAACCCACAACATCCTTATACCAAAGCATTATTAGACTGCGTACCAGATGTGGAAGGCAAAAAAGTATTAAAGCCAATTGATTATGCTTGGCTAAAGACCAATGAGGTGTCTGCCTAATGCAAGACTCAATCATTCTTGAAGCACGCCATTTGGTTAAGCAATATAAACAGCGAAGCGGCAGTTTTGGTTTTGGACAGACGACGATTAACGCATTAGATGATGTGAGTGTTGCTTTAAAAAAAGGCTCAACCTTGGCGGTTGTTGGCGAATCTGGTAGCGGCAAGTCAACTTTAGCGCGATGTCTGTTACAATTGCATCCTTTCGATAGTGGTGAAGTCTTGTTTCAAGGACAATCACTCGCCAAATTGGATAGTAAGGCGCTACGTCAAGCGCGTAAAAACTTACAAATGGTGTTTCAAGATCCTTTCGCTTCGTTAAATCCGCGTATGCGTGTTGGCGATATTGTTGCAGAAGGCTTATTAGTCCATAGTTTGGGTAATGCAAATGAGCGGTTGCAGAAAGTGCAACAGATGTTAGAGCGCGTTGGCTTGCATGCGGAAGATGTAAAGAAATATCCACATCAGTTTTCTGGTGGTCAACGACAACGAATAGGTATTGCGCGGGCTTTGGTGCTCGAGCCAGAAGTGGTGGTCTGTGATGAACCTGTTTCAGCGTTAGATGTTTCGGTGCAAGCGCAGATTTTGCTGTTGCTTAAATCCTTACAGAAAGAAATGAATTTAAGCTATATCTTCATTACTCATGATTTACGCGTAGTTAGGCATGTTGCTGATGAAATGGTGGTCATGAATAAAGGAAAAATAGTAGAGCAAGGTGATGTGAATACCATTTACCAGTCGCCGCAGCAAAGTTATACAAGGGATTTGTTAAAAGCAATTCCTGGGCAGAAATAAATTGGGTTGTAATAGTTAATCGTTTTAGAATCAGTATTTTAGGATAAATAATGGCATTAGATTTAGATGATCAAGAACAGTTGGATGAATTTAAAGTGTGGTGGAATAAGTACGGTAAGCTGACCATTAATCTAGTTTTGGTAGCCATTGTTGCTTATGCCGCATGGCAAGGTTATCAATACTTTACGCATAAAAAGGCAGTTGAGGCTTCTGAACTATATCAATCATTAGGCCAACTTGACCCAAGCAAAACAGAAGAAATAAAAGCCGCTTCTAGCAAGTTAATTGCAGATTATGCAGGCACGCCATACGCAGGTAGAGCCGCTGTTATGCAAGCAAGAAGTCAATTCATTGCAGGTGATGTTGATGGCGCAAAAATACAGTTGGAATGGGCAAAAGCAAATGCTAAAGAAACGCCAATAAAGGCGATTGCTAGTTTGCAATTAGCGAGAATCTTGTTAGACAGTAAAGATTATGCAGGTGCTGATAAAGCATTGTCAGGTGATTTTGATCCAGGTTATATTGGTTTGAAAGAAGATTTGCAGGGCGACATTTTATTGGCGCAAGGTAAAGTCGAGGAGGCTAAAAAAGTATATGCAGCTGCATTAGCTAATTTAGATTCAGAAGGTCGTTTATATTTGTTTACAAAGCAAAAGCTTGAGTCCCTTGGGAGCTAGGTGAGTTTTCTTCATGATTAGTCAAATATTAAATCGTTGCGTTATCGTCGGTGTATTGTTGTTAACAGGTTGTAGTGCGTTAACTGAGCTAAGGTTAGATATGGCCGATAAGCTGTTTGGTCGTGAGCCATTAGATATGCCTGCGGAATTGCCAGCGATAACAGCCACTAATGAGGTAAAGGTAAATTGGACTAGTCAACTAGGCAATACAGACCAGTATGATTTCACACCTGCGTTAGATGCTGGATTCATTTATGCCACCAATGCAAAAGGTGAGTTGGCGAAATTAAATGCTGACAATGGTAAACAAGAGTGGCGAGTTGAGACGGAAGAGCCGATTAGTGGTGGTGTAGGTTCTGGCGGTGGTTTGGTTTTGGTCGGTACCAACAGAGGTGATGTGCTGGCATATGATGTAAGCGGAAAGTTTGTATGGAAGTCGCATGTTTCCAGTGAGGTATTAAGCGCGCCACGTTATTTTGAAGGTAAAGTCATTGTCCGTTCTGGCGACAATTACATTTACGGATTAGATGCGGCCGATGGTGTGCGTAAATGGGTTTACACACGAAAAGTGCCGGCGCTTAGTTTAAGAAGTAGTGCGGGTATTATTGTCGATGGTGGAGCTGTATATGCAGGTTTTCCAGGCGGAAAAATGATTGCGCTTAATGCCGATAGTGGAAAATTGCTTTGGGAAGCCACTGTTGCAACGCCAAAAGGAGTGACTGAGATTGAGCGGATTGCTGATATCACGAGTTTACCCGTTGTTGCTGGTCCAGTGGTTTATGCGGTTGTTTATCAAGGGCGTATCGCTGCCGTTGATCGTCGAAGCGGTCAAGTGATGTGGAATAGAGATATTTCTAGTTATACTGGCATGACTTTTAGTGATAACAAGCTTTATGTTTCTCATACACTAGGCTCTTTTTATGCGCTAGATGATGCAACAGGTAAAACGTTTTGGCGACAAGGAGATTTACTCAACAGACGCTTAACAACGCCAGTCGTACTAAAAGATTTTGTTGCTGTTGGTGATTTAGAAGGATATGTACATTTTATCAATCTAGAGAATGGTCAATTTGCCGCACGGATTCAAGTTGGTAGCAAAGCTGTGATGTCGTTAATTGCGGGTAACTCACCTTCGCAACTGGTTGCGGCTACACGCGATGGTGGTTTGTATGCGGTAAGCATAGAAGGCTCCGCAGTGTCGACATCAATCGAACCTCGTCAATCAGCACCATCACCAACAGCTGAAGAAAGCGAAGCTAAAGAGCCTGATGATGTGCAATCGCAAAGTAGTGAAAGTGCTGAAGAGCCTTCACGTAGTATTTTATTCCAAAAGCAGCAACCGCTTTTATTTCCAGAAACGCAAGAAGGCAGTGGACCAGGTATTATTTTACCTAAGTCGCAATAATCATGTTACCTACCATTGTATTAGTTGGTCGACCCAATGTCGGCAAGTCCACTTTATTTAACCGTCTAACCAAAAGTCGTGATGCACTTGTTGCTGACTTGCCTGGATTAACTAGGGATCGTCACTATGGTCGTGGTATTGGTGCGAGTAAGCCTTATCTAGTCATTGATACTGGTGGTTTTGAGCCAACGGCAGATACTGGTATTTTGAAAGAAATGGCTCGCCAGACGTTGCTAGCCATTGATGAAGCTGATTTAGTACTATTTCTAGTCGATGCGCGCGCAGGTTTAACGCCTGAAGAATACACGATTGCAGATAAGCTCAGAAAGTCGCAACGTCCAGTTTTATTGGTGGTTAATAAAACAGAAGGCATGCAAAGAGCGGTTGTAACAGCTGATTTTTATGCGTTAGGATTAGGTGATCCCCTCTCTATTTCATCGGCACATGGTGAAGGCGTTAAAGATTTAATTGAACTCGCATTAGAAAACTTCCCTTCGCCAGAAGCAGAAGAAAAAAAACAAAAAGATACGCCCAAGATTGCCATCGTCGGACGCCCTAACGTAGGTAAATCAACACTAGTGAATGCATTGTTGGGCGAAGATCGTATGATTGCATTTGATGAAGCGGGTACAACCCGAGATTCAATTTATGTCGATTTAGAGCGTGAGGGCAAAACCTATACGTTTATTGATACCGCAGGTGTGCGTAAACGAGGACGTGTTTTTGAAGCAGTAGAAAAATTCTCAGTGGTGAAAACCATGCAAGCAATCGAAGATGCCAACGTGGCGATTTTAGTTGTTGATGCGCAAGAGGGCATAACTGAGCAGGACGCCCATGTTGCTGCTTATATTTTAGACGCAGGGCGTGCGTTAGTTGTTGCAGTGAATAAGTGGGATGGTTTGAAAGAAGATGAACGCGATTGGATTAAAAAAGAAATTGATCGTAAATTAGTTTTCTTGGACTTTGCTAAGTTTCACTATATTTCTGCCTTGCGTAAAAAGGGGCTGCCAGAGTTATTTAGCTCTGTAGATGGCGCATTTAAAGCAGCGTTTGCAAAGTTATCGACCCCGCAGATAACCAGAGTCTTATCGGATGCGGTCGCGCAGCATCAACCACCCGTCAGTAAAGGTATTCGACCAAAATTACGCTATGCACATCAAGGTGGCGTAAATCCTCCAATTGTAGTGGTACATGGTACGCATATCAGTGGGATTAAAGACAGCTATAAACGATTTTTAGAAGGTGTTTTTCGTAAGACCTTCCAGTTGGTTGGTACGCCACTTAGGGTGCAGTTTAAGCAGGGCGATAACCCTTATGCTGATACTGATAAACGCAAAGCTGGTGAAGGTATTGTCACGATGCGTCGTCGTAAAACGGCGCGACGGGTTGAATTAAAGTCGAAAAAAGACCAAGAGAATAAAAAAAGATAAGTCTAACACTGTGTGTTAGGCCACTTTATTTCGTTATAGACTTTCCCAGAACTTCCACCAGATGCGCTCTTCTTGAACCAGTTTTCCATTAATCAATGGATTTTCTGGATAATTGGTTTTAAGTACACGAATAGAATCTTCTTTTAAATCGGTTAAATCCATATAGTCATAAGCGCTCACCATCGTCACCAGTGCATCTTCGACAGCATCCGATTTTGGATAGTATTCCAATACATATTTAGCACGATTAAGTGCGGCTAAATAAGCTTTGCGATCCATATAATAACGTGCAACATGCATTTCATGCTGTGCTAAAGTATTGACAATATAAACCATGCGCTGTGTAGCATCTTTGTAATAACGGCTTTTTGGGTAGCGCTCGGTAAGGTCTTTAAACGCAGCGAAAGAGAGTTTGAGTGCTTTAGGGTCGCGGTCGTTAATGTTTTGTTTGGTTATTTTTTCAATTATCCCTCTTTCATTGAACGTTGCTAAGCCTTTGAGGTAGTAAGCGTAATCAACATTCGGATGGTTTGGGTGTATTTTAATAAAGCGATCAGCAGCAACTAGTGTTGAAACTGGATCATCTTTCTTAAAGTTAGCATAAATAATTTCTAGTTTTGCTTGTGTTGCATATTTGCCATGGGGAAATCGAGACTCTAACTTTTTAAAATAGCCAAGTGCCTTGTCATAGTCTTTATCCGACATTGCTGTTGCGCCAGCTTCATAAATGCGCTCAGCTGGCCAGCCTTTGGTATCATCTAATTCGGTAGGCGCACCAAATATGGCACATCCAGTTAAGGCTGTGCCAACTAATAAAGCTAAAAAGAAAGATTGAATAAGCGGTAAAATACGTTTCACAAGAAAACCTGCCAAATTATGTTTGCACTATTATAACGTAAGCGCTATACAACAGAAGCATCATAATAACTGAAGCATCGATAAAATATACATCTAAAAATGACACAAAGTACAATTGAAACAATCACTATTCCTCAAAGCTTAGGCGGTCAGCGCATTGATTTGGCTTTGCAGCAGATGTTGCCAGAGCATTCTAGAAGTCGTTTGCAAGCTTGGATAAAAGAAGGTTTGGTAACAGTTGATGGCGCAAATGTAGTTGCAAAAACCAAGGTGTGGGGTGGCGAAAAAGTTGTTGTTAATCAGCCGCCTAATCTACAAGAAAATGCATTTAAGCCAGAAAATATTCCTTTGGATATTATTTACGAAGACGATGCGATATTAGTGATTAATAAGCCTGCTGGTTTAGTTGTTCACCCAGCCGCAGGCAATTGGGGTGGCACATTGCTCAATGCACTGCTTTATCACTACCCGGCTATTGCAGACGTTCCGCGTTGCGGTATTGTGCATCGCTTAGATAAAGAAACCACTGGTTTGTTGGTCGTTGCTAAAACACTTGAAGCGCAGACCAGTTTAGTCCGCCAATTGCAAGCGCGGTCAGTGAAACGTGAATATCGCGCGATTGTTTGGGGTCAAGTGTGGCGCAACGGTAAAATTGACCAACCGATGGGTCGCCATCCGCATGCTAGAACCAAAATGGCAGTATTGCGCAACGGAAAACCAGCGGTGACCCATTATGAAGTGCTGGAGCGGTTTGGTACAAATACTTATATGCGCTGCCGTTTAGAAACTGGGCGCACGCATCAGATTCGGGTGCATATGCAATATATTAAAGCGCCGATGGTTGGCGATCCACAATATGGTATTGGTAACATTATTCCTCATACTAAAATGTCTGAGGTATTAAAAGAAGCCATTGCTGGTTTTAACCGCCAAGCTTTACATGCCGTTAAATTAGGGCTCATTCATCCTGTTACTAATGAGTTTATGGAATGGCAAATTGAGTTGCCTGAAGATATGAGAAGCTTATTAGAAGCCATGCGGCATGAAGATGCGCCAAAATGGGAGGGTGGTTTTGACCTTGCCGTTGATGAGAATGGTTTATATATTGGCGACGATGATTGGGATGATGATTTAGACGACGATGACTCTTTAGATGATGATTTGGCAGATGACGACATATTAGGCGAGGATGCTGAGGATGACTGATGCGTTGCGTCAGACTTTTATCACGCCTGATTGGCCTGCACCAAGCAATGTTTGTGCGATACAAACGACGCGCATTGGCGGCGTCAGTTTAGCGCCTTTTGATAGCTTGAATGTTGGCGATCACGTTAACGATCATCCGTTGCATGTGGCGCAGAATCGACAATTGCTTGCACCTTATGTGCCAACAGAGCCTGTTTGGATGAATCAAGTGCATGGTGTTCGTGTATTAGATGCCGCAAAAAGCAGTTGTATTGAATCGGCTGACGCGGCGTTTACCAAGCAAAAAAATGTGGTTTGCGTGACTATGACAGCAGATTGTCTGCCAGTATTAATTTGTGACCAACAAGGCACTACAGTGGCGGCAGTGCATGCAGGTTGGCGCAGTTTGTGTGATGGTGTGATAGAAGAAACCGTTAAGACTATGGCAGTAGATAGTCGTCAACTCATGGCATGGTTAGGTCCTGCCATTGGTCCAGATGCGTTTGAAGTGGGTGCAGAAGTGCGCACACAATTTATTGAAAAAGATGCGCAAGCAGTCAGTGCTTTTAAACCAAGCGGTGATCGCTATTTAGGTGATTTGTATAGCATTGCTAAACAACGATTGAATCAGCTTGGTGTGACACAAATTTATGGCGGTGGCTTATGCACCCATACTGACAAATCAAGATTTTTCTCCTTTAGGCGAGATGGCACGACTGGCCGTATGGCAACGCTGATTTGGCTGACTTGAATTGACAGGCCTAAAAACAACTTAGTTGCCAAGTGGCTACTAGTCTATAATACGCAACTTATTGAAAAGATAGTTCTTTAATGATGATTCCTGATTTTTCCACGCTTACTTGGATTGTGCTATTCAGCCTGATTGGCGGTGTGCTTAGTGTGAGTGGCGCAGCGCTGGTGGCTTTGAATGTCACTAGAGTCCGTGTGCCTATGTTGATTAGTTATGCGATAGGCGCAATGTTGGGCGCGGTATTTTTAGAGATTCTACCGCATGCGATAGAAGAAGCTAGCTCGCCAAAAGTGATGACGACAACCGTGCTGTTTGGTATTTTATTATTCTTTGCGTTAGAAAAACTGGTTATTTGGCGCCATTGTCATGGTGACCATTGTGAAGTGCACGCAGTACATACCGAAGAAGACTGCCCTGATCATCAATCAACAACTACAAAAGATTCAGCAGTTAAATTTAAGCCAGTCATACAGACAAAACCTTCAATCACAGCTAAGCATTCGCACACGCACGAACATGATTTTGGTCGCAGCGGTATGATGATTATGGTTGGTGATACTTTTCATAATTTCGTTGACGGTATTCTGATTGCTTCTGCCTTTATGGTTGATGTTAAGATTGGTATTGTGACGGCGATTGCCATTGTGGCGCATGAAATTCCACAAGAAGTGGGCGATTTTTTTATCTTGTTACATTCTGGCTATACGAAGAAGCAAGCCTATATTTTCAACCTAGTCTCGAGTTTTGCTACCATGGTTGGCGGGCTTGCAGCCTATTATGCCTTGCAACAAATGCAAGAATTGGTACCGTTTGTTTTGGGGGTTGCAGCAGCGAGTATGCTTTATGTGGCGGTTGCAGATTTGATTCCAAGCTTACACAGAAAAACTGAGCTGGCAGCAACGATATCGCAGTTATTGCTAATCGCGTTAGGCGTTAGTTCTATTGGCCTGATTGGCTATTTTTTACATTGATAATGAATTTATGAAAACAAATATTCCAAAAGTTGGTTTTGTATCACTTGGTTGCCCTAAGGCTGGCTCAGATGCTGAGCGCATCTTGACGCAATTACGCGCTGAAGGTTATGAAATTAGTAACAGCTATGAAGACTCGGATTTAGTGGTTGTGAACACCTGTGGTTTTATTGATAGCGCAGTAGAAGAGTCATTAGATGCGATTGGTGAAGCAATCAATAAAAATGGAAAAGTGATTGTCACTGGCTGTTTAGGTGCAAAAAAAGGCGTGGTAGAAACTGCACACCCTAGCGTATTAGCCGTTACAGGGCCGCATGCTTTAGAAGAGGTGATGGCGGCAGTACATGCCAATTCACCAAAACCACATGATCCATACACCGACCTAGTGCCACCACAAGGCGTACGCTTAACACCACAACATTATGCGTATTTAAAAATATCAGAAGGTTGCAATCACCGTTGCAGTTTCTGCATTATTCCAAGTATGCGCGGCGATTTAGTCAGCCGTCCGATTGGTGATGTGTTAAACGAAGCTGAGAATTTGGTGAATGCAGGCGTTTCAGAGATTTTAGTGATTTCGCAAGACACTTCAGCCTATGGCGTTGATATGAAGTTCCGTAAAGGTTTCTGGAATGGGCGGCCGATTAAAACGCATATGACCGAGCTAAGCCAAGCTTTAAGTGAGCTGGGTATCTGGGTGCGTTTGCACTATGTGTATCCATATCCGCATGTAGATGATGTGATTCCGTTGATGGCAGAGGGTTTGATTTTGCCTTATTTAGACGTGCCATTCCAGCATGCGAGCCCGCGCATTTTGAAATCAATGAAACGCCCAGCAAGCAGTGAAAATAATTTAGCGCGTATTAAAGCATGGCGTGAGATTTGTCCTGAGATTACTGTACGCTCTACCTTTATTGCAGGCTTCCCAGGCGAAACAGAAGATGACTTTAAGATGTTGCTTGATTTCTTGGAAGAGGCACAACTAGACAGAGTCGGTTGCTTTGCTTATTCCGCTGTTGATGGTGCAAAAGCGAATGACTTGCCTAATCAAGTGCCAGAAGAAGTGAAAAAAGAACGGTTAAGCCGCTTTATGGAATTGCAAGAACGCATCAGCAGTGCTAAGTTGGAACGCAAAGTTGGCACACTACAAACAGTATTAATCGATGACTTAACAACAGATAGTGATGACAACATCATCGCGCTTGGGCGCACCAAAGCAGACGCGCCTGAAATTGATGGGATTGTCTATGTGCAAGATGCTGACGGATTAAATCCAGGTGATTTTGTTGATGTGCAAATTCTAGCCGTTGATGGACATGATTTAGTCGGCGGGCCACCTACAGACTAAATAGCAGAGTGTTACAACGCTGCTTGTGTAAATAAATCAGGTAATATTGGCGCAGGTCGCTCGCTATCTGCACGGTCTTCTAAAAAATCCAAGGTTAATGGGCAGCGTGTTGGTTTACGTGCTGCTTGGCGCTTTTTAGCGCCAGATTTATTCAAGTTAATATAAGGTGTTTGGCTGATGCGCACGTAGCCTAAAATGGCGAGTTTTTGAATTGTTGTTTCAAATAAACTTAACGGATTATCAATGTTTTGTAGTGTGATGGAAGTTTTGCTTACTTTAAGGACGTTGTACATCGCCAGTTTGTTCGATGATGTTTTTTTTCCATACACTTCACCTGTATGTATATCCATAAATTTCTCCTTACAACATGCTTAACAACGAGTTATTACCTGTATATCATAAGCTAATTTAATTTACAACAATAAATCATTGAATATTAAACAATATTTAATTTTAGTGTATTAGGCTTGCTTTGTATTACAACGTAAGCAGATGTCTGCTTACATGTTAGAATGCATGGTTTTTAATTCTTAGCATTTATTATGACGACTGTACGTACCCGATTCGCTCCTAGCCCAACAGGTTTTTTACATATTGGTGGTGCACGCACTGCGCTTTTTTCTTGGGCTTATGCCAAAAAGCATGGCGGCCAATTTGTGTTGCGCGTTGAAGATACCGACGTTGAGCGCAGTACGCCTGAAGCAGTGCAAGCGATTTTAGATGGCATGGCATGGTTAGGCTTAGCGCATGACGAAGGTCCTTTTTACCAAATGCAACGCATGGAACATTATAAAAAGCATTTGCAAGCCTTGTTGGCATCTGGTCACGCTTACTATTGCTATAGTAGCAAAGCAGAGTTAGATGCCTTGCGCGAACAACAAATGCAAGCAGGATTAAAACCAAAATATGATGGCAAATGGCGTCCAGAAGAGGGAAAAGTGCTACCCGAGATTCCTGCCGATGTGAACCCAGTGATTCGTTTTAAAAATCCCAAAGAAGGCGTTGTTGCTTGGCATGATATGGTCAAAGGCGATATCGAAATTGCCAATGCTGAGCTTGATGATTTAATTATCGCACGTGGCGATGGTACGCCCACGTATAACTTTTGCGTAGTCGTGGATGATTGGGAAATGGGGATTACACAAGTGATTCGCGGTGATGACCATGTGAATAATACGCCACGTCAAATTAACCTATTTAAAGCGCTCGGTGCAGATGTGCCGCAGTATGCGCATTTGTCGATGATTCTAGGCGATGATGGACAAAAGCTCTCTAAGCGCCATGGTGCGGTAAGTGTGATGCAATACCATGAGGATGGATATTTGCCAGAAGCGGTGCTGAATTATTTAGCGCGCTTAGGCTGGAGTCATGGCGATGATGAAGTATTTGATATGGCGCAGTTTTGCCAGTGGTTTGATTTAGACCATATTACGCCTTCGGCTGCACAATTTAATACCGAAAAATTGAATTGGTTGAACGCGCATTACATTAAAACTGCTGATTTAACAGCGTTAGCAGCAGATATTACCGAAAGATTGGCGAAGCAGAATGTAGCGGTTAAAGCAGAGCCATTAATGATAAGCGTATTGGAATTGTATCGTGAGCGCGCAAATAATTTGAACCAATTAGCTGCTGATATTGCCTATTTCTATGAAGTGCCAGTAGCGAATTTGACAAACGTTGATAAGCATATTACCGATGATATCAAGCCAGTGATGCAAGCCTTGCATGCAACATTGAGCAAGATTGAATGGACGTCAGAACACATACACGAAGCAATTAATGCTGCAGTTAAAGATAATGCGCTTAAATTTCCTAAAGTTGCAATGCCGTTACGAGTGATGTTGGCCGGTATTGCGCAGTCGCCGAGTATTGATCAGGTGATGGCCATTTTAGGTAAGGAAGAAGTGTTAACTAGAATGAACGCTTATTTACAATAAAAAATATATTTTGCACTTGAAATTAGAACATAAAAGCGCAATGATAGTTCTACTGTGACAGATAATTCATAAAAAGAGCTATCTCCAATTTATTAAAACTACAAGGAGTAAACCATGACACACAAAGGCCAAATGCTACAAGATCCATTTTTAAATGCACTGAGAAAAGAGCACGTACAAGTTTCTATTTATTTAGTGAATGGAATTAAGCTACAAGGACAAGTGGATTCATTTGATCAATACGTTATTTTGTTGAAAAATACCGTGGTACAAATGGTTTATAAGCACGCAATTTCTACCATTGTGCCTGCGCGTGCAGTTGCAATGACTATTCCAGATCAGGAAGAAGCTTAATTTGAATACAAAGTACCCGCATGCTTGATAGACCGGAAAGTACAGACGCGGTCATTCTCGTTAGTATCGATTTTAATGAGCCTGATTATGAAGAAAGCCTTTACGAGTTAAGGCAGTTAGTAACCACTGCCGGACTGACTATTACTGGTACAGTTGAAGGTAAAAGAAGTGTGCCAGATGCAAAGCTTTTTATCGGTTCAGGTAAGGCTGAAGATTTAAAAGCAATGCTAGAAGCCAGTGAGACTAAGTTGGTTGCTTTTAACCATGACTTAAGCCCATCACAACAACGTAATTTAGAGCGTTTTCTAGGTGCGCGTGTTGTGGATAGAACGGGACTAATTCTGGATATTTTTGCCCAACGCGCACAAAGCCATGAAGGTAAACTGCAAGTTGAATTGGCGCAGCTCGAACATCTTTCGACTAGGTTGGTTAAAGGTTGGAGCCATCTAGAGCGTCAAAAAGGTGGTATTGGTGTGCGTGGCGGCCCTGGTGAGACGCAGTTAGAGCTAGACAGACGACAGCTACGGGTACGGATTAAGCAGTTACGTGAGAAGCTAATTAAACTTAAATCTCAACGTGGAATGCAACGCAGAGCGCGTAAACGCTCAAATTTAATGGCTGTTTCTTTGGTTGGCTACACCAATGCAGGAAAATCTACCTTGTTTAATCGGTTAACTCGTTCGGAGATTTATGCGGCTGACCAGTTATTCGCAACTTTAGATACGACTTCGCGCAAAATGCATTTGCCTGAACTGGAAGGTTATGGTTCAGTGCCAGTTGTATTGTCAGATACGGTTGGCTTTATTAAGCATTTACCGACAACATTGATTGAAGCGTTTGGTGCTACTTTAGAAGAAGCGGCACAAGCAGATTTGCTATTGCATGTTGTGGATATGGCAAGTACCAATCGTGAAGCACAGATTACTCAGGTTAATAAGGTTTTACAGGATATTGGCGCTGATAAAGTGCCACAAGTGTTAATACTTAATCAGATTGACCGTATAGATTGTGAGGCGGGATTTGACCGTGATGAATATGGTAAGATTGCGCGCATACGTGTTTCAGCTAAAACGGGTGAGGGTATGGACTACATTCGATTAGCATTACAAGAACATCACGCTTATTTGAAAAAATTAAGTACAGAAAAAACAGCTTATGCCTAGTTTGGCGTAAGTGATTATTGAACAATAACATTAGCAAATTTGGAGTAAGTAAAAATGAAACTTCCTGCTTGGGCGCAACGTAACAATGAAGGGCCGCCAGACTTAGATGAAGTATTCCGTGATTTAAACCAAAAGATTAATAATCTTTTTGGAAAAGGCGGTGGCAAAGGAAATATTCCACCAAGCACTAACGAGCCGATTAACCTGCCAATTTTGCCTATTATTGTTGTGATTTTATTAGCATGGCTTGCGACTGGCTTTTATATTGTTGACCAAGGATCATTAGGCGTCAAACAGCGATTTGGACAATATGTTGAGTCAACAGAGCCAGGCCCAAGATGGCACTGGCCTTACCCTATTGAAACTGTGACGGTTGTAAATATGGAACAAGTGCGCCGTTTAGAAGTGGGTTATAGAAGTGGAACAAACGGTAGCAAAACAAAAGTTCCTGCAGAGGCGTTAATGCTAACGGAAGATGAAAATATTATCGACTTGCAGTTTGCAGTGCAATATAACCTTAAGAATGCAAAAGATTATTTATTTAATAATCGATCAACTGATGAATCAGTGATGTCGGTGGCAGAAACCGCGATTCGTGAAGTGGTTGGTAAAAATAAATTAGATGACCTTTTACAAAAAGGGCTGCAAGATACTTCTGAGCAAATGCAGGCGTTGTTAGATTTTTATAAAACTGGGGTCAATGTTACCAGTGTTTCGTTACAAGCGGCATTGCCACCAGAGCCTGTGCAAGAAGCGTTTGAAGACGTTAACCGTGCTAATCAGGATTATCAACGCCAAATTAATGAAGGTGAAGCTTATGCCAATGCGGTTGTGCCAAAGGCGCGTGGTAATGCAGCTCGGTTGATTGCCGAGGCGGATGGTTATAAATTAAAAGTAGAAAGCGAAGCGAAAGGTAACGCTAATCGTTTTGAACGCATTTATGCAGAGTATGTGAAAGCACCAGAGGTGACGCGTAAACGCTTATATCTTGAAGCGCAAGAGCAAATCTTATCTAGCGTCAGCAAAGTGATTATTGATCAAAAAGAAGGCGGCAGTTTGCTTTACTTGCCGTTAGATAAGTTAATGCAGGCTTCTGAAACGCAAGGAACTAGCAGAAATACAACGCAATCGTCAGCAAGTGTGGCGAGTGATAAAAGTGCAGAGTCGATTGATGTTGAGCGCGCATTAGAACGTAGCCGTGAAAGAGAAGGTAACTAATATGAAAAATATTGGCGTAATGATTGTTGGTGGTTTTGTTTTAGTTGTTTTATTAAGCATGGCTGCGTTCACGGTTAATCAGCGTGAATATGCGTTGGTGTTTCGCTTAGGGCAAATTGTTAAAGTGCAAAAAGAGCCTGGACTCTACTTTAAGTTGCCATTGGTTGAGAGTGTTAAATACTTTGATAACCGTATAGTGACACTGGATGGTGAAGAAGCAGCAAAATTTATTACCAGTGAAAATAAATATATGTTGGTCGATTCTTTTGTGAAATGGCGCATAACCGATCCTGCCAAATACTATGTTTCGATTAAAGAGGGTGGCGAGGCTGCTGCAGAAGATAGGCTTTCTAAAGTCATTAATGCTGGTTTGCGCGCGGAATTTGGTGTGCGTACTGTGCATGATGTGATTGCGGGAGAACGCACCACCATCATGGATAACTTGCGCCAAAAAGCAGATAAAGAAGCAAGTCAGATTGGTATTCAGATTGTTGATGTTCGTCTTAAGCGTGTTGATTATTCAGAAGAAATTAGTAAGTCAGTATTTGATCGTATGACTTCAGAGCGTAAACGGATTGCTAACCAATTACGCTCAGAAGGTGCGGCGGCATCTGAAAAAATTCGTGCTGATGCGGATAAACAGCGAGAAGTGATTATCGCTGAAGCGTTTCGTGATGCACAAAATACAAAAGGTGAGGGCGATGCGATTGCCACAGAAATTTATGCAAAAGCCTACGGCAAAAGTCCTGAGTTTTATGCGTTTTATCGCAGCACAGAAGCTTATAAAAATAGCTTTAAAAATAAATCAGATGTCATGGTGTTAGATCCTAGTTCTGAATTCTTTAAATACATGCGCGCAGATGGCGGCAAGTAAGTGGCATTAATTTTAATCAATGCAATGAATCTTAATTAATTTAACACGATGAACTCAACATTACTTGCGGCGCTTGGACTGATGCTAGTCATTGAAGGGCTGATGCCCTTTATTGCACCGCAAACGTGGCGAGAAACATTTAAGCGCATGATAGCGTTAAAAGATGGACAATTACGCTTTGTCGGATTGGCTTCTATCGCTGGCGGCTTATTGCTACTTTTCTTAAATCACTAAGTGCGCGCCTATGTTATGCGCTCTTTAGGTCGTTTACCAGTATAATACCCGCATGCGAAATTGGTTACTCCCAGAATTTATTGAAGATGTCATGCCAGCAGAGGCGTCACGCATTGAGTCATTGCGCCGACAACTGCTTGATTTATTTAAAGTACATGGCTATCAATATGTCATTCCCCCAACACTAGAGTATGTTGAGTCGCTCATTACTGGTACAGGCAGTAAATTAGATACCGCAACATTTAAAGTGGTCGATCAGCTAACTGGTCGCATGATGGGTATTCGTGCAGATACAACACCGCAAGCTGCCCGTATTGATGCGCATATGCTCAATCATAAAGGCGTTTCCAGACTATGCTACGCGGGTACCGTGTTACGCACAAAGCCGAGTGGTCTTGCGCATACGCGCGAGCCTTTGCAAGTTGGTGCGGAGTTGTTTGGTCACGCTGGTGTTGAGAGTGATGTTGAAATCCAACGTTTGATGATTCAAGCGCTAAAATTGATTGCCATCAATGATTTACATGTTGATTTTAGTCATGTTGGCGTTTTTGAAAGTTTGATTGAAGCAGGTAATGTTAATCAGTCATTAGAAAATGATTTGCATGCGGCTTTGTTGAGCAAAGATAAAACATTGGTTGCAAATTTAGCTAATGGTTTAGATGCTGCCATTAAGCAAGCGTTAATAGATTTAACCGATTTAAATGGCGATTTAGGTGTGCTAGCGCGTGCGCGAGCTATATTGCCAACATTACCAAAAATCTCAACAGCATTAGAAGATCTAGCGGCAGTTGCTGAGCAGTTGAGCGATCTTGATTTAGACGTCGGTTTTGACTTGAGTGAGTTGCGAGGCTATCACTATCATAGTGGTTTAGTGTTTGCAGCTTATGCGCAAAACTATGCAGGGCCGCTAGCATTAGGTGGTCGTTATGATGAAGTGGGTGTTGCTTTCGGGCGCGCGCGTCCTGCAACCGGCTTTAGTTTAGATTTGCGTGGTGTTGTCACCGCATTGCAGAGCTCAGATTCAATCAAAGGCATATTAGCACCTGTTAATCAGGATGATGCTTTGAAAGCAAAAATAGAAGCTCTGCGAAATGCAGGGCAGATTGTTGTTCAGGCCTTGCCGAATGACCAAACCAGTTTAACCGAGTTAAACTGCGATAAAGAGTTGAAACTCCAACAGGGTGAATGGCAAGTTGTGCCATTGGCTGAATAACACTTAATTAAATAGTAAATTATGGCAAATAATACAGTAAAAAATGCAGGTAAAAACGTTGTCGTCGTTGGCACGCAGTGGGGCGATGAAGGTAAAGGAAAAATCGTTGATTGGTTAACTGATCAAGCACAGGGCGTAGTGCGCTTTCAAGGTGGACACAATGCAGGGCACACCTTAGTAGTTGGTCAAGGCGATGCACAACGTGTTTATAAATTAAACTTGGTACCTTCAGGTATTGTACGTGCTGGAATCAATTGCTATATCGGCAATGGTGTTGTATTAGATGCTGGACATTTGCTTAAAGAAATTGAAACGCTGGAAAAAGATGGTTTAGAGGTTAAAAGTCGCTTAAAAGTGAGTCCAGGCTGTCCGTTGATTTTAAATTGTCATGTCGCTGTCGATGTAGCACGTGAAGCTAAACGTAGCGCAGAGAAAAAAATTGGTACGACAGGCAAAGGGATTGGCCCAACGTATGAAGATAAAGTTGCGCGCCGTGCATTACGTGTCTACGATTTGTTTTATCCAGAGCGTTTTGCTGAAAAATTAAAAGAAGTGATGGATTACCATAACTTTGTATTAACGAATTATCTTGATGCTGCGCCAGTTGATTTTGATGAACAATTAGCACTGAGTATGCAACAAGCAGAAGCGTTAAAACCAATGGTTGCTGATATCTCCGCAGAGTTATATGGTGCATATGAAAGAGGCGATCGTTTGTTATTTGAGGGAGCTCAGGGCACATTGCTGGATATTGATCATGGTACTTACCCTTATGTCACATCTAGCAATTGTATTGCAGGCCAAGCTTCAGCAGGCACTGGCGTTGGTGCCAATATGTTGCATTATGTATTAGGTATTACCAAAGCGTATACCACGCGCGTAGGTGGCGGCCCGTTCCCAAGTGAGCTTGATATTGAAACAGAAGGCGCGCCAGGCACGCAAATGTCAGTGGTTGGTCAAGAAATTGGTACAGTGACTAAACGCAAACGCCGTTGTGGTTGGTTTGATGCGGCTGCTTTACGTCGTTCAGCGATGATTAATGGTTTGACTGGGCTATGTATTACCAAGCTGGATGTCATGGATGGAATTGAAGAAATCAATATTTGCATAGGTTATGAACTGAATGGTGAGAAAATTAATTTATTGCCAGTTGGTGCAGATGATGTTGAAGGTTGTGTGCCGATTTATGAAACGTTACCAGGTTGGACAGAAAGTACGTTTGGCGTGAAAACATGGGATGGTTTACCTAAAAATGCGCAAGATTATTTGAAGCGTTTAGAAGCCGTTTGTGGTGTGCCGATTGCGATTGTTTCAACAGGGCCTGAGCGTGACGAAACGATAGTGATTGAACATCCATTTAATTAATCTTGATTGGTTGTCATTGAAATGGGTCGCCGTTAACACCGCGACCTATTTTTTTAACTACCAAGCGCAGCGGTTATTTAACTGCATTTTATACGTTTGATTTTATTGGTTTGATTTTTTTATAGCCATATTCGATAAGCTCAATTTGAGTAGTCAGTAGAACAAAGGTTGACATTGAAAAATACAAATAAACGCCTAGCATGGGCAATTACAGGCTCTGGACATTATTTACGAGAGTCTTTACAAATATTAGCTTCTATTCAAGAAGTTGATATTTTTCTGAGCAGAGCCGCGGCTGAAATCATTAAACAATATGGATTTCAAGCGCAACTAGATGCAATGGGGCACCGTATTTTTCAAGATAAAACAGCGAGCAGTGTGCCAGTTGAGTTTTTTTATGAAGGTTTGTATCACACGTTAGTTATTGCGCCTGTGACCTCGAATACGGTCGCTAAAATGGCGTATGGATTTTCTGATAGCTTGGTGAGTAATTTGTATGCACAAGCGGGAAAAACGCGCGTACCGAGTATTGTGTTCGCCTGTGATACTGCGCCAGAGTTGGAGTCTGAAGCGCCGAGAGA
>JAHZMC010000026.1 GCA_022599515.1 Betaproteobacteria bacterium
CAGCGGTTATTGATTGCCGCGCTGGGCTCGCAATGACAGAATTGTAAAGTATGTCTTTGCGAGAAGCGGGGCGACGAAGCAATCCAGATACTGAACACATAAAAAAGCCAGCGATATGCTGGCTTTTTACGTAGAGCATTCTACTTTTCTTGTTTGGATGCCTCATCTAATTTTTTCAACTCTGCAATATTGTCTTTTTCAATTGCTTCTAATTGTTCAGTCGTTGCAGATTGACCTAACATTACTTGATTATCTTTATTATTTTTACGATCATAAACTAAATTCTCACCTGATCGGTGCACATTGACTATGCCAGTCGTTTTTGTTGACCATTCGCCACGCTCATTTTTTGCAGTACATGTTGAGTCTGTTATCAACTGATTGTTTTTTGAATAAGTTTCAATTTGTACTGCTTGGTTTACATCTTTAGTGATGGTGGCACAGCTAGTGAAACTGATTGATACTGCGGAGAGGAGCGTAATGGCGTGCTTATTATTCCTTAGTTTTTTAATTTAAAAAGCCATTCTGTCATGATTGACAGAATGGCTTATATTAATGAACGAGCATTTGAAAGTGCTAGCGTTTTTTAGGCGGCATCATATCGGTAATGGTGCCTTCTTTTAACTCTGCTGCAAAACAAACAGTTTCTGAAAGCGTTGGGTGCGCATGAATGGTCAAGCCTAAATCATGTGCATCTGCACCCATTTCAATGGCTAAACAAGCTTCTGCAAGTAACTCACCTGCATTAACACCAACAATACCTGCGCCGATAAGACGATGCGTAGTTTTATCAAAAATTAGTTTAGTTGCACCTTCGGTACGTGCGACGGAGATAGCGCGACCACTGGCTGCCCAAGGGAAGGAGGCTTTATCAATATCCATGCCTTTTTCCTTCGCTTCTGTTTCGGTTACGCCAACCCATGCAATTTCAGGGTCTGTATAAGCTACACTTGGAATTACGCTAGCAACGAATTCTACTTTATGGCCTGCAATGACTTCGGCAGCCACTTTTGCTTCGTGAGTTGCTTTATGCGCTAACATCGGTTGACCGACGATATCGCCAATTGCAAAAATATGCGGTACGTTAGTACGCATTTGTTTATCGACAGCAATAAACCCACGCTCATCAACCGCAACGCCTGCATTTTCAGCGCCAATATTCTTACCATTCGGACGCCGACCAATAGAAACTAAAACGCGGTCATATACTTGCGCGCCATCAGGTGCATTTTCACCTTCAAAGCTGACATGGATGCCGTCTTTTTTCGCTTCTATTTTGGCTACTTTGGTTGATAACATAATGCTTTCAAACCGTTTTTCCATGCGTTTTTGTAATGGTCGCACAAGGTCGCGATCACAGCCTGTCACCAAGCCGTCCATAAATTCAACAACGCTAACTTTAGTGCCAAGAGCATCGTAAACGGTGCCCATTTCTAGACCAATGATCCCGCCACCAATCACTAGCATGCGTTTTGGAATATCAGCCAAGGCTAAAGCGCCGGTTGAATCCATAATGCGGTCATCATCTGGTGCCCCTGGGAATTTAGTTGCTTGTGAGCCTGCTGCAATAATGGCATTCTCAAAACCTATTGTTGTAGTTTTGCCATCTGCATTGGTCACAGCTATTTGATTGGCACCAGTAAAGCTACCGACGCCGTTCACTACCGTAACGCCACGGCCTTTTGCCATTTGCGCTAAGCCGCCAGTCAGCTTGCCAACTACGTCATTGGATTTCCAATCGCGTAATTTATCCAAATCGATGCTTGGTTTGCCAAAGCTTAAACCATGTGCTTCTGTTTCTTCTGCCTCAGTAATGACTTTAGCGGTATGTAAAAGCGCTTTTGATGGGATACAACCGACATTTAAACAAACGCCGCCTAACGATGAGTACCGTTCGATAAGCGCAACTTTTAAACCTAAATCAGCGGCACGAAACGCTGCTGTGTAACCGCCAGGACCAGAGCCTAAGACGACTAGTTGCGTGTCTATATCATTGTTGCCTGTTGGTGTCGCTGCTTTTGGTGTGGTAGCTGGTGTTGGTGTTTGTTCTTTTATAGGTTCTATAGGCGTTTCTGTTTTAGGCACTTCTGATTTGGCTGGCTCATCTGCAGTTTCTGCTGCTTCTACCATTAAAATTAAATCGCCTTTAGCTACTTTGTCGCCAACCTTGACTTTAACTTCTTTAACAACGCCCGTATGCGCTGATGGAATATCCATCGATGCTTTGTCAGACTCGACCGTAATCAGCGAGTCTTCTAGCGCAATGCTATCGCCGACTTTTACTAAGACTTCAATGATATCCACTGAATCGAAATCACCAATATCTGGCACTCGTGCTTCTACTAGCTTACTCATGCATTTCCCTAATACTTATAAAAACAATTTGATTAACTGAATTTTAGCATCAAAGTGGCTTTCTGCATGCCATATAAACAGGAATAGATACGCTTTTAGTTTGGAGCCTCTCGGGCTTTCGCTCTATTTGTTAGAGTCGTTCTTGTGCTCCTGTTGAGGTTTTTGGACTGTTTTTTCTAAGCGTCGCATGGTGCACTTGTCATTGCCAAAGTTGCCACCGCTGCCATCTGGTTCATAATAAGTTTGTTGAAAAAACCATTGATTTTGGCATGCTTTTTTAAATAGGCCCATGCCTGTACTCAAGGCATTATTTTTGAAATTCAATAGTTTGAATGTCATAGAAAACTGTCGACCTTTTGCTAAGAGATGGCCAGTGTAGGTGGCTTGATTGTTCGATTCTGTACTAAAGTCGTAGATGCCATAGATGTCATGACGTGTGATGGTATTTAGTTTCAAGATTACAAACATTTCGTAATCCCCAACGTTTGCATTATGGCCTTTACAAACATATTTTCCACTATAGTCATCGCCGACAAATGGCGGAAAGCTGTTAACTTTAGTCATGATTTTAAGAAGTTACACTTAATAAAAAAGATGCCGAAGCATCTTTATTATTGGTTTACAGCAACAGTCTTCTAACATCACTTAACACCATTCTTAAGTGACTAGTAAACCTTGCGCCATCAGCACCATCAATCACACGATGGTCATAAGATAGTGACAATGGCAACATTAAGCGCGGTTCAAATCCCTTAGTATCCTTATTATAAACAGGCTGCATACTAGAGCGAGAAACGCCTAAAATCGCTACTTCAGGACAGTTAATGATAGGCGTAAACATCGTACCGCCAATACCGCCAAGGCTAGAAATAGTAAAGCAACCGCCTTGCATTTCTTCTACTTTTAATTTGCGCTCACGTGCTTTCCCAGATAAATCCATTAAATCTGCCGCAATCTCAAGTACATCTTTGTTTTGCACATCGCGTACAACAGGTACCACTAAGCCATCTGGTGTGTCGCAGGCAAAGCCGATATTGTAGTAGCTTTTAAAGATTAAATTGTCACCATCTGGAGACAGAGAAGCATTAAAGTTTGGGTAGGCTTTTAACGCATTTACCGATGCTTTAATTAAAAAAGCTAACATAGTGAGCTTAACACCGCGCTTCTCAGCTTCTGCCTGCATTGATTTGCGGAAAGCTTCTAAGTCGGTAATGTCGGCCTCATCAAATTGCGTGACATGCGGCGCTGTTACCCAGTTGCGGTGTAAGTTGGCACCAGATAGTTTTTTAATGCGGGAGAGTGGTTGTGTTTTTACGTTACCAAATTTACTAAAGTCGATGACCGGCATTGCTAAAGTTGATAGTGCGCTGCCGCCAGATGCCATGCTGTCTGAGCGTGGTTTAGCCAACTCACCTTTAACATAGGCCTGCACATCATCGTTTAAAATTCTATTTTTTGGCCCAGAACCTGTTACCAATTTAAGATCAACACCCAGCTCACGTGCAAATTTACGCACGGATGGACTAGCGTGTGATTTCACTTCTCTATTCGTATCAACATGCGCGCCAACAGGTGCTGGCGTGCTTGCAGGCTGTACTTGTTTAGGCGGCTCTGGTGCAGGACGTGATGGTTCTGGAATGTCTGCTTTTGGCGCTTCTTTAACAGGTGCTGGCGTCTCTTGTTTAGCTGGTGCTGGCGCTTCAGGTTTTACTTCTGCGGCAACATCACTTACTTCTAAGGTGATGATTAAGTGGCCTTCAGCAATTTTATCGCCCACTTTAACTTTAACTTCTTTGACCACGCCAGCTTCTGATGAAGGAATGTCCATTGACGCTTTATCCGATTCAACAGTGACTAAAGAGTCATCGACAGCAATCGTATCACCAGGTGAAACCAGCACTTCAATAATATCAACTGATTCGAAATCGCCAATATCTGGCACTAAAATATCTTTTACACTCATTTATTTACTCCGAACCAAACACTTAAATAGTACTTGGGTTTGGTTTATTTGGATTAAGCTTATATTTTTTCACCGCTTCAGCCACTTTTTCTGCAGGTAACTTGCCTTCGTCGCTTAATGCTTTTAATGCACTGACAACAACGTAGTAGCGATCAACTTCAAAGAAGTCGCGCAAGGCTTCGCGGCTATCAGAACGACCATAACCATCAGTACCTAATGCAACAAACTGGTTAGGAACAAAGCGTTGAATTTGTTCAGCAAAACTCTTCATATAATCAGTAGAAGCAATCACTGGGCCTTTAGCGTCTTTTAAACACTCGGCAACATAACTAACGCGCTGTTTTTTCTCTGGATTTAACATATTCCAGCGCTCGCAATCTAAACCTTCGCGACGTAATTCGGTAAAGCTTGGCGCACTCCAAACATCTGCTGAAATGCCCCAGTCTTTTTCTAGTAGTTCTGCAGCAGCAATCACTTCACGTAAAATGACGCCACTACCCATTAACTGTACTTTTTCACCTTTTGCTTTTGATTTGCTAAAGCTATACATGCCTTTAAGAATGTCAGCTTCACAATCTTTTGGCATGGCCGGATGGCTATAGTTTTCATTCATTAACGTGATGTAGTAGTACACGTCCTCTTGGTTTTGCACCATGCGGCGCAAACCTTCTTGAATAATCACTGCCAACTCATAAGAGAACGTTGGGTCGTAGGACACACAGTTTGGAATCGTTGCTGATAGTAAATGGCTATGACCATCTTCATGCTGCAAGCCTTCGCCATTCAATGTAGTACGGCCCGCTGTAGCGCCAAGCAAGAAACCGCGTGCACGGCTATCACCGGCCGCCCATGCAAAGTCACCAATCCGTTGGAAACCGAACATCGAGTAGTAAATGTAGAACGGAATCATTTGCGCACCCGTCACACTATAGGACGTTGCTGCAGCTAACCAGCTTGAGAATGCGCCAGCTTCGTTAATACCTTCTTCAAGAATCTGGCCTGTTTTTGACTCTTTGTAATACATCACTTGGTCAGAATCTTGTGGTTCATATAATTGGCCAATAGAAGAGTAAATGCCCAATTGACGGAACATGCCCTCCATACCAAATGTACGCGCTTCATCCGGCACGATAGGTACGACAAATTTACCGATTTCTTTATCGCGCACCAATGTAGAAAGAATGCGCACAAATGCCATGGTGGTTGAAATTTCACGCTCACCAGTATCTTTTAACATGGCATCAAACGCTGATAATTCAGGTACAGTTAATTCGTTACCTTTTTGACGGCGCTTAGGCACATGACCGCCCATCGCAGCATTGCGTTCTGCAATGTATTGCATTTCTGGGCTATCGGCTGCTGGCTTGTAGTAAGACAATTTCTCTACTTGCTCATCAGTCAATGGCAAGTCAAAACGGTCACGGAATTTCTTCAATGAATCAATATCCATACTCTTTTGTTGATGCGTCGTATTTTGACCTTCGCCCGCATCGCCCATGCCGTAGCCTTTAACGGTTTTGGCTAAAATGACAGTCGGCTGACCTTTGTGATTAACCGCAGCGTTATAAGCAGCGAACACTTTATGAGGATCATGACCGCCACGGTTTAAGCGCCAAATGTCGTTGTCAGACATGGCAGCAACCATTTCTTTAAGCTCTGGGTATTTACCAAAGAAGTGTTCACGCGTATACGCGCCACCTTTTTGTTTAAAGTTTTGATACTCGCCATCCACACATTCTTCCATGCGTTTTTTGAGCAAACCATCTTTATCCATCGCAAGTAATGGATCCCAGTAAGAGCCCCAAACGACTTTAAGCGCATTCCAACCCGCACCGCGGAAGTTTGATTCAAGCTCTTGAATAATCTTACCGTTACCACGCACAGGACCATCAAGACGCTGTAAGTTACAGTTAATGACAAAAATCAAGTTGTCTAAGCCTTCACGCGCAGCTAATGAAATAGCACCTTGTGATTCTGGCTCGTCCATCTCACCATCGCCGCAGAATACCCATACTTTGCGGTCGCTAGTATCAGCAATGCCACGGTTGTGTAGATATTTTAAGAAACGCGCTTGATAAATACCAGCCAATGGGCCAATACCCATTGAAACGGTTGGAAACTGCCAAAAATCAGGCATTAACCATGGATGCGGGTAGCTTGATAAACCATTGCCGCCAGTTTCTTGGCGGAAATTATCTAATTGCGCTTCAGAAATGCGGCCTTCTAAGTAAGCGCGGGCATAAACGCCAGGTGATGAGTGACCTTGGAAATAGATGCAATCGCCACCAAAGTTTTCATTCGCTGCGCGGAAGAAGTGATTGAAACCAACATCATATAAAGTTGCCGCTGACTGAAAGCTAGCAATATGGCCGCCAACACCAGGTGATTTTTCATTAGCACGTAGCACCGTCATAATCGCATTCCAGCGAATCAAGGCGCGGATGCGGCGTTCCATTTCAGGGTTGCCTGGCAGTTTTGCCTGCAAATGGGTTGGAATGGTATTAACGTAAGCGGTTGTTGCGTTATAAGGTAAGTTGCTGCCTGAGCGGCGCGCTTGATCAATCATCGCCTCAAGTAGAAAATGGGCGCGTTCTGTACCTTCATTTTGAATGACGGATGATAAAGCGTCTAACCATTCTTGTGTTTCTTGCGGGTCTGTTTCTGTTAAGCGAGTTTGCGGATTCGTTGCCATGCTTTGAGATTTCTCCGTGTTGTAGTCGTGCGCGACCATCTTTTGAATGACTGGCGTGACTAAACGTGAATTGAGTTGTTCTATACTAAAATGATAGTTTCGCTTTAATACGCATTTTGGTCAAGTTAAAACAGCCGTTTGTCAGTAGGGGAATGACACATTCGCTACGATTAAAGATGAATTTCTGTATGAGTAAATCGCAAGCATCAGTCGCAAAAAGATGTTAAATGCGTCCAAATTCAGTTAAAAACGACCAAAATTAAAAATTGGTGCTGTTGGATTTGCTTTAAGGTAGCTGCTATTTAACGCTTTTTTGATGATTATGCTAACGAATTCATCGCTAAGCGAAGCGCTGCGATGAAACACAGTATTGCAAACACTTTTTGGGATAGTGTGCTTGAAATTTTATGGCTAATCAATTTGCTGGTGGCTAACATAGATAAGGTTAAGCTGGCAGCAAAAGGTATTGCAATATTCCAATTAATTGTGTTGCTGTGAATATGGCTGGCAATGCTACCAATAGCAATAAGAGAAACGGCGGTTAATGTTGTTGCGATGACTGACTGGTGGTTAAAGTTGGTCACTTTGCGTAAGTTGGGCGCAATGATAAAGCCGCCACCTACGCCTAACAGACCTGAGAGGAAGCCAGTTAATGCACCAGTGCTGATAAGGCGTTTTGTGCAAGAGGCTGTCCAGAAAAGCTTGGAAGTTGCTGGATTGAGCATGCAAGCCGGTGTGGGCGCCTGTGAATTGTCGGCATTGCTTCGTTTTGTTTGCCAGGAGCGAATGCCAATAAAGAGCAGGATGCCCATTAGTGTAATGCCTAATATCTGGTTAGAGCTGTTTTGCGCTAATTTAACGCCAAATGGTGCCAATACAATCCCTGTTAAAGCAATCAAGAGTGCTGTTTTGTAACGAACGACACCTTCCCACAAGCCTTGAACGGCGCCGATACTTGATCCTATAAACACAGCGAACAGCGCGATAGGCGCTGCTTCAAAAATAGAAATAGGTAAAAAGAAAACCAATAATGGAATAGCTAACATGCCACCACCAGCGCCAGTGAGTGCCAAGATAAAGCCAATCAAAGTACCTAGCAGGGCGCTGATTATCTCTATAGACGACATAGATTACTACTTAGGCCTTGGTCGTGGTGATTTTGCGGTATAGCTTAGTTAGTAAACATTTGTTTTTAAAAAAGCCTGTCACTTTAGTCATCAACCAGTTTTGTTTACCAATATTGTTTGCAGCTTGACTCGCTTGCTGGGTAGATTTATACAGGCTGGTTGCGCGCATGCCCGTTTTGCAAAATCCTAATATTGGTGTTGGCGCATTGGATACAAAGCTGGCACAAGCATCAATATCACTTGGCTGAATATTGTTTGGAATAACAGGAATGTGTACGTAAGTTAAGCCTGTTGCTTCTGCCGCTATTTTGAGGTTGTCACTTAACGGTTGTTCAACGCCACCTTCATTATCTGGACGCGCATTGAGAATAGATTTAAAGCCAAGTTGTACAATTTCTGCGACATCTTCAGGATTGATTTGTGGAGAACTGCTAAATTGCTCGTTATGTTTTGTAATGGTTAGTGCCATGATTTTCCTTTAATTACTTATCTAGTTTGCAGAGTTGCTCTGCTAGTACATCAATAATCGCCAACGCTGGTTTGCTAGCGACGCTATAGAATATATTTTTGCCTTCTCGACGTGTTTGCACCACTTGGTTCTCACGTAATACCGTTAATTGCTGTGAGAGGGTTGGTTGTTGTATGCCCGTTAACACCTCTAATTCTCCGACAGATTTTTCACCTTGTGAGAGTTGG